>JAKYXN010000040.1 GCA_022538095.1 Puniceicoccaceae bacterium K14 | reverse complement strand
GCTGCGTTTACTGATCATCAATCGTTGTGATACTTCAGCTGCGCTGTAGCCTTCTTGACGCAAGGCCACAGCTCTTTTTCGAATATCCATGCTTAGCGGTTTCATGGAAGAGGCACCCTAACTGCTTTTTGAGAAAAAGCGCTATTAAAATGCGACTATTTTAAAGAAAGTTGCTCTAGCGGTTCTGGGGAGTCTGTGGGCAACAGTTTGTCTGATGTGTTTTCGAAAGGAGAGGAGAGTTATTCTTTAGGAGCGGCGTTTAGCTTTCCGCTCTTGAATCGTAGGGCTCGCGCTCAGCGAACGATTTCCGAGAAGAGAGAGGAGCTTGCGCTTGTGGATATAGAACGTATTCGGCTGGCAATACAGTTAGAATTTCATACTTCCTTCGAGGCGATGCAGACAAATTTCGAGCGAGTGGAAGCGACTCGGTATGCGCGTGAATTGGCTGAACAAAGCTTGAGCGCAGAAGAAAAGAAACTGACAGCGGGGACAAGTTCGACCTTCGTTGTACTACGCCTGCAAAATGATTTGAATACAGCGGAGTTGCGTGAGATTTCAGCGGTAGCGAGTTTTAATCGAAGCGTGGCGGATTTCAATCGCATGCGAGGCGCTTTAGAATAATAAACGGTGTGCTTCTACGTTACGAGACCACTTCTGTTTGGAAAATTCAAGTAACCTAGGCGACAGAGAGATCCTGTAAGGAATCGAAGTCACAAGCGAGAATGATTGGACCCCGCAAGATTCTTTGGGGTTCCGAATTTTGGAGAAGAGTGGATTCGAAATTTTCTTGGTCGCGAATATTTGTCAGTAAAAATAGAGTACGTATGGGTGTTCTGGTTTGTATGACTGACGTAAGGGAGAAGCACGCTTGTAACTGCTTTTCTATTGTTTCACTTTTCTCTTCTCGGGTGTGAACACTCTTCTGATAGCGCGACAGAACCAAAGGGCTGGGCTTATGAGGGGATAGACAAAATGGAAATATTTGGGGAGAGGAAGTTTATGATAAAGGGGAGTCCAAGAAAGCAGTTGATTGGTATAACGAATGCGGTTTGGGATATCGGGTATTGTCAAAAATATGGATGCGGAGCGGCCTAGGGTATTGGGAAGGCTATCTAGGAGCTCGTTGTCGCCTAGCATTTGAGAGCATGCGAGCGAAGTCAGGATCGAGGTTTTTAAGGATTTTTGAGGACTTGGCCCGTAGTCAAAAAGCTGGTGTGATAGAGCTTGGTAAGTTTTGAATGCTTGGCGAAGGGGAGATGGTTCTGGTCGGTTCGTTAGGGTATCGAATACTTGAGGGTCTTTTTGCCGAAGGAGAGCGACTTCATAGATTAGTTTCATGCGATTCCAGCAGTGAGCGATCCCGTGAATATGCAGATAAGCGATGAGGTCTTCTGTAGAAAGAAAGGGGACGTTTTGGTTGGCGATTGGGATATGAGTGCGTTTCTGGTAAAGCTCTTCGAAGGGTTTTGGATACAGATAGTTATGCGATGAGGTTTTCCAATGCACTTCTACGACTAAGTCACCCTTTGAAAAATGAAGATGGTGTGTGTGGTTTTTGTGAATTTCAAATTTGTCTTTTGTTGGTGAATCGGAGCTGAATTCGTCGTATTTGAAACCCAAATGCGCTAGGACGGATTCTGCTGCTCGCAAATCACTTTCTTGCACGAGAATATCGATATCGTTGGATTGTCGTTTCTCAGCGGCTCCATATAGAAGAACGCCTAGAGCGGAGCCTTTTAGACAGATAAATGAGATGCTCTGTTCTTCGAAGGCTGCGACTATTTTCGTGAGTTGAGCGGTGTTAGCGAGTTGTTTAAGCGTAATTTGGAGATTGAGCTGCTTGAGAGCGTTTTCAATTGAATGGGTGTCTATAGGTGCCTTTTTAAGCGTCGCATAGACCTGTTGGACGAGACGGTGACGTAGAAGGAACTTGGCGAATTGTTTCGAGTCGAGATCCTTCGCCTGGAGAGCGTTGCTAAGATCTTCCAAGGAGCGGGAGCCTAGTTCAAATTGCAGGCAAGCAAGTAGTAGCTTTCTTTCGGTTTTCAATGGCAGAATAAGCTGTCGCTTAAGAGGCGGAAGTCAATGCATGGAATTCGGATAAATGAGTTGCTATGATTTGGAAGCTGGTTACATGCCTAATGTGTGCAAGGGTTTTTTGGATTCATAGGAAAGGCAAAAACAGCACTGCGTTTGCCTGCTCGCGAAAAGGTCTGGTTTTGTTTGGCGTATCCTCTAAGCGGATTCGTTCGTCTCGCTATCCTAATACTGCCGTTTCGAGCGATTGCGTCTGTTCTCGGGAGGCCGACTGATACGGATTCTTCCTCGATTGTGCCGATTTCGGAAACTAGTCAAGACCTTGCGAGGCGACTTGGGCGTATTTGTTCTTTGGTGGCTCGCTACACGCCTTGGGAATCGAAGTGCTTAGTACAGGCTGTGGCGGTTGCAGTAGGCCTGCGGTTTTATGGTATTCCTGGAATCGTTTATTTGGGTGTCGTGAACTCGGATGGACCATTGAAGGCGCATGCGTGGGTTAAGGTTGGAGATTTGGTTGTTAGCGGGCGTGAGGGACATCGGGCCTTTACGGTGATCGCTGCCTATGGGGTTGCTCTGAATCGCTCTCGTAACACAAACGTCTTGCCGACTCAGAATATATGACTGCAAATTTGAGAGTGTTGGGAGCTGCTTTCGTTTCGTTTTATCGTTTTTCTCCTAGACGACAGATACTTCTTTTTTTTCTGATGGTGATCCAAGGAGTGACCATGGGAGTGGGCTTACTTTTCATCGTTCCTCTTCTTGATTTGGTTGGTTTCGATTTGGGCGGGTCGCTGGATTCGAGGGTCGCAGGCTTTGCCCAAGAGGTATTTTATTTCATTGGTGTTGAGCCCACTTTGTCGGGCGTACTGATAAGCTATGTCATTATCGTCGGGATGATCGCTTCGGTTCGCTATCGTTTGGCGACACTTTCAGCGGAAACGCAATTTGCCTATGTTGGTGATTTACGTGACAGGCTTTACCGCTCCTTGCTGGCTGCTCGATGGGAATTTATAGTTCAAAGGAAAATGTCGGACTTCAGTCATTGTCTTACGGGCCAGGTTCAGTCGATAGGGCAAGCGTCGAATCAGATGCTTTCCTTGCTGAGCCAGTCAGTTTTGGCCTCCTTGATGTTGGTTCTCGCATTTCTTATGTCGTGGAAGATGACTCTTTTGGCTATTGGCTTTGGTGGTTTGCTGTTAGGCCTGCTACTGCCATTGAATCGGTCCATCTACGGTTCTGGGCGTACTCATTTAGCTAACTACAAGACCGTTTTTCAAATGTTGACCGAGCAGCTAGGAAGCTTGAAAATGATCAAGAGTTACTCGGGCGAAAGCCGTTGCGCAGAACGCTTGAGGCAGACCAGCGAAAACCTGGAAAATGAAAGTATACGGGTTGTTCGCATGAATGCAGTCACTCAATTGATTTACGTAGTGGGAGCTGCTGCGGCTTTCAGCGTGTTTTTTTATTTTTCTCAAATCGTATTCAAGATTCCCATAGCTACCTTGTTTCTTTTGCTGATCATTTTCTCCCGCCTTTTGCCGCAATTTTCGGGAATGCAGAGAAGCTATCAGCTTCTTCTTCACAAGACGCCGGCTTTTCAAGATGTGGAGAGGATGCTAAGTGAGTGCGCCGCGGCCAGAGAAGCACGCGAGGAGACTGATTTGCCGCCGCTCGAACTCAAGCAAGCGATTAATTTGAGCCAGATTTCCTATCGCTATCCAGGAAAGGAAGAGCCTGTCTTTGAGGGGCTCTCCGCATGTATCCGAAAAAATCAAACGACTGCCCTTGTAGGCCCTTCAGGCGTTGGCAAGACCACTTTAGCGGATCTGCTAGCAGGTCTCTTAGAGCCAATTTCCGGAGCCATTTACTGCGATGAGCAACTTTTGGAGGATTCATTTCTCCTCTCTTGGCGCAAGAGCGTGGCTTATGTAACCCAAGAAGCTTATCTTTTTCATGATACAGTGAGGGCGAATTTAAGTTGGGTCGTTTCGAGAAGAATTGTGGATGAGGATCTTTGGGAAGTTCTTCGTCTGGCCGCCGCAGAGGATTTCGTAGCTTGTTTGCCTGAAGGGCTTGACACGGTCGTGGGGGACAATGGAATACGTTTGTCCGGAGGTGAGCGGCAAAGGTTAGCTCTTGCCCGAGCTTTGTTGGCAGAGGCTCAGCTACTCATTCTTGATGAGGCGACAAGCGCTTTAGACGCAGAAAATGAGGGAAAAATTCAAGAAGCGTTGAAGCGTATGCGAGGGCAAACTACTATCGTCGTGATAGCCCACCGAGAGGCAACTATTGCTGATGTTGATCAACGTATACACTTACAGGACTATCAGCCTACGATAGTTGCTCCTGAGTAATCCCCTCCTTACATTGCTTTAATGCTAGAAGACCGAAAAGAGAATGCCGTTTTCCAAAATGCGAAGCTTCCGTACGCTCTTATCAATATCAATGGCAAATTAATCGTTCATTGGGTTGATGCAGTCGCTTTGGATTTTAGATACGGGTTTTTTCGAGATAGCATTGAAGCGTTGCCGCTTAACAAGCGCGTCTGTGCAATTACGCCGATTGAAGATCTTTTTTCCCTTCCAGCTTCTCAAGAACCTGCTGAGGAAAAAGCTATTGGCCTCATCTATCACTGCAGCCGTTGTGGCTCGACTCTCCTTTGCCAAATGCTCAAATGCCATCCCGATTTTATCGTGATTGGCGAGCTTGGAATATTCAGCAGCATTCTGAAAAGCCGAAGCCTGCCTTCGGAGCAAAAAATGAATGCACTTCGGAAAGTTGCTGCTGCATTTCAAGACTGGGCGGCGGCAAGCGGGAAGCGAGTAATCTTCAAACTGACGTCGTGGCAGATAGAATACTGGGAAATTCTCAGTGAGGCCTTTGATACTGCTTCAGCTGTATTGCTTTTTAGAGAACCCATTGCGGTAATAGAGTCACTCCTACGAAAGCCTCCCAATTGGCTCCTCAATGAGATTCAAATGGAGGGAAATCGCGAAAGTGCATTGTGTGAAGAAGCAGTTAGAATATACAGCCACAATGCTCAAAAGGCTCTAGAGTTCAAATCAGTACGACCGGCTATGCTTATTGATTATGAAAATATGGATAACTCTCTGGAGCAAATACTAGAGCAGTTCGAAGCGAAAGGTTCTGAAGGGATTTTGAAGAAGATGAAATCCCAGAAACAATTTTACGCGAAGTCTTCGGCGAAGGATCCAGTGCCGATTTCGATGAAGGAAAAAAAGCCCAACCTAATTGATCGATGTGGTTATGAGCCACAAATGATCCTAGAATCAGCTCAATTGGCTTACGCTCGTTTATTGTAATTTTTTTGGATCTTCTCGAATGTTGCACTCTTTACAGTTGAGCGGTCCAAGCATCTGCTTTGTCTCGATTGTCTAAGGGTTTTTTTAGTAGAGTCTTCAGTATCCATATAGTTTATATGACCACCCAATGCCATGCGTCCTTGGTCGAATCGTTCACTTTCTAGCCGAACCGGCTGTACTGCATGAAAATAGGGGCTATTGAATGCGACTAAGGTATTGTTTTGGCAGCGAATGCGAGTGAAGTTCGCATTTGTATATCGTTCATTGCTCAAGTCAGAATCAAAAAGGAAAAGGTCTCCTCCTTGGAAAGCTTTGGGCTGAGAGTGATAGTAGAGCAGGTAGCTGATGGCTCGCCCTGTCTTTCCTTTGCTAATACTATTGTCAGCATGGGTAATGAAAAAGCCGCCGTTTAGGTAGTTGGTAATTTTCACTTCTACCGAACCGGGTTCGAAGGTATCGATGCAGAGTGATTCGCACAATTGCGGCAAGCGTTCCCGGAGAAGGCCTTTCATGAAGGGCCTCCATTCGCCGATACCCCCCCAAACGAAACTTTGTCGCTTGTCTGGATCATAGTGAGGCTCGGTGGCTCCGACTCCAGAAGGCTTAAAATATTTTTCGTTCTCAAGTGTCGCTTGATAAAGTGCAGACAACTTCGAATCCGGCAAAAAATTAGGGATAGCGACAAACGGAGCTGGGAAAGAACCTTTTTCTTTGGACACGGGAAGTGGCGAGCCTGAGAGAACTGCGGCGGAGCGATGGGCATATTCGTTGTGTGGCTCAAGAGCTAAGATTTGTTTGTAGACCAAAAGAGCCTGCTCCAATTTCGCGATGCGTCGTAGAATCATCGCTTTTTGCGATAATAAAAGGACATTAGTGGGATTGCTTTCGATTCGTTTTTCCAAAGCGGCGAGCAGTTGATTCGCAACGACTGGGTTGGAGTAACGTTCAATTAGCTCTTGCTCGGTATGAGTGGCCTTTTTTTCTTCGGCTTTCAATTCGCTAGTCAAATTTTGGCTATTCATTTTGATTTCCTTTCAATTGTATTTGTAAATCCCTAACATATGCCAATGAAATTCTCTAACTCTCGAAATGAGCTTTTTGTGCGTTCATTGCTTTTCTATTTATCATCGAAAGGCGTGCTTCTTTGATGCGTTTGCCAATCGACTTGTAATGGGATTCGCATGGTGCCAATTTTCAAAAATGTATCTTACGAGTGGCTTGGCCTTGATCGCAATTGAGTCGGACAAAATACATGGCGTGTTCAGAAGCCTTGAACAGCACTCAAAGTCAGCCTTCGTTGGATGCCTCGACGAGGTCGTCTGCAATGAGTTTGGATAAAAAAGCTTTAACGTCTCGTTGGCAGAGTTCCTTTTCCACTTCGTATGTTTCAAGCAGTTCAGAAATCAAGGCACCTAACGACTTGGGTTCCTTAATACTCCCCCAGACGGCGGAGGCTATTTCGTTGAAATTGTAGTAGCCTCCAGTGTTGATATTGAGTAAGACCATCTCTTCGTCTAGGTTGCAGCCGACTTGGTTTTCGCTCTGCCGAAGTACGGTATCTTGGTTTAGTTTGTTTGAATCCATAGTAGTGTTTTTAGGTTATTCCTTCGAAAACAGGACTGAAATCTGCCTGAAATGAATTTGAGATTTCACCTTTTGCTAGCATCTCAATCAAATCAGCTACTTCATCGATGCTATCTTTTGTTTCAGACCTTTCCAAGTGATAGACAGGTAGTTGCTTGGCCAAGCGAATGCAACGGACAATATGCTCTCTTTTGTTTTCGGGGAGAATGCACTTGCGGCGATAAACGTTTTCCTTGATCGCATTGAAGCGTTCATTGCCTTTTGCTTCAAATAGGCGAGGTGTTTTGTTGTCGCCAAAGCCAAGCCAAAGCAGTTACCTGACTGGGCTTAGCTTTAAACAGGGCTTGCAGTTTGAATGCTCTTTTGCCGATACCAGGTCTTATCTCTTCGAGTCGCTCTGGGTCTTCGTTTATATGATTGAGGCTATTTCCCGATAGTTTTAATTGCGGATAGCTGGATTCGACTTGAATTGATTTCCCGTCGATTTTCAGGGCGGCGATATCGTCGGAGAGGATACGGTAGCCTCGTTTGGCAAGCGTTGCTGCAGTAGTTGATTTACCAATACCAGGTTTTCCGCATACGATAACTGCTCCGGTAGGTGTGTCGATCACACTGCCGTGAATAGGGAAAAGGTTACGTTGATGGAGAATAACTCCAAGGCAGCTGCCGAGCACAAATAGCCGGATTGTTTTTTCAGTGGTGCCGTGCTCTGGCACTATCGTGATGCGTTTGCCCCGCTCTATGAGGAATCGCCCGACGTTTTTGGCACGTATCAACACTTGATCACACGATACTTCAAACGACTTGCGAATCTTGGCTGGGTTTTGTAATTGTTTCGGTACTTCGCCTATTTTCAAGCATACGTCTGCTTGGGGGAAATCGATGGGTAGGAGTTCTGGAAGCTCTATCTCCGATGCGAGGTTAATGCCAAAAACCCTATAATTATTCACCATACACTCTAAAACGCATGTAATTTTAGTCTCATCTCAATATTCGATGGTGAATCTTCGTTTCACTCGCTTCGTTTACTGTGAATTGAAAGTATCTAATCTTCTGTTACGTATTTTTCTCGGAATAGTATTTTAACGCTACAACGGTTAATCGCAATGCTGTATAATCGGCGAACAGATTGTGAGGACATTGAGGTTCTGACTTCAATTTGAGTCTATTTTTTTGTAGGTATTTGCCTGCTCCTCAACAGGTGAAGGCTACCTGTGATCTATTTTTGTAAGACCGCTATCTAAGAAGCACCGATTGTGTCACCGATTTCATCGGTGTTATCGGCGAGCTTGCCTTGCGTTACATCGGCGACTTCAAATTTTTCGATTGTCGGAGCTTCCCACTCTTTCTTTTGTGGGTTCGTGTCTTCTGTCGTTTCTTTTTTATCGGTAGGTTTGCTCATGTTGAATGGTGTTAACTAGGCTTATTAGATGATAGGATGAATACTTACAGCGATTTGTTGTGCAAAGCAACATTGTGTGTGGCGGAGTAATTTAATTTTTTTTGACAGAATGCTCGATAATTCCATATAGATGATCAATTTGATGCCGCATTAAATTGGGCGTGCTTTTAAAGAAGCGACTTTGGAGGGACTTCATTTCATCTTGTGCTGGCTTAGAGTAGGAGGGGCTTTGTCTTTTTTGGGATCGGGTTGCGAGTGCTTCTTCTTGTTTCCGGGTGTTGGGAGCGAGCTTGATGGTGAGGGAATCAAGGGCGCGACGGAAAAGCTGCCGGCGTCGAGAACTGTAGTTAAAATAATGTGACGGAAGAGAAATCATAAATGAGAGAAGTTGGGCATCTTGCATCGGGTAGGCCATTGAGACGCCGATGTGAGCGGCGTCGAGGGACTCCGTAGCAGCGCGTTGTTCAAGATGGCCACGTGCGAATGCCCGAGTCATACAGTCGTGTGCTCCAGAGGGTAGAATATCTCGCATGATTCCGTCTCCATGAGCTTGGGCGAGAGCCTGACGCCATTTGTCTTTTAACTGAGAATTAATTATGGAGCTTTTGTCCGATTTAAACTGTTGGTTTCGTATCCTGGCTTTTAGCATCCCTTTGATCCCTCGAATGAGTCTGAGGGGAGCTTGATATCCAAAGGGCATCTCTTGGAAGTCGGCTAGTAGCCGATGGATGGCGGGACCGATTCCGTCGGCTAAGAGGGCATGTGGATGAAAACCGCGTAGGTAAAAGCTTGCACATTCGTCACCTCCCGAGCCGGAGAGCACGGTGCGAGCGTTGCCGATCGCGGAGGCGGCGTTTTGACGAAAAGAGCTTTCGAATAGCGTATTGGAAGCGTTCTTGTTAAGGCACGGGGAAACATACGAGCAGTGGATACTGTAGTGCTGCTCTATCCATTGGATTTCGTTGCGTTCATCGGGACCTTTCAACGGAGGCACTGTGTCGTAGTCAGGCGTCCACGAGATGGCACTGACATTACGCGAGCTCTTTTCAAGGAGTTTGGCTACGAGGGCGGTTATGGAGCCGGAATCGAACCCACCACTGAGCTCGCATACGAGATCGCCTTGGCCTCGGATTCGCTTGCGTACACTTTCTTTGAGAAGCTCTCCAAGGCGAGGGGCGGGGTTGCGACGCTCTTCTGGGCTTAAGGTCATTGGTTTGATGGTAGCAAATATTTCTTTTGAGATATTGCTATCGCAGATTGTTATTACGGCTCCTGGGTGAACCCATTTTATGGATTTGAATGGCGTGCGTTCTCGCCCGGTCGAATGCTTTCCGAAAATAGCCGCAATTTTAAGATCGTCTAGGGCTTCGGGGACCGAAGGGAGGTGGTAGAGCTCTGGTATGCTGCTGGAAAATGCGGCTCCGCCGTCCCAGGTTGCGTAGGCGAGCGGTCGTACTCCGGTGACGTCGCGCGCGAGTAAAAGCTGGCGTGAGTGTTGGTCCCAGATGGCGATTGCGAAATCGCCATCAAGGCGCTGAAAGCAATCTCTTCCCCAGCGTAGATAGGCTTCGAGAATAAGGGAGCTGTCTGGTGTTTTTAGTAGGTCGGTGGCGGTTACCCCAAGTGCATGGGCCAATTCTTCTCGATTATCTAGACGGCAATCAGCGGTGAGAAGGATTGGGTGTTCCTTGCATTTTAAAGGTTGCTGTTCGTCTTTGCTTTCGGGATAGATGCGTAGGACGCGGCAGCCAAAAGCGACAGACTCCATATTCGCTTTGCCGACGTAGTCGCACTTCCATTCTTCAAATGAGTCGGCAAGGAAGTCGCGTTCTTCGATGGTTTTTTCATGTAGTTGCGTTCTATATACGCCGTATTGAATGCTCATCAGTGTTTTATTGAAAAGAGGCTAACCCGGTTGACCAAAATTTGGATTTAGATCTGAGACTCAGTCAGCATCAGATTATAATATCCAATGAACGGAGAGGTGAGCCGAGCAAGTGAGTTTTTTAAGGCGAGGTGCTTATCTAGGAGAAGCCCAATTGAGCTGCGTGCAGTAGTGAGATTGAAATATTTTTCACTTTCGCCGTGCAGTGAGAATCGTTTCACCATCAATGTTGGTTGATAAGGTTTTATTGTTCCTTTTGGTCATCATGTTGAGGGCCATTTTGTGATGGCCCTTATGGGGTTGTTTATCTGTGGATTACAGATAGAGGCCGCGGCAGTGGTGTTTGGATACTCTTGTGGTGGGTTGGGTCTTTTGTCTTTAAAGTTATTCATGATTGGACAGTGTGTATTGGCAATGTCTATTTATCTACCACGCAGGATAAGGCTGTATTTGAGAAGTTTGCCTTGTCATCCGGTGTTTGGGCGGAGTGATCTGCTGTGGGCTAGGCTGTGGAACCAACGTGTTAAACTATTGTTTAAACAGATTTCGATCCCTTTAGCATTCGGGGCGATTGTTGGATCATTTATCCTGTGGCCAATGGTTGTAGTTGGTCGGGCGTGGCGCTTGACTAGCCGTTTCGGAAAACGCAGTGGCTGGAGTAGTGGAAGGAAAGGCCGCTATTTTTTCTGTTTGGTGAGAATTGCGCTGCGGTATCGCCTCAACCCAATCGATATTCACCGCTTCGAATTAGTGGGTGAGGGTGCGGGTTCTAACTCATTCCGGGACTATGTGAGTGAGGCGCTAGTCTTACCTTTGTTGGCGAAAGCGAATGAGTGCAGGGAGACCGAAATTCTAAGCGATAAAGAGGCGTTTTCTGTTATTTGCCAGAAACGCGGTATCGAGGCAGTTTCTAATCTAGCGATTGTTGGGGAAGGCCGCTCTTCGCTCGATTTGGTGTTAAAAGGGTATCGCGATTCGCTTATTTTCAAGCCTCGGATTGGGTCGCGCTCCGAGGGAGTCGAGCGCTGGGATTGGACAGCGGAAGGATTTAGTCGGGCATTTCAGGATACGGTTCTCACTGCTGAGGCTCTATCTGATCGAGTGAGTCTATTGTCGGCGTCTCGGGAATATCTTGTGCAGCCTTGTTTGAGGAACCATCCGGAGCTGGATGATCTTTCAAATGGCGGTGTGGTTGTTTTTCGAGTGTTGACTGTTCTTGTGGATGGACGGGTTGAGGTTTTAGCCCCTATTGCTCAGTTGCCGATTGAAAAGGCTAAGGATGCGGATTGGCGGGAGGTGGTCGTATTTGTGGCGGTAGATATTGCTTCTGGAGCTTTGACCGCCATCCTTGGGAGAAATCAATATATTTTGGATACAGGAAAACACCCATTGAGCGGAGCTCCTATTGTTGGGCGGGTGGTCCCGCACTGGGAGGAAGGGATGGCTCTCGTCCGCAAAGCGCATACTGCGTTTCCGGGGTTGCTAGTCGTAGGGTGGGACCTTGTGTTTACTTCCTGTGGACCCGTGTTGATTGAGGGAAACACTGGGTGTGCGTTGGCTGCTCATCAGTTTCCGCCTCAACGCCCTTTGAGACAGACTGTGTTATGGGATGCTCTGTTGGCTAAGTTTAAATGATTGGGGTTCTTGTTTTGTCGAAAATTTCCAGTTAGGTCCTTCTTGGTTATGGCTAATTAGCACCGCAAGAAGTGCGTGGGACACTGTGTTTCCGCTCATTGAATAAGAGGTTATTCAACATGTTTTCATTGGATGAGTTTTTCTATGGCGTCTGCGAGAAGCTCAGGTCTTAGTGGAGATTTGGGGCGATGGATTTTCCAGAACTTTATTTGTTCTAGAGTTTCTGACCACATTTTGAAGATCTTACTAGTGTCTGCCATTCCCTCGATCATCTGCTGGCGGTAGGTATTTCGAGTAAGGAACTTGAACTTTCTAAAGCCTCGGAGAGATTCTATTTTAAGTGACTCTTCGTTGTAGGGAAGTAATCCGATTATTGCATGGAGCCGGGCAGGCTGAGCGTAGAAACTGCTCTTGGAATCCCAGTGAAATTTGTCAACTTGAACGCGGATTTCCTTTAGTTTGGATACGTCTGGGTGAGAAGCTTCTAGGACGTCGCGCCAGAGCTTTATGGAAGGGAATCCGGGTTGAGCATGGAGGATGTCGTTTGTAGTGGTTAGGACTGTAACGTCGTCGCAAACGAGTTTCCATCCTCGGTTTATGAGAGTATGTGCTAGGGTGGACTTGCCTGCCCCGCTCGCACCGGTAAAGGCAATCGCTTTGTCGTCTTTGATGACGGTTGTGGCGTGGAGGGGCACTTGTCCCCGCTGAAGAATGGCGGCTCCCAATGCGGTGCCATATAAGTAAACGCGTATGTCGTCATGGGAGGCATCAGGTGAGCGTTGGATTGTTATCTTATTGCCATTGGTCACCCAAAAGCGAGCGACGCGATCGACTTGCAGGAGTAATTGTCCGGGGGCGATGGAGAATCGGTTGGCGACTCGAGTGGGGTTTTCGAGTTCATTTGGAGTTTTTCCTTCGATCACCTCAATGTCGTGTGGACTCTGAGGGGCTATTTCTTGGAGTTCATGGCATGGGAACGTACAAGAGAGGCGAGTCCCGTAACAGGTGTAGTGATATTTTCGATTCAGCTTGCTTGGAAAATAGAGTGGCTGTGTGTGAGAAAACTTATTGTCGGCGAATCTACGGTTTATTGGAGCGAGTCACTCAGCCGGATTATAGCTTTGGCTTCTATGGGTTTGGAATGGTTATTTCAGTTAATAGGGAGCGTTAGATGGTTTCTCGTGTTTGGCTGTAGGGCGAGAAAATTGTCCAAAATTTGAGACTATTGAGGCCTTATCGATCGCTCAGGTATTTTGAGCGCGTGTATTCAAAAGGATCAACTTTTTCGAAACAGCTCTTTATGACCTTTCTGTTGACCGTCGCCATCTTTCTGATTTCCAACCCAGATGGAATCTCTCTGCAAACGCCTGAATATGGCGTATAGATCCAATTTTTTCTTAAACCAGTGCCCATTTGAGTGGGGTTGGCAGAGATTGTCCTGCAAATGTCTTGTTCGCGTTACTCCTCGAGTGTCGTCGCTCTGTTCCTTGGTATCGGGTGGATGACGCGACGATGGGTGGCTTTGCTTGCGGGGCTTGAGATTGAGAATAGTGGAAAGACGACTTCAAGGGTATATTCTTCCGGATTGGGCGGTGAAGTGTAAGGAGTGAATTGTGAAATTTGAATGGGGAGTGGTGAGATTATTTTATGAGTTCTGTGTCAGGGTTGGCGGCGTGCCAGCCGAACCAGAAGGCGCGGTGGGAGGGGAGTCGTTGGAGCGTTTCGCCGTTTTCGTTGGAGAGATGGGCTTCGCTTAATTTCCATTTGCTTCCATTAGTATCCAATAAAATGTCGCGTTTGTAAGAAAATGTGTGTCCTCCACTTTCGTAGGTGCGAATGGCTCCACTTTGGTCGGAGATTAGGACATAGGGGGTGCCTCCGTAGGTGTCGTGTACTATTTTCTTTTTCTTTAGATGACGTACAGAATAAGCGCGTCCTTCGTCGAAGGGTCTGCCGAAGCGGAGGACGAATACTTCGTCTTTGTTTTTCAATCTCTTGTCGCGAAAGGGGGTGGTGAACATAATGTCGTCTGTAGAGAAGTAGTCATTGTAAGCGACTCCTTCGCCATAGTCGCGTCTGAAGCCAGTTTCCAAAGACAGTACGGATGTTTCTGGGTGACGCTTTTTCCATTCTCCCCAAGTTGTGGTGACTAGATAGAGAGGTTCTAGCTTGATTCCTTGACCTACGAGTGGGCCGACGACGGGTTCGCCATCGAGGGTGTTCCAGAGCGATTCGGTGGCTTGGTCGTACATGAGCTTGTTTGATCGATAGAGAAAGCCACTGGTTCCGAGCTCGTGGTGAATGCCTTTATGTTCGGTTTTGTATACGATGACAGTTCCGCAAAGGGTACAGTAGACTCCATTTATGGATATGCCGCCGATGACGTCTTTAAACATTTCGTGCCATGCGAGAATGCGTTTGGGGTAAGCTCGGGCATCGCCGTTGATTTCAACGCCGAATACGATGTTGCTGTCTTTTAAGTAGTCGGCTTCTGGAGCCGAGATCATCTTGGGTCGGTTGAGCGGAGGAATGCCATCGCGCACGACGCCTCCCCAGCGGATTTCATCGAGTCGAATCGTCGCGTTTTCCGTATGATGGTCGAAGTAGTTGAAAAATCGGCGATCGATTCTCGTGTAGTGGATTGCTTTGAAAGCGGCGTAGTCGGGATGCGGGTCGTACTCGTTTTGCCATGACCAATAGAATGCACGGTCCATGCTTTGCTCAAATCCTCCAGGGGTTTGTTTCTCTATGATCTTCCAGATTCCGTTGGCTTTGGGGCTTCCGTGAACGACGCGAAGCAGTTCTATGAGAATAGGGGTGTAGGAATCGTGCCAGTTTTCCGAGACTTGTTTGGAGGCTGCTTTGCGCTTTGCTTTATCTGTGTGGATAAGGTCGAAGAAGATGTGAATTGGCACATGGGAGCCTTCGAGTGGCTCGCTGCGGGACGAGACGGAAAAGAGCCCGATGAGCATCACTCCTAGAAAAATTGTTTTCGCCTTTCTCATAGAAGATAAGAGTGCCGGCGAGTGAATTTATTCCTAGGAGTGAGTGGGGAAGGCTATTTAAGCTTCGGTGCTTTGCTTATTCGGCTTTTAGGCGGAAGAAGTGGGTATTGTTGTCCATGATTTTATAGAGCTCGATTTCTTGTCCACTGTTGCCCGATGGCGTTTTGGATTGGAGTTCGAGTAGACTGTCCGCGGGTTCCTCGGATTCGAGATTAGTCGAACTGAGGATTGTTAAACGAGAGCGAAGCGCTGGGTTCACGAGTATTGAGAGGAAGCGGGAGCCTTCGCTTTCGAAAATGAAGAAGGCCATACCTTGGTCATTGGCATCGTCGTCTGAGGTCCCTTGAATGTATTCGAGAAGTGCGGGAGCTCCGTCGTTATCGAGGTCGTCTGTGTCATTGCCGTCGAAGGTGATTGCTGGCGTACCTCCTACCTGAGCACTGGCTTGCCAGTTTGCTGGGTTGGTGTGGTCGGGTCTACTTTCAGGGTTGATGAGTTCAAGACTGAAACCATCGCCATCGGGAGTTGAGGGCCAAGGGTCGCTATCATCGTATGTGAATGATTGGATGACGCTTAGGTCGGCTGTGACGAGGGTGATGGTTTCGCCTCCGTTGTCTAGGGCGGTATCGTTGGCGAATACGCCGGCTATTGGGTGGTTGCTGCCGAATTGCTCTATGAAGGCGGTTTCATCTCGAACGATAAGTGTGTAAGCGCTTGGAGCGAGCTGATAGCCATCGGCGAATTGAAATTCGATTCCTTCGCTGAAGGAGACTCCGGTGAGATCTATCGTTTCGGTACCAACGTTGTAGAGCTCGATGAATTCTGCGTCGTCTGGTCCGTCCAAATTGTACATAATTTCGGATACGACTAGACTCTCGTAGATTGAGTCGAGGGCGAGTTGATAAGTGGCCTCTATAATGGGTGACCATTCTCCGCCTGATAAGACGCGGGCTCGTAGTGTTTGGGTGTTGTTTATTATAAGTTCGTCACCGTAAATTTGAGCGTTTGGCGAGGGATTTCCACTGCCTGAGAGGCGTGGGTCGCTTCCGTCTGTTGTGTAGTAGATTGAACCTCCGTCTGGTGAACTTATACTTATGGTAGAGCCGGCTTCAACGGTTGCGCTATTAGTTGAAAGAACAGGAGCATCAAGTTCGGGGAAGTATCCTATTGCTCGGTATTGATCAATCACGGTTTGGGTACGGAAGGGGAAGTACTGAGTGAGTAAACGTTCGCGCTCGACCATCCATTCTTCGTCTGGATCGTAGAGTGGAATTGGTGTGGGAGATCCGCGGGAGTGGACATCGCGACGATAGTCGCCCCAACGAGCGGATTCGGCTACGAGTGGCTCGAAGATTTCGTCGCTTCGTTTATTCCAGGCTTCGAGAATTTTATCTTCTGTGAGTAGACCGTCGTTGAATAGGTATTTTTGGATACGGTCGGCGAAGAAGAGGCGAAACTCGTCGTTGAGTATGAGTCGGTCTAGGATGTCGAGAGGTGGTCCCTCTCTGTCATGAATATTTTGATCGATTACATTAGCGTCGGGCTCGACGAAGATGAATTCGCTGTCCCAACAAATGAAATACCATTTGCCTCCATCGGTATTGCGCAGGGCGTACCAGTTGTGGTGAGGCCAGTCTACGTTTCCAGCGTATTGTTGGAGAATCATATAGTCGGCGAATGCTTCGATATCGAGGATATCAGTCATTTGCGCATAGATGATGGAGTCGGTGATGTCGGAGTCTGCGAGGTCTACAAGTGCTTGAAATTCTGTGAGGGCGAGCTCGTCGCCACTGACTTCTTCACCTGAGTTGAGGGCGACGTAGTCGTCTTTATCTCCACCTAGGTACGCTTCTCCATGTCCGGATGTGGCTCGCTCGGTTGGGTTGTAAACGCCCCAGTAGACTCCGTTGATGTAGAGGTGGGCATGAGTGTTTCGCAGGCCTGGATGGCCCATGTCGAGTTGAACGTCTTTCGCCCATTGGTCTCTTACGTATTGGGCACGTCCACGGTTGTCTCCTTTGAAGGTGTTGTGGTGAAGCCAGGATTGGTTACCGGCTCCGCGTAGGATGAGTTGGTCGAACTCTTGGGTGGCCTCTGGGTCGTCCGGGAATAGGTTGTACTCTAATTTACTGGCACCGTACTCGGATTTAAAAATGAGGCGGAAAGAGTGTTTAGGGTTATTTGAAGGATTTCTTGTGTGACCACCTTGGATACGAATACCGGCATCTATTTGAGTGTTCTCTAGAGTGCCATCGGGTTGAATGATTTCTACGGAAACGGGGCGTTCCCATGCTGAGCCACTTTGTTGTGGACGTTGGTAAATGCCGGTAGATGTATCGAAGAAGTGTTCTTGGTCGGTGACGATCGAGATAGTAGGAAGGCTGAGTAGGGCATCGCCAATGCGGTCTGAGTAGTTTGGATCAGTAGTTACATCTGGGTCCATTTCGTAGTCAGCGGGAAAGGTGCCTCCGCCATTGCTGCCGAGCCAGGTTGAGGGAAAGCCTTCTGGGCTATTGCCTTGATTGATGACATCTGCGAGGAATATGTAGGTTTGGGTATCTACATTGGTAGGTAAGTATCCATTTTTTACGGCAATGGCTCTGAGGGTTGTGGTGGTGAGGATGTCAACTGTAGCGGGTGAAGTGGCTTGAGTTCCGTTTTGAAGAGAAGGCGTTGAGCCATCGGTGGTGTAGATGATGGTTGCTCCCTCGGTTGTGGAAATGATTTCTACGTTGAATGCGGTTTCGTAGAAGCCGCGGTTATGAGAGAAATTGGTATCGTCGATTAGACCAATGTATCCGTCTGCGTTCTCTTCATTTGGCGTGGCTTCGCGAAAGTAGACGGCTTCCTCCGTTGTAGAGAATTCGGCAGCTATGAGTTTGGGAGAGATTAGGAAGTCGGTATCGTCGTTGGTTGTGTTGAGGCCGTGGATAGCGAGTATGTTTGTTGTGTTTGGAGCTAGTTCGCTCAGGAAACTTGTGATATCAATTTCTTCAAACTGGATTGCGTCCGCTGGTAGTTGTTCTGCTGTGGAGGCTGAGTTCCATGCAGGGGATGCTGGAGCGTTGCGGCTAGCGACCTCGGTTCCGTTGAGGTAGGCGATGAAACCATCGTCGTAGCGCATTTGAAGGCTTAGTAGGGTGTTTTCAGATACGTCGGCAATATCGAAGGGGATGCGAATATATGCGGAGCTGTTGGTGTCGAGCATGAGCTCTTCGATGTCACCATCGTCGCTAATGAGGCTGGCATAACCGGTGCCTCCGATTGGGGTGCCGAGATTTTCACCCGCACCGACGTAAATATCGTCTAGCAGCATAAAGCCGTCGCTGTTGTCTGAATATTTGGCGAAGAATGTTTCGAGAGCGTTTGAGGTGGGGCCGTTACGAAATCCGAACTCTGTTTGGGCGCCGTCGTCGAGAAGGGTTTGTTCTTGGAGAGCGCCTCCTTGCATGAAAACGCGATAATCGTCCGCTGCGTTGTCTACTACCATCCAAACAAGGTACCAAGTGTTATCGGCAAATTCATCAACGTCATCGAATCCGCCGCCATCGCGTACTTTCATGATGGTGTCCAATTGGGTGTTTAATTGGACTTCATAGTTTGACCATTGATTTGGGGAACTGGAGTCGGAAGCGCCTGCGCTGGCATTGAGCGGTCCGTCTCTGCGAATTCTAAAAAAGAGTGTGCTTGTTTCACCGTTCGCCAGATTGATCGGCTTGTAGGTATTAGAGTTTGAGCCACCTATTCTAGCGATTTGATTTCCTACGTTTTCTGGGTCGAGGTCTACAATTGCTTCGGAAGTAGAGCTGGTCCAAGAGCCTTGGCCGTCGAGAGGACCTTGATTAAGTGAATCGAAATTTTCGATGAGAGTGAAGCCAGCGGCTCCGGCTCCGGCATCGAAACCGATTGCAGTTGTGGAGTCCGTCCAGTTTGAGTCGTCGAATGCGTTTGCGGCGCCAAACCACTCTGAGCCTTCGGAGTTATCGTTTGGGATGCGGAGTTTTACTGGGCTTAGTTCAGAAATGTAGGTCTCGGTTTCTCCAGTTGAGAGGCCTATCCCGTAGGAAATATCAGTTTGTTGGGGGGGATACTCAGGTGCGAATTCTGATGTGATGCTCGTACCGTCTGGTTTGATTAGAGCCAAGTACTCGCCATCTGATGAGAGTTTAAAGTTTGTGTGGAGTTCGCCGCTGTCTTCGGCTCTGTCGTTTCCTGAAGCGAATACAATCAGTCTTTGTCCGGGCACTAATGTGCGAGCTGGGAATTCCCAAAATGTTGAAGAGTCGGTAGGAGTAAAGTTATCGTTATCAGTGAGATACCATCCTTCTAGGTTCTCGCTTGCGCTGCCTGTATTGTGAATTTCTATCCAGTCGGAATATTCGCCGTCTTCGTCGACGATAGTCGTGGAATTGGAGGCCATGAATTCCGAGATGACTAGGTCGGCGTAAGCAGTTCCAAAGTTTAACAGGAGTGCGAGAAGCGAAAAGGCTATTCTATATTTGGGATATTTATTCATGGGTGACATTAAAGTAGGGTGATTTGGTCTGGGGTAAATTAAAGGGTAGAAACAGTTGCTTTAGCGACTGTGGGTTTGGGCGAGTGTTTTTGTCATCGCCCAATTTTTCAATGTTTGTTTAACGCTAACTAGTTATCTAGTTATCGTATGATTTTGCGGGAGGCTAAGTATTAGCAGGATGTATTTTGAATTATAGGTTGTCGGGGCCGATTGCAGATATGAGGAAACGGTTTGAGATGGTTTACCTGGAAATGCTAGCAGTGCCCAATCACTGTACTGGGAACGCGGCTAAACTGGCTGTAAACAGTAGAGGTTGCTTACCATTGTAAACGGTCTAGGCTTTTGCAGGAACCGGATTATTAGACTTAGATTGAGGGAGTCACTTATTCTTAGTCGTACAACCCTACTATTTCTTTGCCCCTGTTATTTTAGGACGTTCAGACAATCTTAATTGGAGTTTGTTATGAGTTTTCTTTTTCGCGGAGAAGAACCGGTTAATTTGACGATGCGATAGCATTTTTTGACGTCGAGTTAGTTTGTATATTGGGACGGGAGTTCATGGACATAGTTCATGGACTCCTACGACTCGAGCTACTATGAAGAGAATCGAAGGCGTGTTTTAGGGCTTTTGCCTATGACTATTTTGTGGGAAGTGGTTATCAGTCGCGCTGTTGTGATAGAGCTCGGAGGGCAAAGTCACCAGTGTAACTACGGGTCTCGTTGTTCGGTTCGATGCTATGCCGTTTTGTCAAATCTCGTGCACCCAAGTCCCTCGGAATATTATCCTAAAGCCTCATGAAAATCTTTATTAGAAAATGGTTTGCGACCGTAGTTGGCGTTACCTCGATTACTGCAATGGTCGAAGCACGTCCTCAAATATTGGTTACATCTGATCAGCATGAGGAGATTGTTGCCAAAGTGACAACTGTAGATTGGGCCGAATCGGCCTATGAGGATCTCAAAGCGTATGTAGATAAGTACATTGCCAAAACAGAGAAGGATCCAGATTGGGTGACTTCTCGTATGGCAATGAACTGGGACACCCACTACAAACGGCCGATGACCTTAGGATCGCGTACGATTGGCGGAGAAGGACGGGCTCCCGTACCAACTCCTCGATTCGCTGGAGCTCGCGACTGGAAAACAGATTACGAACGCCAAAAATTGGATGATCTCATTCCCTTTAATGACCAGGATGGGGATATCATGTTCATTAATATTGAGACTGGCGAAAGTGAATGGGTGAGTCCGGCGATTACTGGGCATCTAATCGAGCGAATTAATAATGATATAATGAAATTGGCGGCAGATGCTGCATTCTTGTATTGGGTTTCTGGAGATGTTAAGTATGCAGAGTTCGCAACACCAATAATGTGGTCTTACATGGAAGGGTTTTCTCATGTTGAGACGCCTCATATTGCGGATAAGGAAGATGGCCCACATCAAATTATTGGGGTGACTTCATATGAAGTGATTCATGAGGGTATTTTGCACAGTATTGCGACGGCATACGATTTTTTGCACCCTTACCTCGCTACGCGTGATGAGGTTAGCACGGATTTGATCGAGATCGGAATCAAGCGATTTGTCGATCGGATCATTGCAGGAGGGGGACGAGGCGGAAATTGGAATCTCCATCAAGCGACTAAGATTGCTTACGGAGGGCTGGCTTTGCAAAGCAACGATGCGTATGAAGATGGACGCGGAAGGGAATACTACATAGATATCGCTTTGAATGCGGACCTTCCTCATCAGTTGGGACTTATGCATGTGATCCGCCAGGGTTATGATCAGAAGACAGCAGTATGGCCAGAAGCCGCTGGTTATGCCTTTGATGTAACTGCAAATATCATAGAGATAGCGTCATTGATGTCGAGCGACGTTAATGGTAGAAAAGTATTGGAAGATTCAATACCTAGTCGTGCCTTGCTAGGCCAATTGAAGCAAACATACCCGACTGGAGTCTCCCACGCTATGGGCGATACTAGTTATACACGTATTGATACGAGAGCTGCTGAGCTGTTATTAAGCTGGGCGGTAAAGGAAGATGATACGGAGCTAGCTGAAACGCTTTCAGCAGTTATACAGGCTGAACAAGATGCGGGAGCGTACTCGCGAAAGAGACAGAAAAGTTTGATTGCGTTAACCCGTTATGTATCTGAGTTGCCTGAGGCAAGCGAAGATGGCCTCAAGTTTACGCCGACCTATTTTGCGGAACCAATTAATTTGGTAATGTTGCGTAACATGCCTGAAAGCGGGGATGTTGACTATGCCTTGTCTGCGACTGTTTTTGGAACAAAAGGAGGACATATGCACGCTAACGGCTTGGCCGTCGAGTTGTATGGCGCCGGTCATGTCTTGGGTATAGATTCTGGTAGAGGGACAAGCTACTGGCAAGCAGACCACAATGAGTATTATAAGGCAGCGCCTGCTCACAACACAGTAATCGTCAATGGGGTTTCAAATTATGCATCTGCTAAACGTTGGGGGGTGCCGATCGCCATGGAAGTTGAAAACGTGGAGCCGGCGTTTGATGAGGAAAGTAATAACCCGAATCTGACTTATATTACTAGTAGCTTTGCTTACCCGAAGCCTGAGGCAAGTCAGCAGAGAACGCTAGCGCTCGTTCGTATCGATGAAACAACGTCATTCTATTTCGATGTTTTCCGATCCAAGCGAAACAAGAAAGACCAGAATGAATACCACGATTGGTTTTACCACGGAATGGCGGATGAGGTGGAAATCAATGACCTGGAGTTGAAGCCTAGCTCTTTGCTAACTTCAGCAGCGGGGAACCAGAAGGGCTATGATTACTTTACAGATGAAGTTTCTACTAAGGTAGAGTCGACAATACATGCGAAATTTCCGCTTCATATCGAGTCCGACAAAGTGGCGATGGATGTTTGGGTGTTAGGTGGCGAGGATCGTCAACTGTTTAAGGTGAGTGCTCCTGCAAACCGAGGCGCACGCCACAATTTCGACGAAAAATATTGGAACCGGCCTACGCCAACAATAGTCATTCGTCAAACAGGCGAGGCCTGGGATCGCCCTTTTGTGGCTGTCTATGAACCCTCCATTAAGAAGGATGGAGCAAAGGTAAAATCCGTAGAAGAACTTGGTAATAACGAATGGCTCGTGGCAGGTAAAAAGTGGAGGGCGACTCTTAAACTAGAGGGCGTAGAGCTTTCTCTGGAAATAGATTCCAAGTAGGCTAAGTCCGAATACGGTTTCTGTTACTGTAAGAAAGTGCCCTTTTGATGCTCCGGCTGGAAGGGTGCTTTTGATTTTTGAGAAGTAATAGAGGAGAGAAAGAGAATGGTTTCTGAGTGTAATTATGGTGAGCCATCGCACCAAAAAAGCTACAGATATGGAAGCTGCGTTACTATCTTTTGAGTACTCGAAGAACCCATGGCTTCAGACGAATTGTATCAATCGGGAGCATTCAAAGAAAAGTACTTTAAGGAAGTACTATATTGATAGGTTCTCCATTTTCTAGAAGATTGGAGAGAATAGTGTATTTTTGCTGATTAGATAGGCGGTTAGAATTGGATACAGCCGATTCAGTTGCTTGGGGGTCGATACGATACCAAGCATTCGCACTTTTTTGAATAAGTTCGAATTGCAGGCGTTTGTTTTTCACGGAACTCGAAAGCTCAAAAGCAATTTGAGGATCCCTTTCTCTGAATTCGTATAGGGCTCCTTTGATTGCATTGTCTCTCATTTCTCCATTTTCGAGTGATTGTATCCAATTTTCTGCTGCTTGAGGGTTGTGTTCGGATAGCGTTAAAGCCATGTGTTGAGTAACTTCAGAATTCATATTTTGGGGAAATTGGGAGATAGTTTCAACTGCCCCTATTGGGTCTTCCCTTGATAATCGAATCGCTGTTTGTTTGAGTAGCTCTCGCTGAGACGGATCTGTATCCGGAAGATTTAAGGCAAAAGAAAAAGCACTCTCGAAATCAACATTCGACCACGTGTCAAATGCAACTCCAAGAGCTGTTTTGCGAGATTCAGAGTGAGAAATGTTGAGTGCCCACTCGACTGCGGTTACCGGGTCATTGCGGGACAGTTGTCGGGCGTATTGGCTAGACAGTGACGCTTTGAGGCTCCCGTTTTCCATCGACTCGATTAAATCACCTGCCGTTTGAGGGTCTTGCTCGATATAGTACGTCATTGTAGTAGCGTACAAATCCTGAAGCGAGGTGTTAAAGGGAGCGTTTTCAATCCATTGCAGCACACTGCGGGCGTCGGTTTTGGCCCACTCGTTGACTGCAGCTTGCGTGATGCGAGATTTTAGAGAACCTTCTTCAAGGTGCGAAGCCAGTTCCATCGCTTGCTGTGGAAAAGAACGAGCAAGACCTGTATAAGCAGCTGTAATGAGATAATCCTTATTTCCCTGATTATTTTGCAACCAAGCCAGAGTTTCTTCAAAATTTTCTGGGGTAACGTTTAAGAGCACGATTTCCAAAAACTCAGTTCCGGAATATTCGTTGTCTAGTGTGGTTAAATAGTTGAGCGCTTCTGTTGGGCTTTCTTTTGCCCATTTCTTCAATAGCATTTGGACCATCCAGGGTTGGTGCTCTTCAAGGGGGAATGCGAAGATTTTTTCGGCTAAATCCTTGGAAGGTGAATTTTGCTCCAATTGTCCTACCAGGGAAGAGAGGCTTCTGTCAGTGGCAAGTACTCGAGCCTGTGGTCGACTGGGTATGGTTCCTTGGGTTGTTTGCGTTTTGCTGCCTGCTATAGGCTTTGGTCCTTGCGAAGCATTGAGTTTATTGTCTTCGGTTGACCGAAAGTTGATACCGATGACCCAACCGATTGCTATGAAGAAGATAGCTTGGATTAAAAAGAGCCATTTGGCTTTCCCGTGTGTATTCATACTATTTTGTGGGAGTGTTTTGGAGACGCCAATTTTACTTTTCAAATTATTTGATGCGGGGCAAGCGATATTGCCAGCTTGGAAAACAATAGCCCCGTCTCTTTGAGAGACGGGGCAAACAGAGATTAGTTGAAGGTTTTGTTCGTTAGTTTCCTAAGACGCGAAACTCCAGTTGGCTACACCAAGAGCCTGAATAACCGCTCGCTCCTTGGACGGTTATACGCACATAACGAGCGTTTACTGGTGTGAAGGTATCTTTGATCGGGGAAGCAGTGCTGCCTGGAGTTGTATTACTGCTGCGATCAACGATCTGAGTGTAGGAGCCTCCTGCCGAAGTCTTAGATTCAACTACGAATTGGTAGGCACGATCTGAGAAGCAAACAAGTTCTGTGCTGCTAATGTTTCGGACTGAGCCTAGGTCGACTTCTAACCACTGCGGGAAGCCGGAGACCGACCAACGCGTGTTCGTGTTGTTGTCAACTGCGTTAGAGCCTGGGTTAGCAGCTTGCTCGCCGGAGACGGTTACGGGTTGGTTTTCCGCTAGATTAGTTACACTCGCCGTTCCGGAGAATACTTCGACCTCAGCCAATGATAGCGGATTGGTATCATCTAGCTCAATTCGGACGTACCTGCCATTGGCTCCCCCTGCATTCACCGTGATGGAGGGATCTGGATACGAAGTGAAAGATTGAGTGAAGGTGCTGTTTCTATTGCTGTCTAACACGTTTACAGTGAAGAAGGTTAAGCGACTCTCACAGCAGCTATCGGTGCGATTGTAAATATTTATATCACCGATATTCGAACTGCTTCCAAGATCCACTTCCCACCAGGGGTTTGCTTCGCTACTAGTGTGTGTCACCGAATTTTGGTTGTATATTCCATTTGTATCGCCATCTACGGCACGCGACGCAACTCCACCGAATGAGGTTGATGATTGCGTAGCGTTGCGATTGAGGGCTAAATTTCCAGAACCAGCCGATTGGGTGATTGTAATACTATGCAAGTTGAACCCTCCGTTTACCATATCGACTTTCATGGGTTGCACTCCTTTGGATAGGCTGACGCTAGAGCTTAGGTCAATTTCTTCCCAATTTTGCCAATCGTTAGTAGTGGGAAGGGATACATTACCGGTTTTGTCGACTCCATCAAAGGAGACTTTTATCACCCCATTTCCAGAGTTAGCGGCGTACCTTATGGAGATATCGTAGTCGCCATCACTGGGTACATAGACCGTATAGTTGAGATATTCACCGTTTGCTATCCAACCGACATTCCAACCTATATCAGTTCCATTGTCATCAGCAGCTTGGATGTCTACATTCTCGTCTGTACGGTATTGCGAGCCGGTGTTGCCCGAAGTCGTGTCATTGTAAATACGATCTTCGCCGCTGACAGGAGAGTAATCAAAATTTTCCGCTTGTATCGTCATTGGTAGGACGTTCATTTCGTAGATTGGTAACCCATTTGAGTCGAATCCGCTAATAGGGTCGCCATAACAACCGTCTGGTCGTCGGGCGGTGAGAGCACCCCAACCAATCGCATCATTTGACCAACCGTGAACTTCGTAACCAGAAAGCTCTATAGCCTTGTCTCTTGCCCGCTGTGTCCATGTCACTTCGGATGCGCTTTTAAATCCCCTGCCGAGGTAGTGGGCAAGGGGCATTTCGAAAACGGGGCGAACATCGCTGAAATCTCCTACGGCAATAGGGCTTATTGCTTTAGAGTACCAGCGTCCAGTACGGTCAAAACGTTCCAAAAATTCGCCGGATGCGACAGTCGGGACCCAATGGCTTGTTTGGTCAGGGTAGGACTGTAGGTAAGATACATTGTATCGCATGTTGTACTCCAATCCGAGGAGTAATCGATCGTTAGCAAAGCTATACAGATCGTCTCCTTGGTTCCACGCCATTTCTGCCATTGAGCATAATAAGCCCATGCCAAAGAACACGTGCTGTTGATCGCGTGAACTTTCCTGACATTGACCATTTTCCCAAATATAGTTGGTCAATAGTTCATTGTATCCATAATCTGGAATCGATGAACCCCTGCTAATGCTATAGGTATCTGCGTAGTCGTTGGAAGCAACCAATGAAACACTCGTATTGGGACCGGAAGGGTAAGGAAGATCGTCAGAGCGGTGAGGTAAGCCTTGAATATATCTAAGCGAACGCTCGTACATGATTTCGTTGTCGAGAAAGATACCCATTGCCATTATTGCACGCCATCCAGATAGGCCTTGGTTGCCGTGACGCACTGGGTCTCCCTCGTAGGACATCCAGTAGAAACTTGTGTTTCCACTGGGCACGCTAGTAGTGGAGTAACCTGGATAAACAAGCATATCTTTAAAGTCGTTGATATCCGAATTGGACCAACCAGAGTACGTGCTCTTAATTATCTCTGCGGCCTCAATCATGATATAGGCTACGCCCCCACTTAGTGCATTTGTACCACCGCTGGTGACAGATGTTAGGTTTGACCAGGCATTGAAAATCTCAACTGCCTTGTCGGCGTGTCGGGAATCTCCCGTGACGTACCAACGGATCGCGTTATAATAAGCGGCGCGAATGTCGCTATTCCATTCGCTATAATTTACACCACTATCACGACCGAGCTCGGTAAATGAAGAACTGCCTTGTACGGTGTAGTTATAGCTGGATTTGGAATCGGCGACCATTTCTTGGTAAGAGGAATACCAAGGATCAATCTGGGCTTCGACCATATATTTAATACGATCCAAATCAGATTTCTTATGAGTTATTCCTGGGTGCACAAATTGGGCGTGCAACGATTGAAAGCTCAATAAAGTCAGAGCGAATGCGAAGCATAGACGCTTCAACGATTGTAGGTGTTTCATAATTATAGGGTGGTTATGATATAAGTCGCCTCGAATGAGGCAGACGAGATTCGGATCATTTTTATATTTCAAAAACGAGAGCTCGGTTTGTTGGGGTAGTGATTTATTACTAAGTTTGTATCGCTGTGAGTACGGCCCATGACAATCCGAGTTGGAAAATAGTAGCCTGTGTAATTTCGCAAACACTGGACAGGCATCGCCATGAATTAGGGTAAGCTTGTTGAATAATATTTGCTGTAATCAACCTGGGCTATGAGTTCTATCAAAATAGAATTCAATATTGGGATATCTTTAATAGAACAGGGTTGGTAACTTTACTTGTAAAATAGGACAACGCTCGTGGAAAGAAGCCTCGGAAATTGAAGTAGCATGCTATTTCTTGCATGCTAAATATTTATGAAACAGTTTTTTTGTAATGTACTTTCAAATACAAAATCAGAAAGATATCTGAGCTTTCAATGGGGTATTGAGAAAATCTTTTTGATGAAAAATCAGTTTTTAGAAAAACTAACAGGTAGGTTAAGAATCAAATATAAGTGTAATAAAATTTCCATTTTGCGTGTGCTTACACTATTAACTAAGGTGATTTATTTACCAGACCACTGCCGTGCTTCCATTGAACGGATTGGAGTTCGGTTACGTTAGAGTTGCCGCTCTAGCCTTTGTAGCGTTCTAGAGTCTGTACTTTTCAAAATTAAAAAAAGCTTTGCGGTTAAGATTTCGCAAACCGTGGATTCTTAATTCTTGCCAGAAAGAAAACTGATAAAGTCATTAGTAACGTTCCGAGAATGATGGCTGGTTTTAAGCTTGATGAACCAAGGTCTCGTAGTAGAGCTGCAAGTGTTGATGCAGAGAGCATGGATATTAGCGTCAAGAATGTCATGACAGACATAAATATGGGACGTCGTTCTGGGCCGCAGACTTCGAGATCCAATGATAGTCGAGATGCCATATTCGTATAGAATGCAAATCCAAAAAATGCGAATAGTATTTGAAAACCAATGACGCTTGTGTTGAAATACATGCCCGCAAAGAATAGGAGGAAAGCGATACAAGAGACCAACGATGGAGTCTTTGGGCCGAGCTTGTCTCCCCAGTATCCGGCAAACAAATTGCCTATGATGCTGCCAACCATTTGCCATGTTACCAGTACACCAAGAAACCCGTCACCTTGGCCCGTTGTATCGATGGCGTGAATGCCCATAAAGGGTGTGACGATAAATACACCTGAATAGGCAAGGCGAGACCAGAGGAGTTTCCTCATTCGGGGGTGCTTGCTGAAAAGAGTAGGAGCTGTTTTGAGCGTTTGCATTAGAGAACTCCGATTTTGATCTTCTTCTAATTGCTTTGGTTTTACTGTACGTTCTTCTTTTACCCAGATGAATATGCTGAAAGATATTACTCCAAATATACCTGTGATTAAAAATAAGATACCATATCCTTGAGGTGATTCGGTAGAATCGAGGATTTTTTTTATAGCGCCGCCGGCGAAGACGCCCATGATAGCGCCAACAATGTTTCGGGTGGCCATCATGGAAGAGAGGCGATTGCCTTCAACTGTTTTGCTAGCCCATTCCATCCATCCAACGACAACCACGCCGAAACTGGCTCCAATTAAAATTAGGCCCAAAAATGTAATATAGAGGACAGCTTCAGGATGACTTGTTCCAAAGTAGAATAGCGTGGCAGCGATAATAAAATAGGGAATCCTGTGTAACACTGTGAAAAAATTCATTACTGGCTTGTAGTAGTCTAGGCGTTCGACCAAGTGAGCAGTAAAGAGGGGCGGGGCCATAAGCCCAGCCATTATTAGAATCGGCGACAGAGCGATCATGATGTTAGGAGCATCCAAGCTGCGAAACAAAGCGGGTAAGACAAGTTCGACTTGTATGAAAGCCAAGCCTGCGACATTAAAGCAGCCTTCTAGGGTGTGTATCCAATAATTCCAACGTGCATGTGGAATAGGTTTTTTTTCTTGAGTGTCGGAAGTCATGAACAAAAAAGGAGCATACGCTTTCGCGCACGCCCCTCATTTTGAAAAACCTTTTTTAGTGGTCTATAGTTTGGGTCTTTGTGGAGCGCGCTCGCCGTAGCTTGGATCGAAGACAGGTACTCCCATGCCTTCTGGCGTTTGCCAACCCTTTTCTGGCTTATGCGTGACATAAGCGTAGTAGGGAGTTGCTTGGAGGTCTTTCCCAATAAAAAGTGGCGCCAGCTTAGTGAGGCCTTTTTCTAACGTTACTTTGAATGTAACTTCAGTCGCTTCTCTTGGTATCTTCTGGGTGATATCTATGTTTTCACCGATACGAAGGCGGGCTTGTTTGTAGTTGAAGCCTTTTCCGTAAGTATCGTCGTTTATACCTTTGTTGACTTCTACTGGCCAGCGACGCAGTGAGATTTCGTATTCACCTGCTTGTTCGACTTCGATTGCCCAATGGGTTTCGACTGCGACATCGCCGTTGAGGATGTGTTTTTGGTCCCAGGCAGGTAATTCGTGGTAAAGCCAGTCGTGTGAAGAAAGGGCTACAATGGGCGATTCCTCGGATCCGATTGCCATGTAGCTAACTAGATTGTGCTCTTGAGAGACGTCGGCCCAAAATTTCTCGTATTCTGTGCGGAGTTGATTGAAAATTTCGGGATGCTTGCCAGCGACGTCTATCGTCTGCTTCGGATCATCCTGCATGTTATACAATTCTCGACCGTCGACTAGTCGCCAATTGTTTGTCATGACAGAATGTCTACGCCACTTGATCGGATCGATGACACGCTGGTTTTCAACGATCAGCGCTCGGTCTGGCCATTCTTCTGCGTCTGTATAAAGAAGGTCTGATACGTCAGCTCCATCGAATTCGATTGCTGGGGCGTCGAGCTCGCAAAGTTCAATCAATGTTGGAAGGACATCCATATGAGCAGTTAGTTCTTCAATTGTCTTTCCTTCTTCGATCTTGCCATTTGGCCATCGTATCATGAATGGCACTCGATGTCCGCCGTCGTACTGAGAACCTTTTTTTCCGCGCATGCCGCCATCGTATCCACGACCATCGCGTAAGCCATAGCCTGTGCCATTATCGGTCATGAAAATGAGAATGGTGTTGTCTGCTAAGCCCTCTTCTTCGAGGAACTTTACGAGTATACCCATATTGTCATCGATATTAGTCACCATTCCATAGAATTCTGGCATGGAGACGTAAGGGTCGTCCTCGTATGGCTCTACGTATTCAAGCGGGCAATAGGCTGGACCGTGCGGAGCATTTGGAGATATGTAGGCGAGGAATGGCTTATCTTTGTTCTCTTTAATGAACTTCATCCCTTCTTCGAACCAGACATCTGTGCAGTAGCCTTCGAAGCGTTGTAGTTCCCCGTTAACGTAGTAGGTGTCGTCGAAGTAGTCGTTGTCCCAGTAGTCTGGGGATTGGCCAATGCCACCTGCCGAGTGGTAAACTGTGTGCTGAAAACCGCGGTCTTCGGGGCGGAAGGGGTAGCAGTCGCCCAAATGCCATTTTCCAAAGAGAGCGGTAGCGTATCCATTTTCAGCGAATACATCTGCCATTGTGACTTCGCGCTTACGCAACATGCTGCGTCCTTGAACGGTGTGCCAAACTCCGACTCGATTTGAATGGCGACCTGTCATGAGGGCTGCTCGAGTTGGGGCACAGGTTGGATCGACGTGGAAGTTGTCCAAGAGGGTTGATTCGGTCCGAAGTTGATCGAGGTACGGTGTTTGGATTACTGGGTTGCCGGTAAATCCAAGATCCCCATAGCCTTGATCGTCGGTGATGACGATTACGACATTGGGTTTTTCGTCTGATTCAGCGTTTATCGTTAGACTAGTGAGTAGCGAAAATGCGGCTACAAGCAGTCTGTTTAGGAATGGACTGTATTTCATAGGGATTGCTGGGCGTTGAACGATTTCTCGAATACCGTATTGGCTTGAAGAGAAATTTCTAAAGATGAGTCTCCACAACGAAGAGTGATTGTTTGATCTTTCGATGAAAGCAGTTCTGCGTCTATATTACCCGTTTCTTGATTCCAAGAGACGGATACGTTTACACCGCCTTTTGCGAGTAGTCCTTTGACAGACCCTTCGTGCCACGCTCGAGGGAGAGCTGGAAGAAGGGTGATGTTGTTGGGGGTGGAAAACAGAAGCATTTCTTGGATCGCCGCAGTCCAGCCAAAATTGGCATCGATTTGATAAGGAGCGGCTTCAAATTGTGTTCCGATCCCGCTTTCTCGCCAGTCGTTGTGCGTTGTGTAGAAATTATTCATCACACAAGAGCGAGCCAGGAGGCTGAGAACATTCAGAGCTTGATCGCCTTCACCCATGCGTGCGTAGATATTTGCCATGTGGGCAAAGGACCAACCCGTTTGCGAGCTAATGCCGATTTCGAGGCGTTTTCGAATCGCAATTTCAAAGGCTTTGTATAGTTCCGGGTTGTTGTCTCGGGTGACTTCAGTGCCCGGGAAAACTGGATAAATATGCGATTGGTGACGGTGGTGGTAGTTGTCTGTGTAGAACGGATGCATCCACTCTTTGACTGCTCCGTCATCGTTTACTTGGTACGGTGGTATCTTAGTTAGGAGTGATTCCCATTTTTCGATATCTTCTTGGTTGTTCCCTACTATTTGACTTCCTTCGATAAGGTGGGTGAAGACTTCCTTGGCCAAAGCGAAGTCCATGGTCGCGTTCATTGTCGTTTCCATGGATTTCATAGCACTGCCTCCAGCCATGTGATTGCCAGGGCTGTTCTCTGGTGAATTTGAGGGAGAACTTAAGAAGTAGCCGTTTTCATCGATAGTGAAAAAATCTTCGTAGAAGAGAGCAACTTCTTTGAGGAAGGGCAGCGCTCTCTCTTTTAAGAATGTTTCGTCTCCTGTGTAGAGATAGTAATCGTAGTAGTGTTGGCCTACCCACGCTCCGGCTCCGGTCCAGTGAAGGATATGTGGCTGGATATCTTTGAAGAGACCTGATGGTGGCGTGGTAATGCATGACACCACAATTCCACGACAACCATAGAGCTTTTTTGCATTTTCGCGGAAGTCATCTATCAAGCGGTCAAAATAGTCGAAGACTGGCAGAGCGGTTTCGATTAGATTCCCTGACATCGCTTGCCAGTAATTCATCTGCAAGTTTTCGTTGGCCATATTGAATGTCCAATACCCTCGGTAAGAACCGCACCATTTGCCTTGAAGAGGACAAGGTTGTCCACCCGCTTTAGAGCTTATTATTAGGAGGTAGCGGCCATAGGCCCACATCTTTTCGACCATGGCGGTTGCGACTTCTCCTTGGTAAGCGCCGATCAAATAGTCTTCATTGGAGAGCATGTGATCTTCCTCGTCTGTTCCTAAGTCTAGGGTGACGCGATTGAAGAGCTCGCCGTGTTCTGCGGCGTGAGGCTTTAGCAAAGCCCTATAATCGGTTGTGACTGACTCTAGCTCTTTTTGAAGCGATGCCCATGCTTCCTCTCGTTTTCCTTTGATGAATACTTTTACAACTAGGAGTGCACTGGAACCATTCTCAATTTTGATTGAGTTTCCGTCTTGGGAGAGGGAACCGTCCTGTGAAATTACTCGAGCGACTGCGCCAAAATCGGTGCCATCGTTTCGGTTCTCGGCTGCATAGCGAATGTATCCATTGGCGTCTGCGCGTATTTCGATATTAATAGGGAGTTCGGGATCGTCTGAGCGCCCTGGGCGCCCGTCGGAAGGATCGTGCAAATCGAGAGCGATTGTGGAATGTAGGCCTTTGGGCCCTTGGCAACTCAATTCCATGACTACGAGATCGTCGCATCGCGAAGTGAAAAGTGTACGTTTGTATTCGCTTTCTCCGTCCTGCCATTGAACTGTTACTTCGCCTGTCTCCATATCGAGAGAGCGGCTGTAGTGAGTGAATCCTTGATCGACTGGAGTGTTGACCTTTATGTCGCCCAAGGGAAGGGGAGCTCCGATGTCGGCTTTGTATCCGGCGTCTTCTAATGCTTTTGAGAGAATCGGGTCTGCTTCAAAGGCTTTGTTCTCTTTTAACAGGCGTCTGACTTCTGGGAGCTTTGAGCTAACGTCTGGCAGCTCTGAGGTTACTACCTCGTGCCATAGGTCGTCGTGGGTTAGTAAGACCGTCTCATTGTGGACCCCGCCATAAACCGCGGCTGCAATGATGCCATTGCCGGACGGAAGCGCTTCACGCCATTTTTCGCCGAGCCAAGCGGCAGGGTATTGGAGAGTTAGTTTGTTTTTCAATGTAGTTGTTGTGTTAGGAAAATTATTCCTTCGAGGAGCTGGGACTTGCTTTAGCGGTAGTTCGCAGGCTTAGCCTTTTAGGTCAATTTTGATGACTGATACGGCATCGTGAATTGGGTCCATTGGCAATTGAAGACTCGTATCTTTTTTATCAAATTTTATCTTTGCTTTTGGCGTTGCAAGAAGGCTCGCTCGTTTGACTTTAATTTCGTCGTTTATAATGAGTTTGCCGTTTTCGGGCCAATCGTAGACGTGAGCATAGATTGTGTTCTCTTTCTGAGTATAGCGTCCCCATTCTGGTTTTTCGAACGGACTTGCTTGAGCTCCGTAGATAGCCTCCCCGTTCGCTTCCAACCATTTACCCATTCCTGCAAGGCGAGTAAGGCTTTCTTCTGGGATAAGGCCTTCAGCTGTTGGGCCAACATTGAGTAGGAGATTTCCTCCTTTGGAGACTATTTCAACCAGGCTCTGAATGAGTTCCTCTTCGCTCTTCCAATTGTGATCGAAGTGTTTGAAGCCCCAGGTCTTGTTCATTGTTATGCAAGATTCCCAGTCGAGCCCATTGATGCCTTCGTCTGGGATTTCTTGTTCAGGCGTTCCAAAATCTCCTGCGAAGTTTCCTTCGCGGTTCAATCCTTTCATTCCTGAACGACCTTTATCTACGCGATTGTTTACGATCGTGTTGGGTTGGATTTCTCGAATGAATTGATACAGCTCTTTACCCATTTCAGTTGTGTAGTCAGGTATCCAGTCTCCGTCGAACCACACGACTCCGACGTCTCCGTATTTCGTTAGAAGCTCTTTGATTTGGGGCTTAAGGTAATTCTCGAAGTATTCTGGGAATTCTGGGTTGAAAACGGACTTATCGCGTTGTCCAGCGTTGTAGTTGGGAAAGAGCGGCGCTTGAGCCTGAGGGTGGTGCCAATCGACTATTGAATAGTAAAAGCACATCTTAATACCTTGTTCTCGGCATGCGTCAGCTAACTCGCCAAGGATGTCCCGTTTGAAGGGAGCAGCATCGATGATGTCGTAGTCTGTCACTTCCGAATCCCAGAGGCAGAAACCATCGTGGTGCTTGCTGGTGATAACGATGTACTTCATGCCAGCGTTCTTTGCTATTGATACCCATTCGTCAGCATCGAATTTGACTGGGTCAAATTGGGCGGCGAACTTTTCGTATTCCGTGACAGGAATGTCTAATTTTTCCATTATCCATTCACCGATGCCGCCGACTCTCTCTCCTTTATATTCTCCGGCGGGAATGGCATAGAGGCCCCAGTGGATAAACATGCCAAATCCAGCATCTCGCCACCATTCCATGCGTTCATCGTCAGGAGTTGGAGCTGCGTGCAGCGAATGAGAAGCGAAAAGGATTGCGATTAGAATGAGACGAGAGAGGTATTTCATGAATAGCGGGGGTTGGTGTTATTTGGGGTCGAGTTGATAGACTTTAAAGTCTTTATAGATGTGGTGGGTCCTTACGAGGCGTAAACCGACGTAGCCTGAATTATGTGGAGAGTATTTGTCGTAGGAATACGTAGTGGTGTAGGGTTCTTTACCTGTTTCTTCGATCGTTATTTTGTCGCCTTCTTTGATTTCGTAAACAATTTTTCCATCGACTATATACTGAGCGATACCATCTGCAGCAACGAGCTGAACGTGGTGCCATTTACCAGGTGTAATTAGGTAATCAGGATCTTCGTCGCGGTTGTTCAAGGCGATGTGCTCGATGTCTGTCTCATCCGGGCCACGTCGTGGGTAGCGACGAAAGCGAGTTGTATGGTTGCCTTCGGCCCCACCGCCGCCGGTACTCGCGTAGTAACCGTGCATTTTGTGGTAGGTGCCAAAGCTGCCGGTGTAGCGTTCAGAGTCGAAAAGGCTCTCACCTTCAACCGACTCCGATGCGTGCCAGAAATTATTGATGTCACGCGCTTGTACCTCGTCGCCGTCGATCGTTTCCTCTGGGCATTTGATGCGGTAGCTTACCAGGATCGGTCCCTCGAATTTTTTATCAAGCCAAGCTGTGCAACCACGGCCGGCCATAAATAGATCGAGCATGCCTTTCTTGAATTTTATTTTGGGTTTCTTATTTGTATCCAATTTATCAATTTGAAATTTCCAGTCCTTTTTATTGGCGAAACCGTCATCGTAGAGTGCTTTGCCGACTTTATAGTCTTCAGCAGCGTGACCGATTGTAATCGGAGCATCTGACATGAACCCACGCTTCTGTAAAAATTCAGTAGTGGTTGATAGGGTTTCGTAAAAACGAGCATCTCCGTTTTTCGGTCGGAAAAATGAGCCATTGAAGAATCCATGACCTTCGCCTTTGTAGCTATCCAATAGGGAATCATTACCCGCTTCATTCATTAGGCGGACAAAGCGTTCTGCATTTTCATAAGGAACAGTAGCATCGTCGGTCCCGTGAATTACGAGGGTAGGGACTATGCCCGGTCGAACTTGGTGACAGGGAGAGATCTCTGTTTTTCGGTCTTCGCCTACCTTTTTCAACCCATACCCGTTTTCGGTTGTATCCAAGACTGGATTATAAGCGACAATAGCATTTGGAAGCGAACTGATGTTCATATCCTCACTCTCTTCTTCAAATCCTTCAATGATTCCGGTACAAAGGGCAACATGTCCACCTGCGGACGCACCAGAAGCCACTATCTTGTTGGGGTTGATGCCTAATTCGTCGGCGTGAGCACGGAGGTATCGAATTGCGGATTTCCCATCGGTGACACATTCAAAAGGGGAAGTGTTGTGGCGCTTCTTGACTCGGTAATCAGCTGAGATTGCAACCATGCCGCGGTCGGCTAGGTATTGGGCTTGTTGGTAGAATTGTTTTGGGGTTCCTCCGGCCCATCCTCCACCGAAGAAGAAAACCATTGCTGCCCGTTCGTCGGTAGACTTGTGACCTTCCGGCTCGAAGATGTGAAACTTAAGGTCGATTCCATCGATGGATTTGTAAGTGAGGTCCCGTGTTGGCTGGATATCTTCGCTCTCTTCTTCGACCAACTCGACTTCGGTGAAGTAAGCCCCACCCGCATCGCCATTTTCGTCGTAAAGATAAGTGACGAGTTCGGCTTCACCCGCAGGTAATTTCATTTCAATGACAACTCCAGTTGTACCAGGTTTGACTCTAACTTCTTTTTCGAGTCCCGCAATTGAAACTTTCGCTCTCTCGGCGATGACAGGAGCATTTGCCAATTCTGGGTACTGGCGGAGAGTAAATCGGTAGGTGCCTGTTTTTCGTATGTTTAGCATCCATGGCGCGGTAACACGAGGCAGTTTACCGATAAGGCGGAAATTCCAAGGTGGGTTGCCTTGTGGCATATACCAATCTTGAGAGCAAAGCTCCACGGGGTTAGCGCTTGGGTTTCCAATATCGAGGCGCACCGCTTTCATCCCTTTTACCACAGATTGCCAGTAAGGCTCGTAGTGCGCCCAAAGCTCTTCAACAACTTCTGGATATTCAGCGGCGACATCTTTTCGTTGAGCGGGGTCGGCTTGAATGTCGTAGAGCTCGCGACCGTGGAGGAGGCGCCAACGCTCTGTCATGATGTATGAAAACTCATTTTTGAGGTGATCTTCTGGGAAGGCGGGGCCGCCGTGGAATTGCATGACTACGTGATCGCGATTCCAGGATGCTTCTTCGCCGTTGAGTAGAGGTGCGAGCGATTGGCCATCAATTTCGCGATCAGTTGGCATGGGAATGTCGCATAGTTCGGCGAGTGTGGGAAAGAGGTCGAATTGGGTGGTAAGCGTTTCGACATCCTTACCTCCTTCGAGACCGCCTTCGGGCCAACGGACGAAGAAAGGAACGCGGTGGCCACCTTCGTACACAGAAGCTTTGCGTCCACGCATGCCAGCGTTGAAGCCCCATGTTGATTCTGAATTATTGTTATCGAACTGAGCTCCCGTGTAGGTGCCATTGTCAGTCATGAAAATGAGGATGGTATTGTCTTCGAGATCTAGTTCTTTCAAGCGCTCGCGAAGGAGGCCGAAGTTGTAGTCGATATTGGCAATCATGCCGAAATACTTCGCTCGTATAGGCTTGTCTACTTGGTCTAAGTAAGGATCAGACCATTCGTCGTCTACGATTATCGGTGTGTGTGGGGCGTTGAGGGGTAGGTAGAGAAAGAAAGGATTGTCTTTGTTTTCTTCGATGAAACGCATGCCTTCGCGGAACCAGATATCAGTGCAGTAGCCTTCGAAGCGTTCCAATTTTCCATTCCGCTCGTACATGTCATCGTAATAATCGTTTCCCCAATAATCGGATACTTGGCCAATCCCTCCACAGCGGTGCCATACGACATCTTGGAATCCTGCATCTTGCGGGCGATTGGGTGCGCTATCACCTAGGTGCCATTTGCCGTAGAGAGCGGTGGCGTAGCCATTTTCTGAAAACAAATCGCCGAGAGTGCGTTCGTCTTCGTGCATCATGGTGCGTCCCGCGCTGGTACGGTAAGCACCGTTACGTCCTGGATCGCGACCAGTGAGGAGCGCACCTCGTGTGGGTGTGCAAAGGGGGCTGACATGGAAGTCGGTGAAGCGGATTGACTCCTCATGCATCTTGTCGAGATTTGGCGTCTTGAGAATGGGATTTCCATGGCAGCCAAGGTCGCCGTAGCCTTGATCGTCGGTAAGGACGAAAATAACGTTAGGACGTTTTTTTTCGGATGTTTCCGAAGAGGCTACTCCATTCACCGTGGTACTTGCGGTGAACAAGATGAGTAAGAGGTTTAGTGAGTTGATGAGTGATTTCATGTCTTTAGAGTTCTTCTTGCTTTAAAGTTGTTCCGGCGCTCCGCTTTTCCAGAGAATTATGTCGTCAGTATCATTCTTAAGTTTTGGGCCAGCGGTACTGCGGCCTCGTTTGATATCCTTCTTGAGCTGTTTAAGGAGCTTTTTAACGGTTTTAGGGTGCGTTTGAAAAAGGTTGTTGGTCTCTCCTGGGTCGGCTTCCATGTCATAAAGTTGGCCTGCTGGAGCATCTTCGGACATTTCGCTCTCGGCAGGAGATGTCCAGCCACCGGATCCCTTAGCGAGTATGAGTTTCCAATTGTCGCTGCGGTAGGCAAAGTGTCCACTAAAAGAGTGGTGTACGATTCCTTTACGATATGAATCGATGGATTCTCCATAGAGTGCAGGGAGAAAGCTGACGCTATCTTCACCTGCTGTATCCGGAATTTCCAGTCTAACTAGTTCGGCGCAAGTTGCTAAGAGGTCGCTCAGGGAAATCGGTTGATCGCTTACTGAACCGGCTTTTACACCGTTAGGCCATTTTAGTAAAAAGGGCACTCGATGTCCACCTTCCCAGGCGTCCGATTTGTATCCACGGTACTGAGCGCTTGGTAAGTGTCCGGCTTCGAGGACTTCTTTAAGCCCGCCCCACTTTGAAAAACCATTATCACTTGTGAGGATGACAATCGTATTTTCGCTTGTCCCAGACTCCTCGAGGGCCTGAACAATTTCTCCGACAACGGCGTCTGTTTGCATCACGAAGTCGCCGTATTGGCCGATTCCGCTTTTCCCAATCCATTCGTCGGTAGGTACGATAGGTGTATGCGGAGAGGTTAGTGATAGGTATAAGAAGAATGGTTTGTCCGTATCCTGTTTCTTAATAAAGCTTACCGCTTTCTCTGTGATGTGATCGAGGCTGTCGATTGCCTCGAAGTCTTTGTGAGCGGGACCCTTGCGGTTGAATCCTTTGATCACAGTGCATTCACCCACGAATTGATCGTTCTCTATATAAATATAGGGTGCCATATTGAGAGAAGCGGAAATACCGTAGAAATAGTCGAAGCCGAGGTTGGTTGGTCCCCCGGAAATTTTTCCACTCCAGTCTACGTTACTTAATCCCTCGATTGAAAGTTCCTCGTCGTTTACCGTAGGTATCCCGAGGCCGAGGTGCCATTTGCCAATGCATGCGGTAGCGTAGCCTTCGCTCTTTAAAAGGTCAGCGACAGTGAAGCGATCTTCGTTGATCATGGGGTCATCAAATCCTAAGAGGACTGCTTCTTGCAAAGTCGTGCGCCAATTGTACCTTCCTGTGAGGATGCTATAGCGACTCGGAGTGCAAACAGATGAAGTTGTGTGCGCGTCTGTAAACACAATACCATCTGTAGCTAGTTTATCCATTTCTGGAGTGGGTATTTTACCGTTCTCTGGATTTAGAATTTGTACGTCTCCGTATCCTAGGTCGTCAGCTAGGATATAGACAATGTTTGGTTTTTGGTCCGATGCGCATACCGAATCTTGGATGGGTGCTCCCGTGAAAAGAGATATGGCAGCGAGTAGTTTGACCGTTTGGAACATGGTTCGAACTTATCTGTGCGAAAGGAGTGAGCTGAAAGTTTGTCGTTGTTTATTAGGACGTTTCCGTGTTTTCGGAAAATTCGTAACTAATGAACATTGGATTGTTCCCCGGTGAACGACTCCCTCTAGCGAAGTTGAAAGAGAAAAGTAAAGTAGCTGATTCGATGGAAACGTTTTCATGGTAGCGGGTGAGACGTTTCTATCTCCAGATTGGCATTTTTTCTTCGTCGATTCCAATGCACTTAGGCCTTGGAAGATGTTCGGGAGCTTGTCCTCGGCAGAGCATTCTATTCATAAGGCGGTTTGTGAGATCGCGGATTATTGGAGCGTGCTCTGGTGAATTGATCAAATTGTTGCACTCGTTGGGGTCGTTTTCGAGGTCGAAGAGTTCCCAGCAATCGAAGGAGTGGGTACAGAGTTTCCATTTCTTCGTGCGTAACATTGAGCCGGGGCCGTGTTGGGTAGGGCTGTGAGGTGCACGTAGATTGACGCCGTCTATCGGATCTTCCAAAGGGGCGACGTATGTGCCGCCTTCAGCGAATACATCTTGTCGTGGGGCGTGCTCAGTATCTAAGAGTGAATAAGCTCGAGAGCCTTTTGGTTGAGGAATACCGCAGAGGTCGAGAAGCGTTGCCATCATGTCGGGTGTCTCCACAAATTGGCTCGTGTTGCCTTTTTTGATTCGACCACTGGGATCCCAAAGAATGACTGGCACACGTGTCATGGAATCGTAGAAGGCTGCCATTTTATGAGTAACGCCGTAGTCGCCCAAAAATTCTCCATGATCGCTCCAGAAAAGGACAATGGTGTTGTCCAAAATTTCTAATTCCTCGAGTTTGTCTAATACGCGGCCTACTTGATCGTCGACGTAGCGAATTTGGCCACAGTACATAGCCATCGCCTTTTTGAAGTCTTCCTCACTTGCCTCCAGAGAACGTGAGTGTTTTCGCCAATGATCTAACCGGCTGGGTTCTCCCTGAGTGGTTTCTCTGCGGAAGTTTTCTGGTAATTCGAACTGGTTGGGACGAAAGAGTGTATCGTATGGTTTAGGGGCGGTGAAGTATGGGTGCGGGTCTTGGTAATTGAGTGTGAGGAAGAAGGAATCACCAGATTTGTAGCGTCGATCTATGTAACTAAGCCCTTCGGTTGTTAGTCGTTCAGTGACGTTCCATGGGCTATCGTCTTCGAGTGTGCCTGAACTCCAACTATGAGTATAGTTAGGATGATTGTCCATGTTTCCAATGCAATTGTCCTCACCTTCGTCGTAGTGAATGCCGATGGCATTTTCTACAATCACATGGTCTTTGCCGAACAAGGCTCTATGATAACCCGCTTCTTTGAGACATTTGAGGGCATTGGGAGCGGTGGGTTCGAGTGTGCCGCCGTAATCCCTGACGCCATGTTCGGATGGGTATTGGCCGGTAAGAAAAGAGGTGCGGCTGGGGCCACACATCGGAGAGGAGCAGAAGGCGTGGTCGAAATTTGTACCCATCCTAGCAAGACGGGAAAGGTTCTTTGTTTCTATAAACGGGTGGCCATTAGGAGACATGTAATCCCATCGCATTTGGTCGGGATTGATGATGACTATATTGTATTTATGCTTACTCATGCCTAAGGCTTATCTCTCGAATATAATACTACCGGTGTACTGGGGAGTAACGAGTTCGCTAGCGATAATGGGTGAATTGGTCTCGTTGATAAGAGTTATGTTGCTGGCGGCTTCTGGTAGAATTGGCGAAGACATCTCTGCGTGTGCGGGCATGGCGTAACCGAGCATGATTGGAACAGCAGGAGAGTCGCTGTCGCCAACCCATTGGGTGAGTTTCACGCGGTGTCCTTCACCGGAGATAGTTGCAAGCGCGTGTACGGTGTAGTCGGTTTCTTGGCCGATGAGCTCAATTTCTACATCGGCGTTCTTGCCGCGCCAGAGATAAAGAAGCGGTCCGTGGATTGCATTACCGCGGCATTTGCGAGTTTTTATGTTGCCGCCGATGAGAAGGAATCCTCGTTCGGCGCCAAGAGTTGTGCAATCGGTAAGGGTTGTGGGAGCGGAACCGTCTGCAGGGCCGATGATTTCAAAGCCTGCTCGTGTGTTGATGGCTGTACAATTAATAAGAGTCGTTGGGCCCGTTTTTTGGTTACGCGGACCACCGTTTCCATAAGTGCGGAATCCATCTTCCGTGAGGGCTTTTCGGTAACCGGGGGTGATCATGAATCGGCCATCGCGATTCTCGTAGACGGATTTGAAGTCGACATCGAATGCAGGTCCCTCGCGCTCTTGCAGCATATCGTTGGTTGAGCGGTTTGCACCTTCCGCGTAGCAGTCTTCAATGAGAGTGTTATGAGCACCTTGAATATAGAAGCAGTGCCCAAAGGCGCGGCTAATTACGCGGCAGCTTTTGAGGGTACAGTTGTCTCCGCCGACCATAATACCACTTTGTTTTTTTAGGAGAGTAAGCTTATCTCGCCCTTTTCCTAGCAGGTCTCCGTATCCGTAAGGAGTGGACCCATGAGCGTAGAGTGTGACTCCAATGAGGTTGTTTTGATCGCCCCAAAGAGTGACACATGTTCCGTGAGATCCTTGGTTGGGGCCGATATAGCAAATTGTAAGCCCGTTGAATGTGTTTCGGTTCCCGCTTATATGGATGAAGCGAGGGTAGCCGGTTAAATTGATTTCATCGTAGATACGCGTGTCGATTTCTAAAGTGACTCCATCAAGTTGATACGTGTTATCGTTTCCGCTAAATTCGAGAACTGGGCTTGGGGGGCGTTTGCTTTTGGAATAGTCCAGGTTTGTTCCAACTGCTGCAAGCAACTCAGGTGTGAGGTAGTCACGAACGCTATACGTCCCTGGCTTCATTGATATTTTGTTTCCGTCTTGAGATGCGAACTCCATGAGTTCTTCAAGAGAAGCGATCTCGTGTGTAGCTGCGGAAACAAGCGAGAGTTTTGTCAAAAATAGAAGGACGGGGAGTAAAATGATTTTGGAAGTTCTCATGATAAAGGCGATGAGAATTCAACGCTGTATGAATCGGTAGTTATCTCCGTGGATACCGTAGTTGCCATCCGAGTGCCAACGAATGGGGTAGTGGTTGTTGCTGTCAGCAGATTGTGTTTTGTGTCCGCCGTTAAAGTAAGAGCTCGTGGCGAGCCAATCTAAAAGTTTTAATCGCTCCTGGTCCCGGAGTTCTGAGTAGGTAGGGTCATTCCAGAGGTTTTTCGATTCGGTGGGATCTTGGACGAGGTCGTAGAACTCGCCTTGGTTTTGGCCGATGTAGTGGACTGTTTTCGTAGTCTGGGTGCGGCGCATAACCATGTAATTGTCTTCGCAGTACACGGCATTGTGATTCTCTGTAGAGTTCCCAGTGAGAATGGGTTTGAGGCTTTTGCCTTCCAAGCGGGTGGCGACGGGGCACTGGGCGTATTCAAGAACAGTGGGCCCGATGTCCATGAGAGAAGTGAGGGCGTCGACGCTGAGGGAACTGGCTTTTGATCGAAAGTCTTTTATGATAAAGGGAACGCGAGTGATGCTATCGTACATAAGCCATTTGTAGGCCATGCCGTGGTCGCCGAGCATTTCGCCGTGGTCGGAGGTGAAGAGGACAATGCTATTTTCGAGGAGTCCACTTTGATCGAGGGCGTCTAGGACTTTGCCTATCTGTTCGTCGACATAAGAAATCTTAGCGTAGTAGTGTTGCCGCATGCGTTGGACGTCCTCGGGTTTCGCATTGGGCATGTCGATGCGGGATTCGTGGTCGCAGGTGGCATGGAAATTTTTAATGGCTGTTTGTTGGGCAGGCAGGTCACTCAGGTCGTTGTCGAAGTCGACCGGTTCCGGGAGATTGTTGGGGTCGTAGCGATCGACCCAGCGTTGGGGGGCGTCCCATGGTTCGTGAGGTCCAGGGAATCCTACTTGGAGGAAGAGTGGTTTTTCTTCTTTCCATTGCTTGATCCAAGAGCAAGCACTGTCGGCGGTGAATACGTCGCTGTGGAGGTGTTCGTCGAGGTGCCAGGGAACGCATTGGTATTTGTTTTGCCAATCTGGGTCGGAGAGGTGTCGGTAGTTGGGGCGTTCTTGATCGTTGAAAGCGAGAAATTTCCCCCAATCATCGTCGCCATTGCCGCCCCAGTTTCCGGTTGAGGTTGGGTTTTCGACGATGATACGTTCGTGAAAGCCGCCCGTAACATCGCGGGGTTGGAAGTGCATTTTGCCAATGTTGGCACAGTAATAGCCGTGGTCTGCGAGATCTTGGACCCAGGTGCGTTGGTGCCCCCAATTATTGAAACTATAGGTTCCGGTATTGTGGGCGAACATTCCGGTGAAGATGGCAGCACGGGAGGGAGTGCAAGTGGCTCCTGGGCAATGTGCTTGGTGGAAGGATATGCCGCCATCGACAAGCGAATCTATGTGCGGTGTATGCATGTGGCTAGCTCCGTGAGCGGCGACAGTGTCGGCACGCTGTTGATCCGTCATTATGAGGATTATGTTCGGGCGTTTAGGCATGCTAGCAATGAAGTTTGTCGGGGGTGTTTATTTGGAAGCAATTTGAAGCGGTGATTCCGCCTGAAAGGATCGAAAAACGAGTAACTCAATGGGGTCGTTAAACTGCGACGATTGGACGGGTTACACTGGAAAATGGAATGAGATTTGTGGTCTATTTTCTAGCCTTATAAAAGGGAGTAGAATGCTGAGGCTGGGGGCGCCGCGTCGGGACTTTTCAGGTAGGGTAGGATCTGCCAATAATCCGAAGGGTTTATTGAATCAGAAGCTCGACCACTTTGGGTGTATTTTAAAGCTGATTTTCCTCAGGTTAAGTTCACGAGTGTGTGAATTTTTCCGAACAACTTCGACTCCAAATTTAGGGATTGGTGGCACTCTAACTATGAAAGCTGAAACGTTCTGGAATGTAACCCAGGGTAGGCAGTGAAAGCGCTTTTAAGAGCGGCGTCAAATGGTCAAGAGCATCATTCGTTGATGGCTCAGTGAATCTTTGTTAGCCGCCTCGCTTTAACGGGGGGAAAGTAAAAATGAGCGTTGGGCAATACTGGATGATAGCCTGAGCGTTGTAATTCATTTGCTCGCCTCGATGAGTCTTTGGCTTCCCCTCGGCTAGCAGCCTGAATTTTGCTTCTCAGTAATAATTTCAATCACTCGCAAGCGACTTATTGGGCTTTCTTAGAATTTGCGAATCGTTGATTCTATAACGAGTTTGTATCATTTAATTTTATGCAAAAGCCTCAGTATTTTCGTGCGTATCGGGTTTCGCCTTCTTCTTGATTTGATCGATTGCAATTGTTTATATCTAGTTTGTAAATCTAGATATTCTGTGCCGGGGTCCTCTCCTTTAATGAGACGCTGAACGGCAGTTTCTCTTTCAGTGTTCAACTCACCTTTTTTCATTTTCGATTCCCCAAATTAGTTAGCATTGGCTGTGCCGTTTAAGAAATTCGAGAGGGTATGTTGAAACAAGATCATTCTCAAGTAGGAAAGACACTTTGTTCCTAATCTAGGAGGGTTAATCGAAAATGAAGTCTATATGTAAAGGATAAGTGGTTACGGTTTATGGTGTTAGATTTTTCGTTGAATTTAATGAATGATGTTTGGGAATATGAGATGAGAAATAGTTTGGGAAGTTGAGCTTTGGGGCGGAGTGTTATTAACCTCTAATTGTGAATTACTTACTGAGTAAACCGGATTTGTTCTAAAATGTATCATTTGAGTGATTACTTTTGAGCGCATGTTTGAAGACTTTATTTGAATTTAGCCCGTGCTTCGCTAGGGAAGAATGAGCCGGTTCTTCCCGGCCTATGAAAAAGACCATAGATTGAACTATGGCCTTCAGAGATTGAAAAGAGGGGTACGTTTCTTAGAGTTGTCGCAAACTGATAACGGACCAAGGATCGACCTCGATAGATAGGTTAAAGTCCCCCTTTTCGTCAGCTGTGTAGTGGACGAGTTTTGTCTTTGCCGAGGCGTCTTTGAGCTGTTGAGTTTGCTCGCGAGACAATGGCTCAGGTAGGCCCATTCGTTTCCATGCGCTCATTGCGTCACCGTTGTTTGTGTCAACGATTTCGAGTACCAGAACGGCGTTTGCAGGAAGCCCATCTAGGTGCCATTCGATTACCGCTGGCGAGCCGGTGGCTAGTGTCGTATCGGCGGTTTCTCTAGAGTCGTAAGAGCCTGGAATGGTTTGGGTGATTTCTGGAGGATAGTGGTAGGCTATGGCAGATATTTTATTACTTTCACTGCACCGGGTAATGGCCCCTGAAGAGGTACGTTCTAAGAGCTCGTCTCCTAATGTGTTGAGAAAGCGGTATGCGTGGAAGGTTGGTTTAGCGATACCTTGAAAGTTTATCATGCCAAAACCACCGTGGAATGCGGTATTGCCTGCGCCACTTTCTTCGAAAATGTCGGTAAAGACCCAGTAGGATAGCGAATCAACTGTGCCAATGGAGTCGATATTTGCTTTGGTTACATAAGTAGCTGCTTGCAGGTAGTCGTGGGTGAAGTCACGGGAGGATGAGCTACTGCTCCACTCTGTAAGATGAATTTCCGCTTTAGGATAAGGTCCCTCGTCGACCATTTTGCGAAGAAGGGCGAGGTCTTTCGGCGTGGCGTCTACGCCGCGTGTGAGTTTCATGCCGGTGCCGTGTTCGTCGAATGCCCAGTCGGTTGGGTAGGGGTGGGTGGTGATGAAGTCGACAGGCAGGTTGTTCTTGTGGCAGTAATTAAAGAAATCTGCGAGCCATACTGGCTTCCAATCGAGAGCATCTAAATCCTCTGCTTTGGTAACAACATTGTGTTGCGAAGTGTCTTCCTTTTCGCCGTCGAAGCGGGAGTCTGGAACGAAGTTGCTGGTTGATGGACCGCCAATTTTAAGACGTGGGTCGATGGCTTTAATGACTTCGGCTGACTCGCGGTACATGTCAAAGTACTCGCTTTTAGTGCCGTGAAAGAAAGGCCAAAGGTTTGGCTCGTTCCAGACCTCAAAGTACCAGTTGAGGATTTCGTCGATTCCGTAGCGGTCGATCACGTGTTGAACAAATCGTCTGATGAGTTCACCCCATTCTTTGACATCGTTTGGGGGTGCAGCGTGTCCTTTCCACCAGAATACAAGGTCAGTTTCGCGTGCCATTTCTCGTGGTGTGAATCCGAGTTCGACGAATGGTCGGACATTCATGTCGAGCAGGCGGTCAAAGATTTCGTCGATGTATTGAAAATTGTATATGACCTTTCCATCCTTGTCCTTTCGATGTACGAACATGTCATCGTGGAAGAGGCCGTGGAATCGCACGGTTTTGAAGCCGCACTCGCGTTGGACTCGTTCCATCTGTTCCATCCAGCTCGTGCGTAGGGCTTCTCCTGCACGTCCTGCACCCACACAAGGGTTCCAGTGAGGTTTGAATTGTTGTACTCCAGCTGTGGAACTGGCGTTTGCGGATAGTTTTATTGTCTGGGCCATAATTTTATAGTTTGGAGTTTTTGACGGATTGGCTATAAAAGTTGTCTGTCTTCAAAAGTTCCTTGGGTGATTCGCAGTTAACGAGGCCGCCATTTTCTAGAATGGCGATACGGTCAGCGTTTTTGATAGTGGAGATACGGTGTGCTACCATGAATGTGGTTCGGTTTTTCATGACGTTGTCGATGGCTTTTTGGACGTGGACTTCGGATATGCTATCAAGCGCGCTCGTAGCTTCGTCGAGTATGAGTACCTTGGGATCGCGGATAATGGCTCGGGCGATCGCGAGACGCTGCATTTGGCCGCCAGAGAGTCTTATGCCATTAATCCCTAAGCGTGTATCCAAACCTTCTGGAAGGGCTTGCACGAATTCATTTGCATGAGCTTGTTCAAGTGCTTGTGCCACTTGTGCATCGCTTACTTCGTCATTGCCATATGAAATGTTTTCTCGCACGGAGCCAGAGAAGAAAACAGGATCTTGGGTAACGATTCCGACATGTTGGCGATAGCTCCTAAGATCCATATTTTTCATGTCTTTGCCATCGAGAATGATGTTGCCTTCTTCCGGGTGGGCGAAACCGATTAAAAGCGAGAGAAGGGTCGACTTGCCGCTACCGCTTGGCCCAGCAATCGCGAGTGACGTTCCGGCGGGAATGTGGAGGGTAAGGTTCTTGATGGCGGCTCGATCGGATTCTGGGAAACTGAAGCTCACGTTGTCTAATTTGAAGTCGCCGTGGAGTTCTTGGTATATTCCTTTGCCACTATTTTTTTCGAGGTCGGGGGCATTGAGGATTTCGATCACCGATTCTAAGGATTCACGGGATTGAAGTAGTTGGGGCACGAAAGTAAGGAGGTTGGCGAGTGTATTTGATAATGTGATAAAGAATGCGTTGAACATTACGACATCGCCTACGGTAATTTGTCTTTGGAAACAGGCGTACATGGATCCACCTAAGAATAGCATCTGCATTACGCCCATGACTACCCAACTAACTGCAGCGAAGACTGCGGTCAGTTTGTCAAAGTGGACACCTCTTTGGAAGACGCCTCGAATACCACTTTCCATGCTTTGGAGTTGTTTTTGTTCCAGTCCGTGGGCCCGAGTGATTGGCATCATAGTTACCATCTCATTTAAATGGGTACTCATCCCTTCAAGGCTTTTGCGATATTCGTTTACGCTGTTACTCATGCGTCGTTTGAATAAACTAGATACAACTGCGCATATGGGGACTGTAAGAAAAAAGAAGAGGAGCGCCTCAGGTTTGCGGATAAAGATGGCGATGCTCGAAATGGTTATTCCGAGGATGAAGCTGTAACCTTGTTCGATGGCTAGTCTGGGAAGTGTCTCCAATATTTCGATATCTCGAATCGCTTTGGAATGGAGGGAGCCTACGCTACTGCGACGGTGGTAATAAAGTGAAAGAGCTTGGAGTTGTTCGCAAATGCGAATCCTCAGGTCTTGGCCAATTCCTCGGGTGAAGTGGACTAGGTTGGACATGTACCAAATCGCAGAGGGGATGTTCTGCAGATACAAAAGAATAGCGATGGCAACGTAGATTGCTAATTGTTTTAGGTTGGCTATGTCATCATGTCCAAGGTCTATGATCCTAGCTGTGATAATCGGGATAAGCCAAACTGGGGCTGCCTTTAATGTGACGAAGAACAGGGCCTTAATAACTCGCCATTGGCGACCGGCAAAGAGTTCCTTAATCAGAGCCCATTTGGGTAGGTTTTTTACTTCGTTCTTAGCTGAAGTTGATGTTTTCATGTACTTACGAGCGTAATGCTTTTAGCAAACGCTGATGCTGAGGGAGAATGGTGTAAGAGGATTTTGAGTTGCTTGATTTTCGACTATCGTTGGGAAGTGGGGCGGTTGTGTGGTGTCAATTTCCAAGCGAGGGAGATTTAGTGTGCCTGATCACTGTGTTAGATTGCTGAGGTGGGCAGGTTGGATTGAGGTGAGTGATTGGTGCAGTGTTGATAATTCGTGGTCGTAGGGCTCGAGGCTAATCTCGGTTTGTGCGATGTCGCTGGTATGAGGTGCACTGGTATTGGTAGACAGAAGATTCTCTATTGTTAGGTATGTTGTCAGATCGGTTTATGGGTATGTTAGTTGTCGTATCAGCTTTTC
>JAKYXN010000003.1 GCA_022538095.1 Puniceicoccaceae bacterium K14 | reverse complement strand
CTCTGATGAGAAAGGCAGCCACCCGCACTTTCGAAACCTTGGTCGAAGCTCTGGCCGATGCGTTGAGATCCATCACGAAACAGGATTGCGAGGCAATCTTTAAGCATGCCAATTATGCGACTGAATGAATGAAAGATGCTCTAATACCTAGCGCCTCGCGTAGAGGATTCGAGCTACTGCTCTAGGTTATAATCCACTGCAACAAATCAGCCGATAGATTCGATTACTCCTTCTTGTTCAATTAGCTAAAAAACAACACCTTACTGGCGTTTAATGGGAGTATATGAGTCGCAAAAACCCAACATTAGAAAACTTGCAACAACGATTCGAAACGCTCACTCCGGCGCCAAAGATATCTAGCAGCCTCAAAGAACTTGTAGCAGAAGGAAATATCAACCCGGACGAAATCATATCTTTGATACGCCTTGAACCTCTACTCGCTACTCGCATCATGCGTGAAGCCAATCAAATGGTTGACGCTCGTAATACGGGATACAGCAGTATAGAAGAAGCAGCAACAGCGGTCGGCTTCAAGCGCATGTACGATTTACTTGGGATCTACGCCTACCAGTATTGTGATAGTAATGACACTCAGGCTAGCTATTCGACAGACCATTGGAAGCGGGCAATCACTTGCGCTGTCTGCATGGAGAGCTTGGCAGCAAAACACCGTCTCGATCCCCAAATGGCTTATTCGATTGGACTCGTTCACTCATTATCGACCGCTATAGAAGAGTCATCGCTGACCTCTCTTGAAGATCAATTGGTAAATGAAAATCCATATAGTGAATTGAATACACGCCTAAAGAGTTTCGGTAGCGTAGGACTAAGCTATACACTTTTCCGCGATTGGAATTTCCCAGATCGATTCACTGACCCGATTCGTTTCCAATACTCCCCACTCGACTGCAAAACGACTGGAAAAGTTGCCTGCTTACTCAACCTTTCCAAATGGATTACCGGAGTAATAAGAGAATCCGAAGAATTGCCTGACCAAGATTACGGTCCAGATGTATTGGTTCTCAATCTTCTCGGCGAAGGAGAACAAACACTCTGGAACCTCGTCTCCGACGTCAGCGAAAGTCTAATGAAAGCCGACGAGGTTCTTCAAGGTAACTATACCTACCAAGTCTAACACATTTTCCCAGATAATCCGACGCAAAAAAAGCAGACTAGTTAACAGTCTGCTTTTTGTGCTTTGAGATTGTAATCGATTTTCCTATACATTCTCACCGACTTACTCGGAGTTTTCTTTCGAATAGTCTACCGTTTTCATCATACTTGAAGGGATCTCCACATCAAGAGGCTTGATTGCGATTTCCCTTTGTTCCACATTCCCTTCTTCTGGAACTTCAATCACTGGAGCCTCCCTCCAATCAATCCCCTGCTCATCATATAATTTACGATAAAATTCGGCATCTGCATGTTCTGGATTCCCTGGAACCACCACTGGAGCTGGTTTTTCCGGAGCATCGCTTAGATCTAGCTTCCGTGCGTTCAAAGTCTGCTTTTCATCGTCCTTGAGATAATCAAAAATAATGACTCTCAGATAAGGTGCTGCCATAAGCAAAAAAACACACATTACGATTGCCGGCAAAACCGTGATTAAAAGCCCTGGCCCCATTTTTCGGTCCATTCCACTTTTCCACTTACGTTTTCGGTCGATAAAATTTTCTTGTTTTAATTTGCGATCCAACATGGGAAATAAAAGGTCTTAAATACTCCAGTCGCTAATAGACTAGTTTTTTGGAAAGAAGATCCAAGCGAGCTTTCCTCTCTTTCGCAAGCACAAGAAAAGGCTCAATTACACGTCTTCATAGAAGTAAAGTCCAAATTCGCATCGCACCTATTAAGAAGAGAGATTGGAACGAGCGGAGGATTGAATAACTATTTCTCAGGCCACATGCAAAGTACAAACGAAACAACTACTCTACCTCTTCAGGTCATTACAAATGCATCGAAGACCGAAATAATCGGTTGGCATGGGCCTTTTGTAAAAGTACGATTGCAAGCTCCACCGCTTGACGGAAAAGCAAACAAAGCCCTAATTCGCTTTCTCTCAGAAACAACCAAACTCCAAAAAAATAGAATTTCTATAAGTCGAGGAGAAACAAGTCACCAAAAATGGGTTGCCTTCCACGGCATCAGTTATACCGATTTGCTACAGTTATTGCAGTTGCAACTGAAAAGCTGACCTATGAGCAAGGAGACAAAAAAAAAGAAGGATAAGAAACAAAAAAAACCAGTTTTCATTGGATTGGATGAAAACGGAAATCCTCCCGAGTTTCTTTATGCTCAATCTCGCCAATCCAGCATACACAACAATGGCTTGTTTGCCTCTGAACGCATTCCAAAAGACGAATACATAATTCAGTACTTAGGAGAAAAAATCACGAAGAAGGAATCTACCCGTCGCGGCATAGCGCAACATGACAAATCGCTAGCTCAAGATGTAGGGTCTGTCTACATATTCGAACTCGACGATAAGTACGATATAGACGGCAATTTCGAATGGAATATTTCACGCCTAGCCAATCATTCGTGCTCTCCCAATTGCGAAGCGCAAATAGTAGAAGGCGAAATTTGGTTCGTCGCCTTGAGGGATATCAAAAAGGACGAAGAATTGACATTTGACTATGGATACGCACTCGAGCATTGGGAAGACCACCCCTGCTTATGCGGGTCGAAAAATTGTGCCGGCTACATCGTCCGAAAAGAAGATCGTCAAAAGCTAAAGAAAATCATTAAGAAGAAAATGGTTGAGAAATGATTTTCTCTTTGTTGCAGAAGTGCATCGGGTTCTTCTTTGCCGCTACTCTTTTCTGTGCGATCTCCTACGGAGTGACGCAACATACGGTAAAAAAGGGAGATACTTTATCGACGATAAGTAGCCGCTATGGTGTATCCGTAAAATCGATAAAGAACCTTAACAAAATCTCCAACCCGAATTTGATCCGAGCCGGCCAGGTAATCAAGATCCCAAGCTCGGAGCCAACAACATTCGACTACACGATCAAAAAAGGCGATAGCCTTTCAGCAATAGCCAAGAAAAACGGCACTACCTTAAAAAAACTCTCTCAACTCAATGGCATAAAAAATCCCAACAAGATTAAGGTTGGGCAGGTTATCAAAGTCCCAAATACGCCTAAGAGCTCCAAAATCAACTTAAGAAGCTACGCAGCTTTACCCTCAAATGTAAAAACGGCTCTCGACAAAATCGCCGTCCGCGGTGGTTGGAGACACGTCGTAATTCACCATTCTGCGACCGATGCAGATCGAGCTTCGAATATGGATCGCGTTCATAGAGAAGAACGCAGAATGGAAAACGGGCTCGCCTACCATTTCGTAATTGGGAACGGGAAAGGTATGAAAAATGGCGAAATCCATATTGGCGACCGCTGGCTAAAGCAATTACAAGGAGGCCATCTTAAAAGCTACCTTAAAAATAAAATATCCATTGGAATTTGCCTCGTAGGGAATTTCGAAAAGAGAGCTCCCACGACCAAGCAATTAGAGCAGCTCGAAGCGCTAATCCATTACTTGATGAAGCGGACCAATGTTCATCACAGCGGAATCACCACACACACAATTATTCACCGCAATCACACGCTTTGCCCCGGCAAACACTTTCCTACTGAGAGTTTTCTCAAAAAATTCGAGTAAATCTTTAACTCTCGTCCTTTGAGTTGTAGGCGGGCATAAGAACGCTCCAATCGGGAAAAGAGTTCTTCGGATACGCCCCAGCTTCTGCAACGTAGGGCACACTCCAGTACCCTCCAAACCTCCAAGAAGTAAAAATAGGCTCATTTAAATTCGCACTGCCTAAACGCTCGTACCTCCAAGCATTGGGGTCTTCCAATCGTAAATGCATCACGACCGACCAACGGATTTTCTTATCCGATTGCCCTAAAGTATAACACCAGCCTTTTACCTCAAACCAGTCATCGCCTAAATCTTGGATTCGCGAGTCGTAATTTCCCCAAAGTCCCTTCGAATTGAATCGGACTGGGTAAAATTCGCTTTCCTCCAATATTTGCAGATTGAACGTTTCGGCTATGTAATTCCGAGCATGCTGATACACCTCTGCACGATGGCCAGATTTCTCCTCTTCCGAGGGTTCAAACGCAAAGCCAGCCCAACAAAATGTGCTAAAACTAAGAATTATGCTAAAGAAACGCATAGGATGCCCTCTTAAATCGACTGAAACCGCCACACTTTGAGCCCAAACATCCGTATTTTTGCTCATCCGCCATTCAGCAAGTGATTTAATATCCACATTTTTCTGGAAATCCTTGATCTACAAAGCATAAAGAAAAGGCATCTCTCGGAGTATTCCCCGCTCTACCCACAAACTCACACGAAAGAAATTATGGCAAAATCCCCCAATCCCCGAAATAACTCATGGCTGTACTGGTCAGCTGAGACATGGGCAATCCTAGCCCTCAGGCTTTTCCTTTCCCTTCTCTTCATAACAGCCTGTCTTGGAAAATTTATCAGCGATGGTTCATTCGCATTCAGCAATTACTACGAATCGACTATTCCTCACCTCATTGCCTCGTTCGATGGCACCATATTACCAAGATTTTTAGTAGCTCCTTACGTTTACTGCCTCGCTTATATCCAGTTACTTCTCGGCCTCGCGTTGCTACTTGGAATAAAAACGAAGTACACTCTCGCACTGTTTGCCGCCATGTTCGTCTCCCTCGCATTCGGTAAAATGTGCCAAGGAGACCAACAAGTAGTAAACAATTTCGGAGTTTATCTGCTCGTCAACTCCGCTGCCCTCTACTTCGTAAGGCACAATAAACTCGAGCTGGTGCGTTAAGCCATCGGTAGCAAATTTCTGTAAGCCCGCAAAGCCTTGCGGGCTTTTTTGTGGCAAGACTTCAGTTAAGAATACAGGTCCTCAATGAGGTTAGCATATTTTTCATCTACCACGTATCGCTTAATCTTAAAAGTATTCGTCATTTCATCACCTATTTCAAATGCTTTGGGAAGCAATCGAACATCCTGAACATATTCAAACGACTTAAACCCATTTTCACTAGATACAAGTGACTTCACTTCCCTTTTAATTAAATCAACTACGTTGTCATCTGCAGCCAAGTCTGCCACTTCTCTCTTCTCGCCAGACGCGGATTCAAATCCATCCTCGGAGGGCACAACCAAAGCAGAAAGGAATTTTTGATCCTGCCCGACTACCACACACTGATCCACCAGACTCGATTCGCATATTTTCGCTTCAATCGGTATCGGCTCTACGTTCTCACCATTTAGCAATACAACTGTATCCTTAGAACGACCCATAATTTTCAAACAATCGTTGTAAGTGTACATCCCCAAATCACCTGTATTGATCCATCCATCAACCAAAATCTTTTTCGTAGCGTCCTCTTGCTTGTAGTAGCCTTTCATTATTTGAGGTCCACTTACATGGATTTCGCCCTTGATTCCACGTCCACCTCCCTTCGCGGAATTATCTGGATACAAGACCTTACCCGACCCTGGATCCACAACACGTAATTTCGTTTCCTCGAATATTGGTCCAACTGTTCCAATTACGAGTTTCTGATAGTCTCTGACGGCAAGAACCGGGCAAGTTTCCGTCAATCCATAACCTTCCAACACAGGAATTCCGATATAGTTAAAGAACTCATCTACATGCGGCTGAAGAGCCCCGCCTCCAGAAATAGTCCCTCGAAAACAGCCCCCAACCACTTGTCTCAATTTTTTGAGTACGATTTGATTGAGTACTAAATAAGGTAGGATAAATAACAAAATCCGGACAACATTAACAAAGCCCAAGCCCAGCGATTCAAATAAACCGCGGCCTTCTAGGTCCATTTTCTTACCGCTCAAGAAAAACATTCCGCCTTTCACCATTCGCGATGAGAAATAAGCAAGTTTGAAAATTTTCTGCCCAAGCGGGCTCGCAGATTCCACATTCTTCAAAATCTTAAGATACATGCTTTCCCACAAGCGTGGAGCCGACGCCATCATTGTCGGTTTCACATATTTAAGATCATCTCCGATTGTGCGTATAGTCGTGAAATATGTACAGCATCCATTCCCAATTGCCACCATCTGAAACACACGCTCGTAGCTATGCCACACCGGCAGAATTGATAGAAGCCGATCATCCGTTCCCATATAAAAGGGAAGATTCCGAATCTGAGAAACCATACTCGAATGCTGCAATTGCACGCCTTTAGGAGTCCCTGTAGTCCCTGAAGTGTAGATCAAAGTGAACAAGTCATCCGCCTTTATTTCATCTATTCTAGACTCAATTTGTCGGTCTCCCGTTTCCCTAGCTACTCTTCCTCTTTCAACCAACTGATACAGTGACAATACACCTTCTGGAAGATCATCCGCAGCTTCCATGAGAATAAGGTGCTTCACTTTGTCGAGCCTAGGCATGATTTCTAAAACTCGTGCCAATAGCTTCTTGTTTTCTACAAAGGCAACTTTGGAATCAGAGTGATCGAGTATGTATTCAATCTCTTGGTTCGTAACATCCGTCCCACGTGGGACATCTGCCGCCCCTACCAACAAAACCGCGTAATCCGCTATGTTCCACTCTACTCGATTATCAGATAGCAGAGCTACGTGATCACGTGCCTCGACACCCAATTCGATCAGAGCTGTACCTAAATTTAGCCCATACTCATACAATTCTCGGTAACTTACTGAACCGTAGTTGCTTTTCCCTTCTCGGGGTGCGAAAGCAGGTAAATCGCCATATCGATCGGCAGCCTCACGGAACAGTACGGCAAGATTTTTGGCAACAATTCTAGACATGAAAATTACGGTTCGAGTAGCAGTTAGGGTTGGAGAACAAAACAGTTAGAATCAAACCAAGATCTGCTGTCGATTCAAGCCATCAATGAGTTTTCCTAAACACACCAATCACATATTTTGATAGCTCTCTTGCCAGCTTATCACTTTTGAGTTGCTAAAAGTCATCATGATCTAAGCGTTTAGAGCATATGCCAGTTCTAAGTGTTCATGACCTAACCATCCAATTTAGCGGCCCGCCCGTACTCGAAAATGTACAACTGCACATCGATCGAGGTGAACGCGTCTGTATAGTTGGTCGCAATGGAGCCGGCAAATCAACACTACTTAAAACTATTTTAGGCGAGTACGCGCCCAACTCCGGCACTATCGCCTTTCCAGAAGGCGGATTAGCAGCCGCGCTTCCTCAAGTTTCACCAGAAAATTGGGATGTTTCAGTTCACCAAGCCATCGCTCTTGGATTTGGAAAAGAAGGCGAGATGCTCATCAACGAAAAAATTGATGGGCTTGATCCTGATCGACAATGGGTAATCGAAGAAAAAATCGATTCAATTATCGAATTATTCCAGCTCTCCGCCGAAGCAAGATTCACATCGCTTTCCGGCGGACAAAAACGGCGTGTGCTTATGGCAAAAGCCATAGTCGCCGAACCTGCCCTTCTCATTCTTGACGAACCCACCAACCATATGGATATCGAGTCTATTGTTTGGCTAGAGTCCTATCTCAAGAAATCGGGCATTTCTCTTCTATTCGTTACTCACGATCGGACCTTCTTGAAAAGCGTTGCCACTCGCATCGTCGAAATCGATCTCGCCCAATTGATCAGCTACCGTTGTAACTACGACACCTACCTCGTACGCAAAGCAGAGAATCTCGAAGCCGAAGAAAAGAACCGCGAACTCTTCGCAAAAAAATTATCCCAAGAAGAAGCTTGGCTACGCAAAGGTATCCGGGCTCGTCGTACAAGAAACGAAGGGCGCGTCAAAGCCCTTAAAGCAATGCGTACTCAAAGCAAGGAAATGCGACAACGCCAGGGAACTGCCAACTTCGAATTGCAGCAAGCAGGAGCATCAGGGCAAAAGGCGATTACCGCCTTGGATGTTTCATTCAAAGTCGACGAGAAAACTATTTTGCAACCGTTTGATCTCAAGATTAACCGAAACGATCGAATTGGAATCATCGGACCAAATGGATCGGGGAAAAGTACCCTAATCAAAATCTTACTGGAAAAGCTATCCCCAACAACCGGAACTGTCGAGCAAGGGACCAAACTAGATTTCTGTTACTTCGATCAAATGCGTGAGCAGTTGGATGAATCTCTAAACGTTTTCGACAACATCGCCAATGGAAATGAAAACGTATCAATAAATGGAAGACAATTGCATGTAATCAGTTACCTTAAGGACTTTCTTTTCACCCCAGATCGTTCCCGATCTTCAATCAAAACGCTTTCTGGTGGAGAGCGCAACAGGCTCTTAATAGCCAAGCTCTTCACGCAGCCGTTCAATTTTTTGGTAATGGATGAGCCCACCAACGATCTAGATGCGGAAACGTTAGAAATGCTTGAAGAGCTCTTAGTAAACTACAAAGGGACTCTTCTTCTTGTCAGTCACGATAGAGAATTCCTAAACAATACCGTAACTAGCATTGTCGCCATCAATAAAAACGGATACATTGAAGAAAATATTGGCGGCTACGATGATTGGTTAGCAAAAGAAGAAGCAAGAAAAGCAAAAGGCCAAGGATCTGCTACCAGCAAAAGCTCCAAGAACGATTGGAAAAAGAAGCCGAAAAAATTCCTAAACAAAGATCGCCAAGAACTTGAAGCGATTCCCGGAAAAATAGACCAACTCGAAACGCAAAAAGAAGAACTAATCGAAACATTGGCCGATCCCACAACCTATACAGAGACTCCAGAAAAGGCGAAAACGGCTAAAGAGCAACTAGAGGAAATCGATTCGTTGTTGGAAACTACTTACGAGCGTTGGCAGGAACTTGAAGCCCTTAAAGAATCGCTTGAGTCCTAGTTTGTAAAACTACTCAGGCTCCTCGGACAATCGATAACTTCCCATTGAGCGCAATCGCTCAGCTACGATTTGTTTAACAATGCATTAACGATTATTAGCTACGCCAGGGTAGACGATTAAGCCGATTATATGAGAGTATACGTCTTCCTAAAAACAAGACCGTCGAAGCTCCAAACAAAATTAATCATGATAAACGAAAAGCACTACAGCCAGAAAAGCGGCTTCACTCTTATAGAGATCATGATCGTTTTACTAATGATTGGCGTTCTTGCGAGTGTTGCACTCCCGGGATTTGCTAAAGTACGCCGCGCTGCAACAACAAGAGCCTTTTCTAACGACATCAAAGCGCTGATCTATGCCGCCGAGTGTTATGAACTCGAAACCGGGTATTGGCTTCCACATACGAATCCGGGTGTATTTCCAGCCGAGCTTGATGGCTACTATTCGGAGGTTGTATTTGAATCACCAACATCTGTAGGTGGAAATTGGGCCATCGAATTCGATGGTAACGAAATTTGGTCGGGCTTAGGAATCGTAAACCCTACCCTAGGACCAGACTATCTTGAATTGATAGATCAGACAATCGATGATGGTAATTTGAACACAGGTCAATTTCGCCAAATTTCAGCAGGAAAATACTTCTACGTATTAGAAGAAATATAAATTTTGGAGTTCAAACCTCCACCCGTTCAATTGCCTGCCCTTTAACTGTTTCACATAAGCCTGCAATCGTCCATCCTCCAATTTTACAATTTGGATTCAAGTCCTTCATCGGTAAAAGGACAAACGCACGTTCATGAGCTCTTGGATGAGGAACAATCAATCCCTCTTCGTTTAACTCAAGATCACCAAAAACGATCACATCCAAATCGATGGTACGCGGCCCCCACTTCTCTTTCCTCACGCGTTTCAACTGCTGCTCAATCCGCAAACAATGGTGTAGTAATGTTCGACAGTCAAAATTTACGCGAAGTAAAGCGACCGCATTAAAAAACCAATCTTGATTTTCATACCCGACTGGGGCACTACGATAAATAGGTGACAATATCGATGTACTCACACCTTCAAGCGACGACAATAATTCATAGGCTTTCTTAATACTTGACGCAGCATCCCCAATATTTCCGCCCAACCCAATATACGCCTCAGTCATCACGCATTCGATCTATCTCCACCCCTACCGACTCAAAGTTTCCTTCTATAGGCGCATCTGGTTTTCCGATACAAATCGCAATTCGATTCACTTTCTCGTATTTCTCGAAAAGCAAATCCGATAGATTCTCAGCATAGGTCTCTACCAAATCGCAGGTCATTTCATCCATAAGCTTCTTCGCATCCTCAAAAACATCCGCGTAGCTAACTGTCTTCTCTAAATTGTCAGTTTTACCGGCATCTCTTAAACTTGTATGTAACGTAATGTCGATTACAAAAAACTGCCCATTGGCCTTCTCGCTATCAAATACTCCGATTCGACCAAACAAACGAACCCCTTTTAAAAATATCTTATCCATTCCGCTTATCGTAAATCAATTTTGCCATAGCTGCTGCCCGTTTATTCGCTTGCACATCGTGAACTCTAAAAAACTCCACCCCTGCCTCGATCCCTGCAACTGTAGTGGCCAAGGTAGTCTCGAGGCGTTCATCAACACCTAAACCAAGCAACTCTCCCGTAACACGCTTTCTCGAAGCTCCAAGCATCACAGGCAAGGATTTTTCTTTCAATCGTTCAAGGGATGCGATCAGCAATAAGTCCTCCTCTCTCGAGGTCCCAAACCCAATTCCAGGGTCCAATATCATCGAATCACGTTTTATTCCAGCTCGCTCAGCCAATTCTATGCTTTTCTCCCACCCTGTAAAAGCAGAAGCAACAATATCTTCCCTCGCCCCAAGGAGCCTCGCGTTAAACATCAATATGCAAGCTGCACCGGTTTCGGCAACAATAGTCGGCATACTAGCATCGCCTAAAAAACCCGTCACGTCATTTACAATACAAGCCCCTGCTTTTAGAGCCTCACTAGCCACTTCGCTTTTCGATGTATCTACCGAAATAAGAACATCAGGAAATTGCTCCAAAATTGCGCAAATGACAGGAACGACACGTTCAATTTCAGTTTTCACACTTACCTGCTCTGCATCTGGACGGGTTGACTCCCCACCTATATCCAAAATCGTTGCTCCCTCTAAAAGCATCAATTTCGCTTGCTTTACTGCTTGTTCGACCGAACTAAATTGCCCTCCATCAGAAAAGCTATCAGGCGTCACATTCAGTATTCCAACCATATAAGGAGCCTTAGAAAGAGAAAGGGAACAATCTTTAGCCTTTAAATATTCTGTATCCATATTTTACTATAGGCTTTTCAATTCGACTTCACTCAACCGCTCAGACAATCGCGCCACCACTGGCAGTTTTTCAAAATCAAACGCTTTCGACTGAAACTCTATTCTACGAATAGGGACAACTCCCTTCAGAGAATTAGTAAGAAAGGCCGCCTCAGCTTCTTCAAGATCATCAATTCGATAGCTCCCCTCTTCGACTAAGTAACCCAATTCTTCTGCAATCCCCAAAACCTGACCGCGAATCACGCCATTCAGCAAACCACACTTAAGAGATGGCGTCTTCAATTTTCCATCACTCACAAAAAACAAATTAGCGATACTACTCTCGGTGATAAATCCATTTTCATTTAAAAAGATACAGTCATCAAAGCCATGGGATTGTGCGTTACGCATTGCTACGATATTTTCCGCATAATTTAAGGTCTTATGATTTACAGTTAAAGAAGTAGAAGACCGAACCGCATTTGATACACTTAGCAAAAGCGGTTCATGGCTAGTTACAGTCACACTTCTTTCGCAAACCAACACGTTTGATTTCCCAAGGCTCTCGAAGCACAGAACCTTGACTGCTCCCTCACTCAATCCATTTACAGTGCACAATCCTTGTATTTGCTTCTCCAAGTCACTAATCGCAACAGAAAATTCCAATCCAAGAGCCTGAGCCGACTTGTAAATTCGATCAAAGTGCTCGGTTAAAAAACACGGCTTCTCTTCGACTATTTTGACTGTTTCGAAGACTCCCAAACCGTAATTGAGTCCCTCTGCTTGAATGCTCACAGGGATCAAATCCCCTTCGCATAAACTTCCATTTAAAACGTAATTCATACCACGAGCTCTCCAACTGACAATGCTTTCATCATCGACCGCCCCTTAGCCAAAGTTTCTTCGTACTCCGATTTAGCGTCACTATCCCAAACGATGCCTCCCCCAACATTAAATTGCAATTCTCCATCGGACACCCTCAAAGTTCGAATCGCTATATTAAAATCAAGCTCTCCATTGTTCCCAATGAAACCAATCGAACCTGTGTAAACACCCCTTCTTACAGGTTCCAAGTAATCTATAACTTCCATTGCCTTGATCTTCGGAGCACCCGTAATAGAGCCCCCTGGAAAAAGCGCTTTAATTCCATCCAAAGCTGTATTCTCACCGGCTAACTTTCCTTCGATCTTCGCTGTTTGGTGAAAAACGTTTGAATACGCCTCGATTGCAAAAAGATCTTTTACCTGAACACTGCCAGCACTGCAAACTCGCCCCATGTCGTTGCGCTCCAGGTCAACAATCATCAATAACTCTGAGCGATCTTTCTGTGAATTTATAAGCGATTGCTTCATCTGTTCGTCTTCTGCATTGTCGCCCCCCCTTGGTCTTGTTCCCTTGATCGGACGAGTTACTAACTCCGTACCTTTCGACTGAAGGAACTGCTCGGGAGAGTTTGAAAGAATAACCTCATCGCCAAAATCCAAATACGCTCCATAAGGAGCAGGGCTAAGTTTACGGAGATTGTGATACAGGGCAGCCACATCACCGCGAAAAGAAGCTGAAAACCGTTGTGATAAATTCACCTGGTACACCTCTCCCCTTCGGATACATTCGCGAATTTCATCAACAGCAGTTACGTATCCTTCGACAGTAAAATTCGACTTCAAAGGCCCAACGCCGTAAGGATCAGAATCACCAGCCATCGAAGCCGCTTCTTCAGCGAGCTTGACCTGCTTCGCAAGCAATTCATTCGCATTCGGGACACGCTCGCTTGCAAAAGCATAGAGCTTATCCGATCTATGATCAAAACAAAGACCTGCGTCATAGTAACGGAAACGCATCTCATATCCGGATTTCAATTTCTCGGATCGATTCGGAATTTTTTCGTAATATCGCGCTACGTCGTAACCAATATACCCAATTGCTCCTCCCACAAAGGGCAACGCAGAAGACTCTTCGTAACTAACGCTCTCCTCTTTTAGAATCAAAAAGGGATCTCCCTTCACTTCTCGCTTCAACCCAAATTCCTCAACAACAGCAACTCCAGAATCGTAGGTCAGGCTTTTCCAAGGATGGCAGCACAAAACTGAAAAATCACCGATTCCATACTTCTGAAGCGAACTATCCAAAAAGGAAAACCCTGCTTCTTTTGAATAGCGTCGAAAGATATCCTCCAGCGATAACTCGATTTCTATTTCACGGATCAACATGGGCTTCCTTTCGACCGACACCATTGCTCCACAAAGTTCTTCAACATTTCCAACCCCATTTCCGTCATTAGAGCTTCTGGGTGAAACTGAACGCCCTCAAGTTTCTTATCTCGTGATCTAAGGCCCATTATCTCATTCATCTCACTCTTAGCAGTCACCTCTAATTCTTCCGGCACTCTGCTAGGATCAACAATAAGAGAATGATAACGAGTCACACGTTGTGGATTTTTTATGCCACAAAAGACACCTACCCCAGTATGAGTGATAAAAGAGTTTTTACCATGCATCGGCTCCGTTGCTTCAATGATCGTGGCCCCCATAGCCGAAGCGATGACTTGCATGCCAAGGCACACGCCAAAAATTGGAATTCGACCAGAAAATTGTTTCACAATTTCAATACAGACCCCAGAATCCTCAGGTCGCCCTGGCCCTGGCGAGAGAACGATTGCCTCAACATTTCTTTCTTGGACAGCATTTATCGTAATTGCATCATTTCTAACAACTTCAACTTCTACATCTAGCATCAAAAAATATTGATACAGGTTGTACGTGAAAGAATCATAATTATCGATAATTAGAATCATGATTTTCTAATAGACTCCTGCTCTACAAACAAAGAATCTGTCAGTGATTCGCCTTTCCCATTCACTCTCAGAAAGCTCAAAGCAGGTCCATCAGTTCTCAGAATGCGTTCTAGCAATATTTTCCGATCAAAAGCTGGCATAGCCACTTCATCCAAATCCCCTAACTCAAAGAAACCAAAAACACCTTCATCTATCGAATCTGGGAGCACTTGTATTTCTCGTTTCACCACAAATATAAACATCAGCCAATGTCCAACGCCTTCATAGTTTTTTTCACTGATAACACATTTTAGATCTAAATCGTCTCCTACAAGATCAACGTCGATTTCTTCCTTCGCTTCTCTAACCGCACACTCATAAGGAGACTCTCCGTTAGACATCTCCAATTTCCCACCTACCGCGCACCAAAGACCTTTATGAGGTTTCTTTGCACGTTTTATCAGTAACAGTCTATCGTTCGGCCCAAACGCGTACAGCAACACTCCCAAACGATAATTATTATCAGTCTCAGACATTCGATTTTAGCAAACGATAGTCGCGCAAAAAAGCTCTCTCCTATTTTGCATACTATAGGTAATCCCGTTTTCCATACAATGCAGTGCCCACACGAACCATCGTACTTCCTTCAAGTATTGCTTCCCTCATATCACCACTCATTCCCATAGACAGTTCCGGCAACTTCACCCCAAACTCAATTTCCAATTTATCCCGACATTCACGCAGAGCAGCGAAGGCTCGCCTCGCCACCGCTTCCTCATCGCTCAAGGGCGCAATCGTCATCAAGCCTTCGACTCTCAAATTCGGCAAACTAATTGCACTCTCCATCAAGGCACTTGCATCCTCTAACGATACACCCGACTTGTTTGGATCCCTACCGGCATTCACCTGCAATAAGATGGCTAACTCTATTCCACTGTCTTCTGCATGCCTTTGCAGCGCACCCGCTAATTTCACACGATCGACCGTCTGAATACGCGTAAAAACCTGAACTGCCTTCTTTACCTTATTACTCTGCAAAGGTCCGATTAATTCCCATTTTAGTGAGGGATCCGCAAATGGCTTTTTGCCTTCCGCCTCTTGCACTCTATTTTCTCCAACCATTCCAAAGCCTGCCTTGAAGGCATACTCAGCCGCATCCACTGGATGATTCTTAGTAACTGGAAGCAAGGCAACTGACTCAGACTGTCTTCCCGCTTCCTCGCAGTAGCCATTGATCGAGGAACGCACTTCCTTCACACGTGCTTCGAATACATTAAAATTGATATTCATTAATATTTCTTCTTTTTATGTTTGCATAAAATAAGATTAGTTTATACTAAAACTTAAAATCTTAAATCATATGCAAGTCGATAACTTCAAAATATTCGCAGACCTTGTAGAGACAAAAAGTTTCTCAAAAGCAGCAAGACTCAATGGGGTAACACAATCCGCAGTCAGTCAGCAAGCACGAGCGATGGAGAAACACTTCAGTACGCTACTTATTGATCGAAGCCAAAAACAATTCCAGCTCACTCGCGAGGGAGAACGCGTCTATCAGTCATCGAAAGACATTCTTCACGTCTACGAGAAACTCACCAGCGAGCTCATGGAAATGAAGAAAGTAATTAGCGGAACGATTCGACTTTCGACAATTTACAGCATCGGCCTCCACGAACTCCCTCCCTATATAAAAGACTTCCTCACAGAATACCCATCCGTGAATGTTCGTGTTGAATACCGCAGATCTAATCTCGTTTACGAAGACATCCTGCACAATTCAGTTGATTTCGGCCTCGTCGCTTTCCCAGTGAAGACCCGCCAAATCGAAATGGTCCCCTTCCGCGAAGACCAGCTCGTCGTAATCTGCCACCCAGAGCACCCACTCGCCAAACTTTCGAACGTGAACGTCGCCGAACTTTCGACCTACAAGTTCATCAACTTCGACCCGGACATCCCTACCCGTAAGGCCGTAGATAATATATTCAAAGTGAACAATATCGATATCGAACCCGTCATGGAATTCGACAATATCGAAACTGTGAAACGAGCCGTAGAGATCGACGCCGGCATAGCGATTGTTCCGCAAGCAACAGTCACCCAAGAGCTCAAACAAGGTTCACTCATCTCTGTAAGCTTGGACAACAACGCTTACACTCGACCACTCGCAATTCTTCATCGCAAAGGACGCGTCCTTACACCTGCGATGAAAAAATTCATGAAAGTCTTAACTGGCCAGGACGATAACCAAACAGAGCCACAATAAGCTGAGCTAAATCTTTTCAAGACAAGTCGGGGCCGACGATAACCCCTAACGTCGACCCCATTTTGTATCTTATCCTGTAAGTAAAAACAGGAACGTCACTCCCTCATCATTTGAACTAACAAATGACGAATGAGTTCTTTTAGCATCGCTTATGCCAAGATATGCTAAGGACGTCTAACAGTATGGATTTAACCAACTTCCTAATGAATTAGGATAGGCAGAGCATTTATTTGATCTATTTTGTCCAAGGCCGCACTGACTTTGGATCGATTTTCGAATGGTTAAACCGGTTCATAACCCAGATTTGGCTGTAGCCATTTCTCAGCTACCACCACATCAATCCCCTTCCGCTTCGCGTAATCTTCCACTTGGTCTTTACCAATCTTTCCAACGTTGAAATAGCGCGAATCTGCATTTCCAAAATACAGCCCCGACACGGAGCTCGGAGGATTCATAGCAAAACTCTCTGTCAACTGGATCGTCGTAGCCGCTTCGGCATCAAGTAATTTCCATAGAACTTCTTTCTCCGTGTGATCGGGGCAAGCGGGATACCCCGCAGCCGGACGAATTCCGCGATACTTTTCCTTGATCAAGTCTTCGACGCCTAAATTCTCAGTTTTTCCGTATCCACAGTCGTCACGCACTTGTTTATGCATGTATTCAGCGAGGGCCTCAGCAAAACGGTCACCCAACGATTGTATCATGATTGCTGTGTAATCATCACCATTCTCTTTGAAGCCAGCTGCGTACTCTTCAACTTCGAATCCAGCTGTTACCGCAAAGGCACCCAAATAATCGACACGACCACTGGATGTGGGGGCGACAAAATCAGCCAGAGAATAATAAGTCGAATCCGAAGCTTTCTCTTTTTGCTGACGCAGGAAATGAAAAGATCCGACCTTCTTCTCCAACGAATCATCTTCGAAAAGTGCGACACTGTCTCCTTCAGATTGAGCTGCCCACATCCCAGTAACCGCTCTCAGGCGAAACCGCTTATTATCGATGATATCTTTCATCAATTTCTGTGCTTCTTCATACAGAGTAGTCGCTTGCTCCCCGTACTTCTTGTGCTTCAAAATCGCTGGAAAAACCCCTTTCAGCTGCCACGTCCAAAAGAACGGAGACCAATCGATATATTCTGCAACGATTGCGAGATCGATATCCTCGTAGCACTGCACGCCCAAACTCCCAGGCTTATCGATTACTGCATTCTTCCAATCAACCTTGAAGCCTTTTGAACGAGCGTCCTCCAAGCTAAGCATTGCCGCAGAATCAGCCTTACCTTCATGATAGCGTGTGCGAACACCATCCTGCGTAGCCTTAAGATCCGTGATATATTCAGCACTACGCGTTTCGCTTAGCAGCTCATTGCATACACCCACGACCAAGGATGCATCTGCTACCTGCACCGTAGGACCACTGTAAGATGGAGCGATCTTGATTGCAGTATGCGCCTTAGAGGTAGTCGCTCCACCAATGAGCAACGGAACCTTGAAGTTTTGACGCTCCATCTCGCTGGCCACGTGAATCATCTCATCAAGTGACGGCGTAATCAAACCACTCAAACCAACGATATCCGCATTCACTTCCTTAGCTTTGGCTAAGATCGCATCGCATGAAACCATCACCCCCATATCGATAACCTCGTAGTTGTTACAGGCTAGCACAACACCCACGATGTTTTTACCAATGTCGTGCACGTCGCCCTTTACCGTAGCGATTACCATCTTTCCTTGAGAACTGCTTCCGCCAGAAGCAGCTTTCTCTTCCTCCATGAACGGAGTTAAGTAAGCCACTGCTTTTTTCATTACGCGGGCTGATTTAACAACTTGCGGCAGAAACATTTTACCCTCTCCAAAGAGCTTACCGACGATCTTCATCCCGTCCATCAACGGGCCTTCGATCACATCCAGTGGACGGCCTAGCTGTTGCCGCGCTTCCTCCGTATCCGCTTCGACATACGTGACGATTCCTTTTACCAGAGCATGAGACAAACGCTCGGCCACAGTCCCTTCACGCCAAACTTCCGTCTGTTCTTCTTTTACGCTACCTTTTTGATCTTTGACTTGCTCTGCTAGGTCTACCAATTGCTCGGTCGCCTCAGGGTCAGTATTCAAAATTACGGCTTCAACTAACTTCTTTAGATTTGGCTCGATCTCATCATATACCGCTAACATCCCTGCATTCACGATACCCATGTCCAACCCAGCTTTAATTGCGTGATAAAGAAAAACTGAATGCATTGCTTCGCGAACTACATTGTTCCCACGAAACGAAAATGAAATGTTACTCACTCCACCGCTAATACGAGCACCCGGGCATAATTTCTTAATCTCACGAGTCGCTTCAATAAAATCCACTCCATACGTATTGTGCTCTTCAATACCCGTAGCGACAGTCAAAATATTTGGATCGAAAATGATATCATCAGCAGGAAAATCTAACTTTTCACGCAGAAGCTCATACGCTCTTTGACAAATACGAACTTTGTCTTCCTGGGTCGCAGCCTGACCTTTTTCGTCAAATGCCATCACGATCACAGAAGCCCCGTATCGTTGGACTAACTTGGCATGTCGAAGAAACACCTCCTCCCCTTCCTTTAGGGAAATTGAGTTTACTACGCACTTACCTTGTGAGCATTGTAGTCCCGCCTCAATGACAGACCATTTCGATGAATCAATCATGATCGGCACCTTACAAATATCCGGCTCCGATCCGATTAGGTTCATGAAGTGAATCATACAAGCCTCACTATCAAGTAAGCCCTCATCGAAATTGATATCGATTATGTTCGCTCCGCTCTCAACCTGTTGACGTGCAATCGCGAGGGCCTCCTCAAATTTGCTGTCCTTAACCAGCTTACGGAAGCGAGGAGACCCCATAACATTGGTACGCTCGCCTACCATGATGAAAGGCGCTCCTTCTCGCTGGGCCTCAAACGGCTCCAATCCACTCAAACGAAGCGCTGGCTCCAACTTCGGTATCTTGCGAGTCGGGAGGTCTTTTGTTTTTTCAACAATCGCAGCAATATGCTCTGGAGTCGTTCCGCAGCAGCCTCCAATGATGTTTACAAAACCCGAAGAAACAAAGTCCTCTAAGAACCCTGACGTATCATCAGGCAATTCATCGTAACCCGTATCACTCAAAGGGTTAGGCAAGCCTGCATTTGGGTAACAGGAAATATAACAATCCGAAATTTTAGAAAGGCGCTCTATGTATGGCCTCATTTCTTTGGAGCCCAGAGCGCAATTAATTCCCACACTCAATGGCTTGCAATGGGCCACCGAATTCCAAAAAGCCTCCACCGTTTGCCCAGAAAGCGTGCGCCCCGAAGCATCAGTAATCGTCACGCTGAGCATTACCGGCATGCGCTCGCCTCGCTCTTCGAAAAAGTCCTCCAACGCAAATATGCAGGCCTTCAAATTCAACGTATCGAATGTTGTTTCCGGAAAGAAAAGATCTACACCGCCCTCAGCCAACGCATCAATCTGGCCGCGGTAAGCATTCTTAAGTTCTTCAAACGTTACTGCCCGGTACTCAGGGCGATTTACATCAGGAGATAGCGATGCAGTTCTGTTGGTCGGACCTATCGCCCCCGCAACATAGCATTCTGCATTTGGATATTTCTTTTTGTAACGTTCTACCGCATTTCGAGCGAGCCTAGCAGCTTCAATGTTTATGTCCTTAACGACGTGCTCTAACTTGTAGTCCGCTTGCGCTATCGTAGTTCCACTGAAAGTGTTCGTCTCGATTATATTCGCGCCCGCTTCCAAGAAATCAGTATGGATTCCCTCGATAATATCCGGCCGGGAAAAAACGAGCAGTTCATTATTCCCCTTTAAATCAATCGAGTGATCCGCAAATCGATCCCCTCGGAAATCTTGCTCACCGAGCTTATGGCGCTGAATCATAGTCCCCATCGCTCCGTCCAAGAAGAGGATTCTATCACTCAGCAAATCTCTAAGTTGTTGAGTAGTTGCAGATTCAGGGAGGTTGGCACTATTACAAATCATCGTATTATGATATTTTGATATGTTTTTCTAAGGAAAAGCAGTAATTCTAAGGTTTGGAAAGCAAAATTAAAATTTCGGCTCCATGAAATGAAATTCCTGTCGAATTAAATGGTGGATATAAGTACCTAAACTACAAATCAGGGAGGGTAATTTTTCCAAAAGGCCCAAAACGACAAACACCTCAGACTCAAACATAGCTCAAGCAACAGCCGCAAAACTCTCTTCAGTTTATGTTCAAACAGCCTCATTTCCATTTTGTATGAACGGAAGTCAATCAACCGCTTTACTTAGATTATCTGACAAAGACTACGAGTTCATTCGTAAACTCATCTATAATGAAACCCGCATCAATCTCGGCGAAGGAAAGCGAGAATTGGTAAGCGCTAGAGTCGGAAAACGCCTGCGAGCCACTGGTTGCCCTAGTTATGAGGACTATTGTGAGGCCCTCCGTAAGAATCCATCGAGCAACGAATTTTACAACTTGATAGATGCGATCTCGACCAACCACACTTTCTTTTTCAGAGAAATCAACCATTTCAATTTTCTAGAGCAAGTCGTTCTTCCACAGTTTAGCTCCGGCAAACTAGGAAACACATCAAAACTCAACATTTGGAGCTGTGCCTGCTCTACTGGAGAAGAGCCATACTCAGTTGCAATCTCGCTTGCAGAATATTTTCAAAAATTCCCTCAGCACGATTGGCAAATCGATTGTAGCGACATTTCAACCCGCGTTCTCAAATTTGCCTCAGATGCCGTTTACGACATCGATAAACTCAAACAAGTGAAGCCAGAGTTAGCTCGTAAATATTTCCAAAAAGGCGAACGGCAAATGGAAGGCTACTGCCGTGTGCGCCCAGAACTTGCTAAAAAAATCGCTTTCAGGCGCATCAACCTCTTCGAAGCTTCCTTTCCTTGGAAAAGCAAATTTCAACTGATCATCTGTCGCAACGTGATGATCTACTTCGATCGCAAAACACAGGAGGAATTAGTCACCCGACTCTCCAAGCACCTCGTACCTGGAGGTTACCTATTTATCGGTCACGCCGAAAGTCTGGCTGGCATTACTCACCCCTACAATACGATCAAACCCGCGATCTACCAATTGCCCGAATAGCGGTAGCCATTTCGGGACGTCAATTTACACATTTTTCCAAATTAGAAATTTGCCATAGGGACTTCTATAAGTGCAGACTTGATCTGCTTTGAATTCACCAGGTCCCTACATCCCCAACGCATCTACAACACTAGATGCTGCCCTAGAAGAAATCGGGCTTCCCAAATCACAACTTGGCAGTCAAAGCGCTCTCTTCGAATTAGGACCAGGCATCACCTACCTTCTTGACGGTAATAATTTACAGATTCGGTACATTTCAGAGAAGGCAGAGCCAAAACTCCCCAGCCTGGTTTCCGAAGCGCTGCGTAAGGTTGCCCGCATAACAGACCTCATTCACCCCGAAGACAAAGAAGCATACATTGAAAAAGAACATGGGGCGGGTAGAGAATTTATTTTTGAATACAGAATTCGACCTAATGAGAAATTAAACTGGATTCCTATTCAAGACTTCCGAGTAGCGATCGCAGACGAGCAAGGCACTGTAATCGCATACATAGGTCGCCTTACCCTAGATGAAACACGGCAACGATCTATCGATACGCTTTGCCACCACACTTGGGGCGAAGTCTCAAAATCATCAGTTCGTCGATACATCCACGACTTTAACAATACAATCGCAGGAATTTACTCGCTTAGCGAACTCTATGCCCAAGAAGGAGCGAGCTCTGACTCAATGCTCGAAGGCATGGGTCATATTCGAGACAATTCGTTAAGAGCTCAAAAAATCACCCAAAGAATTCGCGAAGTCACAATGATAAACCTCAGCGGAAAGGTTTATTGCGATTTAGAGAAAATAATAGAGGAACAAAAGGATCTTATTTTAACCCTTTTGCCCAAAGGCACAGAACTCGAATTGGATCTTCAAGCTCCTGCTGTACAAGTACACGTCGACCCAAACGCATTCATTCAATGCTTGATGCATATAATTGCAAATTGCGCTGACGCTGCACCAAAAATTCCAGTAGTTAGATTTCAAACATATATTGTAAAATCACCCAATCCGCATATACGTATCGAGGTTTTCGATAACGGGAGCGGCATTAAATCCCAAAATCTTTCCAAAACAACAGATGCGCTCTTCACCACAAAAGATCCTAGCAAACACTCGGGGATGGGGTTGTTTATGGCTCGAAGCTTTGCGATAGGATGCGCAGGTTCGCTTGAAGTCGAATCCAACGGCGAAAACCAAACGACGGTCAGCCTACAAATTCCACTTGCCAATCTTCAAGAAACCTTGGCCACCAACGCTGAAGGCGAAAATAACAACCACAAAGAAACGCAGTCAAAAAGCGTATCAAAAAAGGAAGCGTTCACAGTTCTTATCTATTCTTGGGAAGATGTTGCTCAATCTCCCTTGCTTGCTCTAATGAGGGAAAACGGCTGGAAATATCGGATACATATAGACCCGCATCAAGTCATGCTCGACACCAGAGACTTAAAAGATTCCTTAGATGGAATCATTGTTTGCCATAGCGGACTAGACGAAAATGCGATCCCACTTTTAGAACAATTAACGACAAGCGAATGCTCGGAAAAAACTGCCGTTATTACGATGGACGGACTTCCTGAAACGTTACCGCATTCTATACAAAAGAAATTTGGCTACGAAGCCTCATACGAGGTAAAACCATCTACGCAATACAAGCGTCTCGTGAAGTTTTTCTCATAACAATGCCCACTCTTGCAATGAACCGCTCCGAGCCTCGATCGAGAAACATTCTCCTACTGGACGACGACGAAATTGTCCTACTCGCAATTAAAGAAACTCTTGAACGGGAGAATCTCTCAATATTCGCCTTCAACAAGCCAGCGGATGCTTTGCAAGCTCTAGAAAATCACACCTTTGCTGTGATAATTTCGGACCACCGGATGCCTATCATGACTGGTCTCGAATTTTTAGCGGAATGCAAACGCTTACAGCCAAACGCTTCTCGGATATTAATCACCGGAGTGCTTACACTCAGCACCGTAGTCGAAGCAGTCAATAAAGGCGAAATCTTCAGATTCTTAGCGAAGCCTTGGATTCGAGAGGAGCTTCTCGCAACTGTCGACAACGCAACCCAGCGCTTCACGCTAATCGAAGCCAACGAAAAGCTACGAGCTGACACACTAGAACTTAATGAACAGCTAGTCACCTCTAACATCGAGCTCGAGCAGAACCTTCAGGTACTAAAAGAGAAGACAACGCGCCTTGAACAAATAAACCAAGAGGGTGACCTCCACTTTCGCCAGTCTTTAGAAACTTGCCTGAAGATAATTGAAGCCTTCTATCCACTTCTCGGTCAACAAACGAAAGCCGTAATCACCATTTGCAAAGAAATTTCGAAGTCAGAGAACATTGGCGAATCCGACAAGCGCACACTCACGACTTGCTCATGGATTTATAACCTAGGCCGCATCCATTTCCCACGAGAGCTCATAGCGAAGTCACTCGCAAAACCTGATGCACTTGAGCCGAGTGAAATCGACGCCCTTCGGCAGAATCCGACCTACGCGCAAGCGATCGCTAAGACAGTAGATGATTCTACAGAAGTCGTTGAAACCATTCGAGCCCACCGCGAACGATTCGATGGAAGAGGGTTTCCCGACCGACTCACCCGCGATAGCATTCCGATTCCAGCTCGACTGCTCGCAGTCGCCATCGCATATGTCGAATCAAACCTTCCTAAAGAACAAGCCCTAGAATTTCTCGTGCGCGAATCTGGCAAATCTCTCCACCCGGAAGCAGTACGAATCTTCATGAAAAGCTCCAATTTGGCACAACTCCCAAAAAAAGTTAAGGAGATTACCCTTGAAGAATTGGAGACAGGCATGATTTTGGCCAACAATTTATTCACGCCCACAGGTCTTTTGTTAGTTCCTGAAGAAAAACGACTTACACCCGCTATGATTGCGAAAATCAGGGAACACGATTACGAAAACGCGATCACACAGCGGCTGATGATATTCCGCTAAGCTTAGACTAAATACCGCACCTTACCTAGGGTTTAGTCGAATATCCTTACACAAATCACAATCCCGTGAAATTTATGCCCTTAAGCAATAGGGCATGGGGGCCGATAATGTTTGTACACAATAAGTATAGACCAAGCAAACAGAGGCCCATCCATGAGTAACGCTATATTAGAAGAAACCAATTCAAACATTACATCATTTTCGTCAGGCAAATTCCTGACCTTCACACTCGCTGACGAATTCTACGGTGTCGAAGTTCTGAAGATTCGCGAAATCATCAGAATGCAGAAGATCACTCCAGTTCCCCAAATGCCGATGCATGTAAAAGGTGTGATCAACCTTCGAGGAAAAGTTATTCCGGTCGTGGACCTTCGCGTCAAATTTAACTTAATCGCTGCAGAAGCCACCGAAAGAACCTGTATTATAGTAGTTGATGTAGACGGCGGACAAGGAATCAACTCCCTGCTCGGCCTCGTAGTAGACGCTGTAGAAGAAGTTCTCAACATCTCTGAAAACGAAGTCGAACCCTCACCAGATTTCGGAACTCACCTCAGCACAGAATGCTGCCTCGGTATCGCTAAGATCAAAGATAGCGTAAAGACACTACTCGATATCGAAAAAGTGGTCTCCACCGAACTTGCAGGCGAGCTCGCCCAATTTTAGGCAACGAACACCTAATACCTCCTCATTGGTCGCCACAGATCAATTTTAAAATCATTATTCCTTTTCTATCGCTCACGAAGCGGCCCGACCGAACTTTTCAAGTCCCTCAAAATTTGGAAGATCGGCCAATTCAACGATGCAGCGAATTTCAAAAATCCCACTCGCCCTAAAAATGCGCAGTCAAGTTTCCAGCAACAGATGAGCGGAGCCCCCAGTCTACCAACATTTTTTCAACAGAAAGTTGTCGTAGGTGTGGGCGATCTCGCCTCCTCCAACAACACTAACGTTGTCATCAGCACATTCGCTTTAGGCTCATGCGTTGGAATCGTCGTCTACGATTCAGTCGCTAAAGTCGGAGGCTTGATTCATATCATGCTGCCTGATTCCAGCCTTTCCAAAGAAAAGGCCGCCAAGCAGCCGGCTATGTTCGCCGATACCGGCATCCCACTACTCTTCCGCGAACTGCAAGGCTTACAAGCCGATAGAAGTCGCATCAAAGCATTCGTAGCTGGAGGCGCGTCAGTCATTAGCGGGTCAGACATGTTTAAAATCGGCGAGCGCAACATCGCTGCCGTGAAGCAATTCGTAACTGCTTACCAAATCAAAGTGGTAAAAGCGGACGTCGGCGGCGTTAACAATCGAACAGTTCACCTGAACGTGGCCACTGGCGAAGTCGCCCTTAAAACACCAATGGGAGCCTCGAAATTTAGCCTAGCATGAACATAAGCGAACTCATTCAAAACACAGACTCACTCCCGCCAGCTCCGGAGATTCTTCCAAAGCTCGTAGAGATCATGCGTGATCCCGATGCGGATTCCAACGATGTGGTTTCACTCATTTCCACAGATCCAGCTATAATCGCTGGCGTCCTAAAGCTCAGCAACAGCGCCGCCTATTCTCCAGCTCAGCCCGTGACCGATCTAAACGATGCCGTCGCTATGCTTGGCATCCAAACAGTCTACCGCATCGTAAATATGGTAAGCGGAAGTGAATTCCTTGATGGATCGCTTAGTAGCATGGCCATTTCAAGCGGCGGGCTTTGGGAACACAGCTTGGCAGTCGCCCTGATGATGGACCAAATCGCAAAAGGGCTCAGCGAAGTCGAGGGACTTCCATACACTCTCGGTATTTTGCACGATGTTGGGAAATTACTCTTCCACCTCGGCCTCGGCGAAGAATACGTCAAGGTTTTCAAACGGGTAGAGACCGAACGCATCAGTATCACAAAAGCCGAAAACCAAACCTTTGGGTTCGACCACGCTCTGGCAGGGTCAACAATGCTCGAAGAATGGAATTTCTCACCCGAGATCTTTATCCCAATTCGTTACCAATACACCCCAAATGAAGCGCCTGAGTTCAAAGAACTCGCTGGAGCTCTACATATTGCCAATTGGGGAGCTTCCGTCCTTGGCTGCAACGACGGACGCGATTCTTGGGCTCTAGAGATGTGCGAAGGCGCTATCGATATCGACGAGGCAACAATCCAAATGGCAATTTTGGAAACTAAGATGGGTCTCGAAAAAGCAAAGCAAAGTGTCGCTTAAACCACACTAATCAAGTCCACCAAATCTTTTTTACCCTCAAAGCGGAAACTCCTTGTTTTCCGCTAAAGCCCTTCCACGTCCAGACGATATCTTAGAATGAATGACTACAATTTCAGGTCTTCGAATATGCCTAACTACGACAAACTGTTGAAGGCCGAAATGCCAACAGCTCTCGAATCCGCTATCCAATCGGTAGATTTTCAATATGAAAATATTTCCGATTTAATGCAGGCGAACGTGCACCTATTCGAAGAACTCGATTGCATCGCGTTCGCATATCAGAATCGAGACGATATTTTTTATGTGAACCGCGAAGGACGCAAGCTCCTCAACATCGAAACACGCATCTACGAGCCTGAAAGCGAAATCCAATCAGCCCCCATTTTCTGGTTGGAAGAAAGTATCAAATTGGCTGCCGATGATTACGAAGTCATCAGCAATGGAACCATCAAGGAAAACGCCTGCGAACTCGTGACCGTTTCCTGGGGCAAAACTTGGGTCAGCGGAATCAAAGCCCCCATCCGTTCAACTACTGGACAGCCAATCGCCATTTTATTTGCCGGAGCAGAACGAAAAGGCAGCAAGCAACTGCAAACTGCTGGCAGCAATTACAAAGTAACCCACAACGAATTTGGATCAAATTAAGATGAAGAAAAATGTATTGTTAGTAGAAGACGACCCGGCACTACGCATGGTCATGAGAGAAGTCCTACAAAACGAATTTAAAATTGACGAAGCAGAAAACGGCGACGTCGGCATTGACAAAGGCGTAAACAGTGACGCCGACATCATTATCCTAGATTACCATCTTCCCAAAAAAGACGGCCTTGAAGTTATCGCCGAAGTCAAACGCGCTCATCCACATATTCCAGTTATCGTTCTTACCGGATACCTCAGCCCTGAGTCTGAGCAAAAGTTCAATCGACTCGGAGCTGACAAAATATTTCCAAAGCCATTCAGTTATAAGCTATTAATGGATACAGTAAAGGACCTCATTACTGACTCTAACCACGTGGCGAAAATGAAGGCGCCATCCATAAAATCGTATCCACTACCTCCAATCCACAACGGAGAGTCACCCAGCTCTACGATGCTCAAGGATAGCCTGGACACCCTCGCATCCTTGGCCGAAAAAATTGAGTTTCTAAAAACCGTGAGTGAGAAATATTGGATTGAGCCCAAGGATATCACAACAATCCGCGAAACCGCCCGTTGCATGGAGGATGAAATTCGCAAACACTACGGGAAAATAAATAACACGCTTTTCGAAGCGGGCGATTTTAACGCCCCCATCATTCGCATGGCAAACCGCCCCTCTACTTTCGGGAATAATTGAGTAACGCTTGGAATTTATTTGAGCGATTTTACCAAAGAAAAGCCAAATCGAGTCGATAATAATACATATCAAAAATTATGTAGCGCTCCGTCCCAATTGAGCGATTCCTTCACCACAACAATTTATCAAGGCTCAAAAATGAAAATTCTAATTGTCGACGACGATCCAGCAATCCGACTTCTCCTCTTCACCATTTTCGGTGAAGATCACGATGTATCCGTTCTTTGCGATGGGCACAACGCAGTGTCCGTCCTGTCAGACCCAAACCACCAATTCGACGTGGTTCTCTTAGACCTCAAAATGCCAAGACTTTCCGGTGAAATGGTCCTCGAATTCCTCTCTGGATGGCAGAATATCAAGACAAAATTCATCATCATTTCTGGATTCCACGACGAAGCCCAACACTTCAAGTATCCAAATCTCGTGGCAGTCATGTCCAAGCCATTCAATATTAAGGAACTGGTTCAACAAGTCGAAGCCACCCAAGAAACCGTCTGCTAAGACTTCTAGAAAACACTTTTGCGATAAGCGAATCGGGGTTCCCGGTTCGCTTTTTCGTTTTAAAAATTCATGCCGCTAAAGGGATTGGAGTTGCCGAAAAGCCAAACTAGCCTCTAGGCTCCCCCGAATATGAGCGACTCGCCTAAAAAGAAATCGAACGTCAAAAGCTGCTTAATTCCTGGCTGCCTCGGCCTTCTTCTCATGGTACTAATTATTGGCGGCGTGTCCTTCTTCGCTGTTAAGAGTTTCGTGAATAAATCAGTAGATTCCTTCACATCTGAAACTCCAGGCGAAATTGTCTCAGCCCCAATTCCTCAAGAAGATTTTACTGCGCTACAAACGCGCATAGATGCCTTTCAACAATCTCTCGATTCAGGAGAGTCCTACGAGCTCCACCTAAACGATACAGAAATCAACGGACTGATCGCTCGGTCCGAGTCTCTCCAAACACTAAAGGACAAGATTGAGTTCGAGATCGCAGACAGCACGATCAAAGCAGACGTAAGTTGGCCAATGGATCAATTCTCCAACGTTCCAATGTTAGGAGCACTCAGTTCGCGATACTTCAATGGTAAAGTAGAACTAGATGTATTCGTCGAAAACGGAGAGCTCAACGTATTCTTGCTTGGTGCCGAAGCCGGCGGACAAACCCTCCCGGCAACTTTTATCGATGCGATTTCAAGCGAGAACTTAGCAAAAGAATTCGCAAATGATCCCGAAGTTCAAGAATTCGTGGAAAAGCTTGAGTCCTTTAAAGTCGAAAACGGTCAAGCAGTCTTCAAGACACGTTAACTAGCTCGTTTTTGCTCACACTAAAATTAACGAAGTTAGCGCTTTAGCCCTGAGAATTGTTGGCGAAACGCGAATACGCTTTCGCCACCTGTCCCGGAACGACCTTAGAATACGCCTGCTTCATACGCGGAGGGAGCGACGCTTTTAACAAAAGACGTTCGTTCTCACGATCAAGCATCATAATTTTCATTACCAAATCTCGAGCTTCCTTAACTAAAGGGCTCAATGAGCGTGGAAATGAATCAGGCTCTTCATTGATTTTTTGCAAAAGCTCTACGCCACGATCCAACGCAGTAAGAAAGCCCTTTTTCTTCTCCAGAAACTCTTCTTCTGGAGGAGCGCCAGTCGCACGCATCAGCTTGCCTTCTTCAATAAACAATTCGTATAGATCGGTACACATCCGAATGTGCCCGGACAAGATGGCTTCAACTTTTTCGGCTTCCATTTAGAGACTATTGAGTTTTCAGAATATTGAGTCGGGCATGAAGATCGTCTTCCCAATTCAAGTGTTCAAGTCTCCATTTCGCCATTTTGGACAAAGAAAGCAATGATTCTGTCAACTCTTGCTCTTCACCTATCGAAGCGAGTGATTCTGAAATTTCTTCGTATGCCATCTTAGCTTTCTCAGGTAAGCCAAGTCGCTCAAAGCAGAGGCCAATTTGATGGATCGCCGGCCAACGCCACTCTGGACTTTCACTGTACCGAGCCAACGCCTGGTAGATGGTCAGCGCACTTCGAAAATCGCCCTTCTGATAAAATTCATTTGCGAGCTCATTACCCGTTCTTTGCTTCCAATAATCAGCAACCCCTTCCTCTGCGGTAGCGAAATTCGATTCCTTCTTTAAGATTTGAACCACCTCACGCAAGGCTTCTGGTTTGCGATTGAGCCTTTCATATGACTTCGCCAATAAATAGCGAATCTCCGATTGGTGAAAATTTTCCGGATACCCTTCCAAAAATAGTTTCATTTGAGAAACACCCTGTTGGTAGCGCTCAAGTTCATACAATAAGTAGCACATTTCATAGTGAACACGGATGCGGTCAACCGGCTTTAGCTCAAGTCGAAACAAATCCTGAAATGTGTCGTACGCTTCTATAAATTGCCCACGTTGCTGCAATGTGCGAGCAATCTCCAATTTGGATTTCAATGATAACTCTTTGTACTTTGCCAATTGGTCGAATGATACGTTAACTGCCGCATTCAGAACCGAATAAAACTTGGTCTCAGCGAGTTCCAACGCACCCATTCTTCGGTACAAGTAACCAAGCTCAAAATACGAATCCGGTATACGGCGACTCGAAGGAAATTCCCGTATTAATCTCTCGTATACAGCTGCTGATTTTGAAAGCATACCTTCCTCATTATATAGCTTTGCCATCTCATAAAGTACATTTTCTTTAGCTGGTACATCTGCGTTCACACCCAAAGCAGCAGCAAAATACTTCTCCGCCAAGGTGATGTCTCGGCCCTTCCAACTTGTAACCCCTAAACTCAAATACCCCAACACTTCCTCGTTAGCCACCTCAGGATCAATTTCTTTCTTTTTCTCCAAAACCACGATCCGATCCTGTCCAGAACTATTCTCATGAGGGCCAGCTTCTTCGTGAGATTCCTCTTCTGATGCAGCAGGAGGGTCCGCTGCAAGAGCAGTTGAAACATAACCAAACAGGGCAAAGCTAAGTATCAGGCATACATTAGGGTATTTCATAATAAAAGTATTCAATATTACTCTACGACTTGATAAGTGGCAGAGCTTTTAATAGGCTCACTATTTTCAATTGAAGAAGGCGAGAATGGCACGACAACAGATGTACTATTTCCGCTACGGCTCTCTGCTTCAAAGAAGATCAGAACATCTTCTGGCTTCAATATAGCTTCACGTTCCTCCTCCATCGTGAGGCGTTCGCTTTCAGTCATCTCAAGGTTATCAGATCCGTATTCGATATTTCCCGATATTAATATATGCGGTTCCATTTCGACGATAACTTCCGAATAGAAACTATTATCTCGCAATTCTTCTTCGCTCAAAGGAGTTTCTAGCAAGTAGCTCTCATGATCGTGAGATAAAAGCGAAAACTCTGGCAGTGCTGGCGAAGGCACACGCTTATTCTTATCAACACTTTCGGCAAATCTTAATCCGGCTGGCTGCTTATTGTACAAGTACCCCGAAAACCTTGCTCGATTATCGCTCAAGCCAAAACTCAAATGGTGAGTAACAAATCCAGACACTCGCTGCACCAGCCCTTTGCGACTCTTTTTTGCTTCAATCTTTTTCGAACGCCAAATCTCCTTCGCCAATTTCGCTTTTTCCTCGTTCGCTTTACGCTTACGCGCTCGCTCTTCAGCTTGACGCAACAATTCCTCTTCTGTCGGCTCGCTTGAGTTCAAAGAACTCCCGCCGCGAGCATTGGCACTACCATGCGAAAACTTCGCGTCGGCGACTCCTGCCATCAAAAACAGCACACACACAACGGACGTTATTCTCAAACGCCTTAAGCAAGTAAAAGAGCCTAAATCTAATCGTGTCTGTAACTTAGCATTCATATGAGTATTATTGCTCATTCATCGAATCGACCGATTCGCAGCAAATATTAGCAGAATCCTCCTCTAAAAACGCTTCAGGGAGCCCAACAGGTCGAATTCCCTGCTTCTCACGATAAGTTTCCAGCAAATCTTCGAGCGTATGAATGTCCAAATTACCCGCACGTTTATCTTCAAACTCGTGCTGATGTGCCGAGATCTTGTACGGATCGCCATAGTTCTCCAAGCACTTGCGAGTTTGTGCCCATGCCGCGAATGGTCGCGAAAGCGCCTCACCATCTTTGATCGCCAACGCCACCGCACGATCGACCACATCCGGTTCACAAAGAGGGAAATTTATATTAAAATTTACATGTACATCGCAGGGAAAATTATCCACTACGTGCTGAAAGACAGGAACAGACGGCACATGGTCCTCGGCCAATTCTGTCGGACGCTTTAACACCGTTGCCCCATAATCCAGAGCCACTCGAGCGATCAACTCGCTCTCAGTCGAAACCACCACTTGGTTAACCGAATGAGTCGCATTCAAAATCTCTATCCCTAAGCCCACCAAAGGTTTACCTTTGAATGGCAAAAGGTTTTTATACGTTAAACGTTTACTTCCCAACCGGGCAATTATGGATCCAACTACATGCATGAAATGAAATAAGTCGAGGACGGCAAAAATTGCCACCTCGTATAGCTATTCGCGCCCAATCCGACGGATTTAACCCAAACACCCATTACATAGCATTTGAGAGGCCAAACAGAAATCGAGCCCTATCCCTCAACATGAATTCGTCCTAGTACTCTGACCGACTTGCTAGGCGCCTCAACGGAATTTCTGTAATGCGAACTCCCTTGTTAGCCTCAATATTCAAGCGAGCATCGAGGTAAGATGGAAGCATCTCTAACGCCATCCTCCAACACTCTAAGGCCTTTTTCTTCTCACCTAAACGATCTAAGGCTACCCCCCAGTTATTTAAAGCTTCGGGGGTTCGTTCCATCGAATCAGCCCGAGCCAATTCCTTTTCCGCTAAAGCCAAGTCCTCCGCCAAAATCAGCAAGCACGTTCCCCTCTGGAACGCACGCCTCCACTCGTCGGAGAGTCCCCACAATCCACGCCCCTCGCCTTTTATCAAAGGAGGTAATACACGCATGAAATCTAGCGCACCCTCAGCCTCTCTTCTAAAAAGTGCCACAGTCACCAAAGCCCAAACTGTTTCCAAAGAATCAAAGCCAGTCCGGGAATAGAGCCGCTTGATTTCTTTGTAATCAAATTTCCTCAAAACATGGGCCAGCCAATTTCTTTGGTGGGACAAATCACGCGATAGGCTACTTGGATATGCGAATTGCTTATAGCCGACACTCTCCACAAAGCCCAATCGTGCCCCATGCACTACCGATCGAAGCATAAAATCAATGTCATCTGCGGTTGGAAGAGATTCATCGTAGCCAATTCGTTTAGCAAACTCCGTTTTAACCAATGGCCAAGCTGGGCTAGGGACCCAATTACGCTCAAACAAACGAACAGCATATCCAGGTTCGGACATGAAATCCGGCATCGGAAGCCTTCTGATGAAATTTTCCGTTTCTCCATCATACAAATCGACAGCATCCCAAACAGCGTCCCACTGATTTGATTCGGCATCATTTAACAATGAGACAATTCTTCCGGGTAAAAACGCATCATCCGCGTCTAGCCAAATTAACCAAGGCGTCTCCACAGCCGCAACTCCCGTAGACCGTGCATAGCCTAATGTTCGATGCTCAGTAGGACGAATCACACTCACTGCTTCACCACCTGCCTTCAAAGCTATACTGGCCGTTTCATCGCTCGAAAAGTCATCCACTACAATAACAGGACCACCCTCTGCAGCTGCAGACAACACTGCCCTTGCAATAGTCCCTTCCGCGTCGCGGGCACAAATAATTGTAGTTACCTCATTCGTATTCATAACCTAATTTTTGGCGATCTATTTACTCAGAATCCGGAGGCAAAAAAAGTAACTTGGGCAACTCGAGCTCAGCAACCGAATAATGTTCCTTTAAACTAGCCAATATCTCCTCAACAAACGAATCGGACGCCACCACCAATGTTTTTACAGGTTTATCCAATAAAGATTTCGGCTCTAAAATCTCAATTCCTCTGTATTCAGTATTCCACTTAAGCGAATCCGAATCCAGAATCGCTACCGGAACTCGTCCCATTGAAACTAGGCGATCGACCACTTTTCTCCCAAACATTCCCGCTCCAAATACCACAATTGAATCACCCACTAAACCAATGTCAGATAACAGTCTTTCAATCTTACCGTCGAAGTAGCCTAACCTCGATGGTATACTAACTACTTTCTCCCGAGAATGGGCCAACGCTGCTAAGGATGCCGTTTTTAAATGCAATATACAATTCGCTGTTGAGTGTTCTTTCAAAACCCTTTCTCGTCCTTTTAATCTAGAAAGTTGGAACTTTTCCCGATCCTTCCAAAGGTCGATAATCGCTTGAGCCATCCCTATCAAATCGCCTTGAGTAACGATCTCGGAGGACTCTTTTGCAAGGCCATCACACAAGCAATCCATGTTCATCACCACGGGGTGAACGCCTACAGAAATCGCCTCCAAAACTGATATTGGCGTACCTTCGTATTCAGAAAATAGCAGAGAGATATCACTCTTTGCAAGAGCATCATAAACTCCAGTTTGGTTTAGAAACCCTAGCAACTGAAAATCCTCCCAACCCCAGTTCTCAGTCAACCGCTTAAATTCACTTTTGACGAACTCTCGTTCTTTACCATCCCCTACAACTAGTAGGCGGAAGTCAAATTTCCGTCTCAACAGTTCTTCCACCAATACAGGTAATCGTTCAATCCGTTTTTGCTCCCTCACCAACCGTCCCAAATAAATCAATGTAGGACTCGCAGTCGATGATTGAGGTTTCGAGGAAAGTTCAAGATGCGGAACTGGGTAAGACAGACGAAAAATCCTCTCTGCAAAAGCTACGCCCAATAAACTATAGAGTTTTTTCTGAATACACGAGCTAACCGCCAACACAGAATCTAAGTATTCAGAATAATGCTGCATTACTTTATACTGATTTTCATCATCGCTATGGCAGATGCCGACAATGGCTACGCTTGAAACTTCCCCTCTCAGCAGGTTTTGCTTTAATAGAAGCGAACTAGCATAACAGTCATCCCCGACATTTGGAAATAAGACCCAGTCTCCCGCGACCCCTCCATTTTGCCGCAAATATTCCAATAAAGACTTCACAATAGCTTTTGGATTGTGGCTGAGACTAGGCTCGATCAACAATTCGTTGGAAAAACGGGGCTTTTCCGAGGTGCAATTTAGCGACACTATAAACGAATCATTCGCCCCCTCTGCTACCCTGTTGCAGAAGGTCGCAACGCCACTCGTGGAATGGCCTTCGATATTGAAGTAAATATGCCGCATGCCTACAGTACATGCGATCAATCCAACCACACGAGTCAAGGCTCAACCCTTCCTAAAATATTAAGCTTCTTTCGCTTACATCACATAATTAAGTCCTGCAAATATCTTGCCTCTCCGATCGACTACTTTTTTAACTACATCAGATGCTAGCCTGGACGCACAAATTCCCATCCCTCGCCAAACCCTTAGCATACATGCGTTTGGTAAGAGCCCGCCACCGATTTTGGGAACGAACCTATCTAGGTTTCTGGGAAGGCAAACTTAAGCTACTTAGAAAGCCTGGCTACCAAGAGAAAATCGCAGAGCATTACAATATGTATGCAGGCAAACGGTGCTTTATCCTCTGCAATGGTCCTAGTCTCAAAGCACAAGACTTAAGCCCTCTCAAAGGTGAAATAACCATTGGTAGCAATGGGATTTACAAAGGCTTCCAAGATTTTGGCTTCCACACCAACTTCCTCTTCTTCGAAGATATCGAACAGCTGGAATTGAGAAGGAACGATTTCCCAAAAATCAAAGGCCCTAAGAAGCTAGCAGCCCTATACAATGCTTACGCCGTAAAAGCAGACTCAGACACCCTTTTCTTCAATGCTCCTCGTATGCGAAAGAATCTTTACTACTGGAATGAGCTCTATCCTCAGTTTTCCAAAGACTTCGCTGCAATCGTGCACCTAGGAAGCACCATCACATATGTAATGCTACAGTGGGCCTACTACTTAGGCTGCGAAAAAGTGTATCTACTTGGCTTAGACCACAACTATGGAAAGTTACCCAAACTCTTCCAGCCAGGAAAGATTGATGTCACCGCCGAAAACATAGAAAAAATCCGCGGTTTGCACTATACAGATTCGTACTACAAAATTGGTGACCAAATTGGGGTTCCCGATGTAGATCGACAAGAACAAGCCTTCGAGCTAGCCCAAAAGCAATTCCAAGCTGCTGGACGAACACTCGTCAACCTAACCCCAGATACAAAACTTGAAGCAATACCAAAAGATGCTTACGCATCCGTCATCAACCAATGACATCTTCAAAAAAAATCGATGTCGTAATTTGTTCAGGCGATTTCATATCAGGTGTCACATCCTGGGCATTTCGCCTACGAAAAGCGTTTTTAGGAAACTCAAACATTCGCATACACGTAATTAATTGCTTAAATACTACCGAAACTGTCGGTCAATTTGACGCCATTACACCAACTCCAGAGTTATTCAAAACGTTCGTATCGAAACTCAATTCACCTGTTGTAGTCCCAAACTATTTTTGGGAGCTTTTTAACGTCTGCGAAAAACTTAAACACCAAGGTCACGCCCTAAAGCTAATCGGCTACTGCCGCTCCGATTCAGAAAAGGAGTACTATGAGCCTCTAAAAAAAGTTGCCCATCTTCTAAGCCATGTAGTCGCAGTAAGCCCAGAATGCGCCGAGAAACTCTCTCATCATCTACCTATCGATAGTCGAATTCCAATAACCATTCTTCCTACCGGTGTTGAAGTTTCCGAGACATTAGATAGAACCTGGCAAACCTTTCCGATCCGAATCGCCTACGGCGGTAGAATCGACCAAGAACAGAAGCGAGTCTATGACTTAATCGAACTCGTTGACCAGCTCTATCGACAGAGCATAGAATTCACTTTATCCATCGCGGGTGCAGGACGTGAAATCACTGCGTTGGAAAAAAGGCTCAAAGCAAAAGACCCAGAAAATCGAGTTCACGTAATCGGAAAAAAATCCCCAGGTTCAATGCCGCAATTTTGGCGAGAACACGACGTTATGATTTCCTTATCCGCCTATGAGGGCACTAGCAACAGCATGCTAGAAGCGATGGCCGAAGGCTGTGTACCTATCGTATCCAAAACCCAAAGTGGAACAAACGGCATCATAGAATATGGAAAAAACGGGTTTATTTTCCCTATTGGTGAAACTAAAGAACTAACAGGAATTACCAAAATGATGTGTCCCCAATCAATATCTCGAATAGGTAAGGAAGCATTTGCAAAAGCTCACAACTACTCTATTCGTAAATATGTTCAAGAGTTTGAGAGGATTCTTACTAGCCTTAAATAGATACTACGCTCAGTGAACAAAGACGCTTCAGACAAAATTAGGAATACCTCAATAATTTGGCTCCATAAAGAAGGTAGTTCTTCCAAGTTTCCCAATAGGATACTCACCTTTCTAAATGCTCTTGATATACGATCAGATTTAGAATTTTTTGACCCCAGTAAATTTTGCGAAAACAGCTCTGGACGTTATTTAGTGTACGCACCCTCTGTCAGGAGCGCATACGAAATAATGCTGAGATATTTTCCTAATTGTTCTGGCTTATGGATACGTTCAGAAAGACTACCCAAACTAGGAGAATTATTGGAGTTCCACACGCAAAAAAGCCCTGTAAACATCCTATTCGAAGAAGATAGTTCGATTAGATTCCGAGATTTAAGCACATGGCTTCTGAATAGCTTAAATGACAAGAGTCGTCATTATAGAGCTCTTTCAAACCTAACGAGTCATTTAGTTGATAAAACTAACAGTGTTAAAATAGAAGAGCTCACGTTTAGCTGGCCTCGTCATATCGACTATTTGGAGTCGAGGTCCCATTTAATGGCACACTCTGAGGACCCAGCTTTGAAATTCATAAAAAACTTTTCGGCAGAACAGATAGGTGAAATGCGAATTAGCTGGAAGAATTGGATTGAATTCATCGAGCGTTTTGACTCGACAACTCAGAATCTTCTCAAGGCTTTAACGTTAGCAGATGGGTATCCATTTTTTGCTGAATGGATAACAACCAACGATAGCCAAAATCAAATATCTGACGAAAAACTACAAAATTACGCTCATATCGCAAGCGCTTCTAAACTATTAAGAGCAGGCTCCATTGTGCTCGCACGCAAACTAATCGAAGTCGTTTTCAAAACCAAATGCGATACCATAACGCCAATTGCGATTCTTAAAATCGCGAGAGGACTTGACCAACTCTCTGCAGAGAAACTTCTTAGCCTTTCATTCAAGCTTGGTCTCCTTACAGATGACGAATTCGTCAATCAAGCGACGAAGACATTGAAACCGATTCAGTCACTCATACTCGCACTCGAATTAGAGGCTGAAGGGTATAATTCTGCTGCATGTCAATTATACAAATCTCTTCGCTCTATCGGAACCGCCAAGGAAATTGCCAAGCCATCAAAGTTAATTCTCGCCATTCAAAATTTGGCTAAAGACAGAGATTATGTGCTTCCATTCGAAAGCCTTCTCCAATCCAAACTGCTTAGTGACTACGACACCTCATGGAAAAGAGAAGCTCTTCTCAAAGTCATCTGGCAACAAATCTACAACGGACAAAAACACGAAGTCAAAAAATTACTTAAATTTTTAGATACATATCCCTCCAATAACAAAAAGTGCACGAAAGTACTTAACAGTATCTTTCTAGCTCTCCGCGAGTTTGAAAAAGCGAATGTTCTAGTAGACCAAATACGAGAACCAGAATGGTCCAGGCAAGAAAGAGTCGCTTATCAGCTTAGACTAGATTGCTGCTTCCCCATCACCAGTTCATATCTCGACACAACACTTTCGCAAATCCAAACAAATGACTTAAGCATCGAAGCTAAATTCTGGATGGGTCGTAGTTTAAACCTAGCAGGTTGTCACAAAAAACTACTTGGCGACACGAACCTCAATACCACAGAAGATGGTACCCCCAAGAACACAAAAGAGCTCTTGCTTACCTTCAATCGAGCTATAGCTATGCGATCGATTAGCAGGCCCGCCGAGTCTCTTGATGGTTTTCTTACAGTATTCAAATACCACAATACTACCATATGGAAATGGATGGCCGCCTTTGAACGTTCTCTTACTTTCGCATCGATTGACCAGTTTAACAAGTCTCTAGAAGAAGCCTCTTTTGGTTGCGATGTAAGATCAACTGATATCAATAATCGCCTGAACCCTTGTCATTGCCTCACATTATTTTTTGAAGGTCTCTTGAGTGGAGATTTAGAGAGCTTTCGCCATTGCTACGATGCAGCGCAGTACTTTCAAAGAGAATGGATGAATCCACAATTTGGGATCCAAAATTGGGCTTTCGTTTTTCGAATTATGTGCTCAATGAAGCTCAATTCGGAAGCACTCCTACGTAACTCTATTGAAGATCTCGACTCTAATTTTGGCGAGAAACTGAAGCAACATATTCAAACTCCAGAAACTTCGCAGACTGACGCCCCAAACCTATTAAAACAGTTTGTTTCTCTCTGGATGCCTGCCTATACCAACGAGACTTTTGAATATAAACTAATCAAAAAACTAACAAAGAAAATCATCCCTAATCTATGAGATTGAGAGCATCGGTAATCGGACTTGGACCGGCAGGAAGAGGATTCCACTTGGGTGCCTGGACCTTTATAAAAGACACTGTCCCTACATGCGTCTTCGACCCAGATCCTGCAACTGCAGAGCTAAAGCATGTTACAAAGAAAAAGTGCCGCCACTACACTGATTTGGACAGGATGTTCGAAGAAGAAGATATTGATGTACTGAGCATTAGTTCACCACCCCAATTTCACCTTGAACAAGCTCAACAGGCAGTGAGGCACGGTATCCGTAATTTGATTATAGAAAAGCCACTTGTAACCAGCGTCGAAGAATTAGAAGGATTGAGAGAACTGGAAAGCCAATATGGAGCCAAAATATGCCCTATACATAATTTCAAATACCAACCTGGCATCCAATCTATCTATAATTCATTCGATAAAGGAGAGCTGGGGGAAATTCTTCATATCGAGAGAACATGGCTCAAATGTGGCGATGTCGCGAGAATGATCTCAGACGAAAAACACTGGAGCCATGCATTGCCTGGCGGACGTTGGGGTGAAACTATGGCTCACGATCTTTATACTGCGATGCCGCTTTTGGGCCGCTTAGAATTAGTTCACGTTGATGCCCGTAAGACTACGGGCAAATGGCCTTGGCTAAGTGCTGATGAAGTAACTATTTTACTGCGCGGTAAAAAGCAACGCGGCACTCTAATGATTAGGTACTCCGCCAACCAGCAGGAAAATCTATTTAAACACATGACAGTACACGGAAGCAAAGCCATTGCTTATACAGATGGTATGAGAGCGCTACAAACGATCTGGCCCTATCCAGCAGACGAAACCCTTCCATTCACATCTCCAGAAAAGTATGTTTCAGGGCATTACCCATTAATGGGGCAAGCTGTTGAATTTTTCCTTGGTCGAACAGATGAACGCCCTATATCCTGGGAGGAAGCTGGGGATGTAGTGAAATTAACCTCACAAATTGGCGCTGAAATTGAGCAACAAGTCGGCTACAGTCGCACCTAACACAATAATCGCTATAGCTCTTTAAAATGTTGAAAGTCGTGAGTCTGAATACTATTCAGATACCACAAACTTGCAGATAGGTCTATCCATGAATGAACGTCTCTACCAGTGACCCAGGGACGTTCAATCATCCGACACTTCTTCCCAAGCCAAACCCATGGTATCGGTCCATTTTGCTCGATCGCACAAGATTTTTCGAAGGCCCAAATTCCCTGATCATAGAAATACACACTTGGATAGGATTGTCTATTTGATCCACATTCGACCCCCATAAAGGACTCCATATAACCGTCGTCATTCTTTTTGAGAGCACGATAAGGATGATCATCCTCCGCATGCCAAACTGTCATTACTGAGTCGCAATCATCGCCTTCTAACAGCTCCCACGCTCGGTCGATAATTTGTGGCGTAACCATTACTGTATTACCTAATAAGACGATAAAGCGTTCCGCCTCTGGGTGCAGTTCAGATATCTCCTCAACAGCATGGCGTATAACGTCTTTGTGAGCACTATCATTCTGACTCAAGCTCTCTGGGCGATCGATAAGGTTAACCTCTTCTTTCTCAGCTAAATCCCGAATTAAGTCATTCTCGGTTGAAACATATATAGCATCTGTTCGATGGGACAACTTGGCGGCCCTGATTGGATACAACATGATCGGCACGCCAAGAACTGGTATCACATTTTTATTCTCTATTGAAGCGTTACCACCTCTCGCAGTTACAATAACTATATTCTTCATAGGGCTGTTAATTTGACTCCTATATATTATCTCGATTTTCTACGTCCTCAATAACTTGAGACAAGATTTCATCAATTTTTATAGTCGATTCACTTCTCATTAGTAACTTCAGTACTCGAATCTCCTCGTCGCCATCATGCAGATCAATATATCCACTTGGGTGCTTCTGTGGCTCGATAGTCGCATACGGTTTAAAGCGATGCCCCCCCCCATGATAGAAAGTAAACCCAAACAACTTGAGCTCCGCCGGCTCAAACATAAGTAAATCAGCTAGAGCTATAAATCCCATCCGAGGTCTATAACCATTAAGCCATCCATAAAGAAAGTCGTGTTTGGCATAACGATACTGCACCCCACATTCAGTCAAGATATCGCGAAAGTGCTTTTGGCGAATCCAATCTTCAATAAACGGATCTTCGTTATCGATCCAAGATAACTCTACTTCCGCCGAAACAAGAAATTTCAAATACTCTAAATTGGGCCGATTATTTGATAAATTGGCGTTACGTAGGTCGCGCCAACCCAGGCAATAAAGTACGTCAAAGCGAGAACCAATATCGTAAGAAAGGTTCGATTCAAATGGATAAAAGTGTGTGGCATTATTTAATCTCACCACCAAGTCATAACTATCGATTTCGTCTCCTTTACCCACAAGCGATTCGGAGGGGCCCACCAACGCAACACGACGCCCTCGTATCAGATCCGCAAATCCCATTTCCGCTTTCTTTTGTCCAAGATCCTTTAGAACATTATTATCGTCCCCATAATCACCCCATACAGATTTTGCGGAAGAAACGTAAACGTCTTCATCGATTCTTTTATTCTTAGATCTCTCTAAATAGGACATACTGCAAAATTAGTTATGAATTTTTCGTTCCGGGGATTCAGCTTCAGGAATTGATCTAACATCAACGTAAGTCTCGCCAATACCTGGTTCCCAGGCCGAAATTTCGCGAAACTCACCGTTCCAACGCTCTTCTCCTTCTTCGAAGATTGAATACAATTCTTCACGTAACAGATCAAAAACTAGCCTTCTGCTAGTAAGCTCCAAAATACGACGAGGTTTGTAATCCCCGTATTGATCTAGCAACTCCCTTGATTTTGAAGCAATATCACCTAAGTGATAAACAGGTTCTCCGGTTCCTTGCTTTCCTCTTAATTGATGGGTGTAGCGGGAGCCTCCCCCCCGAATATGCGGAGTGTAAAGAGCTGGAACACCACACTTAGAAACCTCTGTTAAAGCCCTGTAATTTCCTTCTGCAATTGATAGTTGCAGAGCAACCTTTCCCTTTGCATATTCTCGATACATCTCTTCTGCTTTAAGCATTCGCCTAAATTCAAACGTATGCTTCCGGCGCTTGCAAACGTCCAAGCAAGCCCGAGCATAGGGACCAAATTCTCTATTTTGCAACGTATTCTCTTCCCAATTGAGCAGAAGAATCGAAGAGCCAGCAGGGATCTCCTCCAAAGCTTCATAGATTCGCTTGAATGGCCTCGGGTTATTCACACTCACAAAATCGAATTCCTTTGGAGTTTCCAAAATCAAATCATTCAAGTCTGGCACAAAATCGCTGTAAGAATACGGAAGACATCGCCCCACACCTAAACAACTGAATTCAACTTCATCTTGAACGTCCTTAGTCATCAAGAGGCTAAAAACTTTTGGATCAGGCACGTATTCAAATAATTCATGGTGCAAGCTATGCCAGAACGGACATACAATTACTAAATAATTTTTTCGTATCCAATTCATTTGCCTCTCAGTCAATCTGCCGTATTCCAATACTGGAAACATTCGAGGATCCCAAAACAAGATCCCTCGGCACTCATCACTCGGAGAAGCCATTTCTACCCACGACCCTATGTGAAACCTTGAATAACGCAGGAAGTTTTCTCGGTTGGCCACACACCCCTTGGGCACTGCGCTAAATTCTAACTGTCGAGTTTCCTCCATTTCTAAAATTTATGAATTATAACCTGATCGTGCGCAATACTTGAGGGACAAAAGGAAATGATATTTATTGGGATATCAATACCGCTATAATCAAATTTTTCCGAGATTACCACACCTATTCGTATTCACTGCCTTTGAATATTCGCTACCTAGCGTTTCTCCACACACTTCGTAGTTCAATCTTTCATCTTCATTCAATTCGAGAAAAATATATTCAACGACCACCGCCTTCCTGGTTCAAGTAATCTTGCTTCATTCCAACTAGGCACACGCTCAAAAGGTTGCTGAACAGTATACCGCATGCCCAAGTTATTTATAACCTCGAGTATTTTTTCTAAACGGTTTTTCGAACCAAGCTCTCCCTGACGATAATGATACTCAATAAACCCACACTTTACCAAACTCAGACTCGCAGAAGAGCTATCTAGAACCTCTGCTTCTGCTCCTTCTATATCCAGTTTCAAAAAATCAACTGGTCCTGAAACTAATTCTTGAAGTGAAACTGTGTGCACGGTTGAGCATAGAGCAGAATCGCTTGATTTAACAAAACCTCCCACTACGCTCGTATTCATAGAATGCCCAACTTGAGAGTGCAATGAAAGTGAATCACCTGATTCACCAGTCAAAGCTGCTCTGTACAAAGTTACATTTTCCCATGAATTAGAATCAGCATTACTTTTGAGAATAGAATATACGGATGGATTGGGCTCAATTCCTATTAGCTTGGATTCTGGATACAGATGCTTGAAATATCCTATGGAGAAACCACAATTACTACCGCCATCGATTATCAATGGACAGTCATTCTCAGACTTAAACCTATAGGGTTGAAACAAAACTACTTCATGAAACAAATGAAGAGCATCCCAATGAGAAGGCACATTCAACTCTGTGCCTAAAAAACAGCACTGGGTATTTGAAAGGCCAGCTGCAATCAAATCGTTATACTGAGTTCCCAATTTTTTCAAATGATCCCCGGGGAAAGAACTTATCGCATAGCCGATTTTAGCTACCACTAATTGGCAATGGCATAAAAGTAAATTCGTATCATCCTTCGGGCGCGATTCTTCCTCTAGAATTCTGATCGCTTGTGGATAAAGCCAATTGTTCATCAGAAATTTCGCGAGACTCGTATTCAATCCTCGAACATTTGGACTCATTCTATATGCATCTTTAAGCAAATCCACCCCTTTAACTAGGTCCCCTCCTAATATCGCTAAACGGGCTTTAAAGTAAAATGCCCATTCACCGCTTCTTCCACACTGCAAGTCTTTATCTACATACGAGATGACCTCTGTAAAATTTCTCGACTGGAAGAAATACGCATCTGCTATTCTCGCATAAACATCAGCGATATTATCCGAAAGCGAATAAACTCTGGCACCACATTCCAGCGCCCCATCTAGATCGCCAAACTTTGACACAAAACAGGCGTACCTAAGACGCATTTGCACTGACTGACGATTGATTTCATCATCAAACCGGAAAAGTTTAATCGCCGCATTTTGATCATTTCCGGCAATTAACACAGCCATTCGACTACAACAATCAACCGCAGTCTGATTTCTCGCATAAACGTCATCGACCCCGTCGATAAACTTATCGACATCCTCTAAAACTGTCATCCGGCTACACTCTTTCTCGATTAATTGCCAACTAAGAAATGCTCCGGATGCTAGAGCATCAATAAGTTGTTTGAGCGAAGGTTGAACCATTTCGTTTCTACTGTATTTACACTTTTTATACGTTAATTCGTTTCAACATGTTCGTACCATAATAACAAACAGTTTTACTATAGAATGAAAATGCTCTAGCACAACCATCAATGCATTTTCTTGAAAATGCAAAATAAAGATAAAACTCTTTTTACCAAGACCCAAAACGAGCTATTTCTCAAAAGACAACGATTTCATGCAATCAGACAAAATTCGCTACGCCCTAATTTCTCGACAACGCTCCGGAACGAAATTTCTTAAGCTAACCCTATCGAAACATCCAGAAATCTTCACGCATAAAGAGGTCTTGTCCGTATCTCCAGAGAAATCGAAGAGGCCTCACAATGTCCATCGATTCATGATGGATCGATTTACTCAAAATCCATCCGCAATCATTGAAGACCGAACAAGACATAACTACTCTGCTTACATTGAGTACCTCTATGAGTCCTCTAACAGCCCAATTGTAGGCCTCGACTTAAAATACAATCAACTTAATCAATTCACTACGTTCAAATCGTGTCTCGAGAAAGCCAATATAAGAGTCATACACCTCATCCGCAAAAACGTACTCAGACAATACCTTAGCGCTCTGCAATATAAATTACTGGATGGATCAAAAATACCCGACGACAAAATCTATGAAATCGGCGCCCTTCCGATTACCCCAGCAAAACTGCCTTGCGACTCAGGTCTTTTGAATATTCTACGAGCCGCACTAGAGCAAATAGAACAATACCGCACCTATCTCAAAGCGCACTTTCCTTATTGCGAGATTCACTACGAATCATTCATCCCAAAAGGCAAGCTGATCTCAAATGAAATTCCCCAACCCATTCTACAAGGCATTTATAATTTTCTAGGAGTCTCTGATAAAACGTTTTCGCCCCTGGTAACTCGAAAATCACAACACCCTTATCTCATCAAAGAATTAGTCTCTAACTACGATGAACTTGAAGACTTTCTTAACAAGTCTGACTTAGGATACCTCTTAGATGAAAATTTCAACAAATCATGATTACGTCGTAACTTTGTCAAAATAATTAGCCTCAAACGACTTCACAACAGAAGCAATAACCTCATCGCTCGGGTGACGCCTATCATCCTTCCAAGCTGTTGCAACTTCGGAACAAGTAACGATTTCATAACTCGGGAAGTAATGAACATTGTCATATTTATTTTTCCAATACTCCACACCCACGCGGTTTAGAGATTTTGAAAAACAATTAGCAATAACGACATCTTCCTTTCGAAAAGTATTGCTGAGCGATACAGGTGAAACCGTACAGACTATTTGAACACCCGGTTTCCCGTGCTCAGCAAACAATCCATGAAGCTCATCCAAGGCGGATACTAATTCTTCAAATTCTGGCAGGCGAAAAGTAAACCTACCAGGATACGTTTTTGCAATCCTCCCATTAGGCGGAATATTCAAATACGCCTCAATTTCCCTATCCCACCAAAGTTCGCAAAACCCGAATGTCAATATTACCACATCCGCTTCCATTGCTCGTCTCACATACGCATCCACTTTACACCTACGTTCAATAGCAGAATTCAAAGGCAAATCGCTTAGTGTCGTATGGGAATGCAAATCAACATACGTTCCTTCAGAAGTCTTTATCAGAGCATTCTGTGGATAAGGTGACGGATCTTCAAATGCCCACCTAAATGCATTCAATACAGAAAACACATTATACTTTGTAACAAAAGTATTCGCGGGTGAACTCGAACCGGACAGTGGATTTGGGTCCTCATTTCTAAATACCGTTGGTACACTCAAAAATTCTACTCCTTTTTGAATAAGAGCATACTCTACTTCTCGAGCGAAACAGGAACCCATTGCAAAAAAATTTCCATCTCGGGGCAATTTCACTGCGTCAAAAAGTTTTGGTTCAAAGAGTTTATTCGCACGCAATCGCTGGCCCGCATACAATCCTGAAGTATCCTCAAAATCTGTCTTTTTGTAATACCCCCAATGTGAGTACTTATTCTGCTTTCGATTCCTCAAAGCCTCTTCATAACTGATCTCAAATCGTCCCATAATATAACGCTATCGTGCTTCAGAATTTTCTCAAACAATCAACCCGGTAAACTCAATTCAGAATAAAGGGAAACAAAAGCTGATGTCTGTCGTTTTTGACCAAATCTTTCTCGGATTTCATGACGCGATTCCTCCTGCAGTTTTCGCAGTGATTCTGGATTGGATACCATTTCTCTTATCAATGCTGACATAGCCTCGACATTCTCTGCAGGTGCCATCCTTTCCTTACATCCTTTGCTCAGATACTCTGGGTTTCCAGCTACATCAAAAGCCGCTACTGCCAATCCCGACATCCCCGCTTCTACCAAAGCCTGAGAGCTATTGTCAGCTCTAGAAGTAAACAACAAAATGTCACAAGCTGCATACACCTCAGCCAACGATTCGTCACTGGACCGAAAGCCAGCCTCTATAACCGGCAGAGTCGTAAAGGAACAATCAATTGGCTTTGAAGATACAACTACGAGCCTAAGCTTATCGCTGGCCTGCTCTAGCAGCTTCACAACTTTGATTGCCAAATCATAGCCTTTGCGGTGGTTATTCGGATTCGGTAAGATTGCCAATAATGCAATCGAATCATCTTCTAGACCAAGTCTCTTGCGGCATGCTTCTCGATTTTGTCGATACACTCCCTCCTCTACTCCGATGGGAATGATTCGCCTTTTCTGTTCGCCTAAGAAACTCCTTCCAACCATCGAATCCATCCAACGCGAAGGGCTGACTACTGTTAGTGGAAAAGATGAATACGCCTTTCGTTTTCGATTCCACTGGTATCGACTACTATCCTTCTCTGGAATCTTAAGTTCTGCTCTAAAACGCCCTCCCTCTGATAGTTGCGGACAAGAGCCACAACCCGATTGCCAACGCTCGCATTCATATGAATAGGAGCAGTACCCCGTAAATGCCCACATATCGGAAAGACGCCAAACCAACGGCTTTCTGCGTGCGATCTTCCCGATAATTCCCAAAGGAAGATAAGGACGTTTACCCCCAGAATGGACCTGTCGAATCTCCACGATATCTGCCCACTCAACCCAAGGGTGCTTCTCTAATTCTAAAAACCGGCGATTGAGAAAAGGATTATCTCCAATCATTGGCAAAAGCCTGTTTCCCATTTTCTCCGAAAGGTTTTCGCCAAACGGACTCCGCCAACCATGAGTAATCAATGATCGGATACGACTTGATTCCTCCCATTTTTCTCCAATCAAGATTCGACTATCAATGCCACAATCCAATAGAGATTCATGATGACGGCGAAGATTCTTCCCAGCTCCACCTCTCAAATTGTGGCTAATGTGGAGAACCTTCATCAGAAAAGGGACGCGTAGTCTACGCGTTCGAATACATCTAATTTTGAATGAGCACTGGCATTGTACACTTTGCGGCCCCTCATCGCAAAAACACTTTTAGCTTTTTTGAAAGCTTGTTCCTGGTATTTAACATAAGGAACACCTATATAACCTCCGATTTTATGGTACCCAGGCGCAAAATGTGAATCTTTTATCATCTCGTACACTTCGGGCGTAATTTTAACCTTACCAGGAGGGAGCTTTTCAACGACCTCTCCATAGTCGTGATCCAACCCAATGAGATACACAGAATCACATCCTAGGTGAAACGCCAATTGTAGATTAAAGTACGTCACTGTAGACCCTAGATAAACCGTGGACGCAAAATCTTCTGAAAATAATGGATACAATTCCCTATATCTTCTATGAGACGGATAGCTCTCTTTCTCCAAATTACAGAATATTGTATCTTCACGAGGTTTAATACAATATGAGCTTCTCAAAGGAAAAATTCGAGTCGAGCCTCTAACCTCAGGCAACGCTTTTCTCCTATCCTCTATCTGGCGAGCATCCTCCATCGTATAGTAGGTAGGAGAGAATCCTAATTCATTGAAGATCTTATAGGCTCCGTTTGAAGCTATCACCACTTCAGACCTCAATTTTGCTAGATCTAACTGAGCCAAGCTAGGCCCGTTGGCTACTATAAAGCAACGCTTCCCTGTATGTTTGGCGGTCAAATCCCCCAATCTTCCGTGATACCCTTTTCGACGCACCAAGCCATACTTACCCGAAATCGTATTACGTCCCCAGTACGGCCTCTCAAAGAATTCTTTATGTGCTCGCCGATATCGCAGCACAGCTATAAAGCGTTCGCTCAACGGAAAATCATCTTCCCAAACCTTCATGAATAGCGCTCTCCCGAAGAAACAAAAGGAACATCCCGCTCCACCCGCGAAAGGTAACAAGGAAACTGTCGAAAACCTATAAAGTGTATCAACTTGGGTTTTTCATGCAGCACATCTTGCTGCCCCCAATACACGCTTGGAGCATCACTATCCTGGTTTTTCAATACCCCTTTTTTATGCGTATGAATATAGTCTTTAGTCGATATATCGATAAATCCCCTACCTTTACCTGAAACCTCGAGCTGAAACGCTACTGAAAAATAAGGTTCATCGTTAAAATAATCGGTGTCCGGAAAGGGCGTCAATATACGCTTTGCCATAAGCTCAGCCGCTCTGTCCGCAAAGGCCCACCCATACTCATCTGCAGCCCTGCCCATAACTCCAGTATTTGGTGACAAATTAGACAGCGTATAACCAAGTCTATTACCCTCTTCGACCAAATTGAGGTCAAACTCATGCCTAAGATTCCTATAGATTGGAAAAGCCTTCTTATCCTTAGCAAACAATATGGCAGAGCCATCTTCTATTTTTTTAAAAAAGTCATCGAACGGATTTCCAAAAGCGTACACATCCGCATCCAAGAAAAGAACATCGCTTTCCCGACTCGCGGGATGAGTCAAAGGCACATGTTTAAATTCTCTAGCAAATGTTGGTCGCATCGACAAATCCTGTCGCGTAAGTTTTTGAAAAATCAAATTATCTATACATTCAAGCTCTAACCAATCTGGAATTTCAAAGACGCTCGGATCTGCATTCCCATAGTAAAGGCGAAAGCTCACATCATCAGAAATCTGATTTCGACAGGACTTTAGGCAAGCCACCGCACAACGTACGTAATCCCTGCCGATACCTAAACTGACAATTTCTCGAGTCCTCATATCTTTACGATCTACCCTACCTCAATTTAAACTTACTATGTTTGCAGCGCTACCAAAATAGCGCCAACAATCCGCTCTCATTTCTGACGTAAATACCTCCGTAGCCAATACAATCGCACCTATACCCTCCAGCTTAAAAGTAGAAACAAGCTCTGCCTTTAGTCCCCACAAACATGTATTTGGATCCGGTCGGTTGTCTAACAACGCCACTATTTGCAAGTCATCTCTAGCCTCAGTCATCGTCTCCAACCAACGAGCATATGCACCTCCGCCAAATACTGCAACTCGCATAGAAGTGGCAACTGCCAAGAAACGGCTTAAAGCGAGTTTCCTTTTGGTGTTACGGCAATTCCATGTATGGCAAACAAGCTCTTTTCGCAATGCAATCTCATCCCCCTCTTTTGGCTTCAACATACCAGCAACAGCTCTAAATGCTTCCGGAGTTTTAGCGTTCACTGCCCATTTCATCGTTTTCTCAATAACGCTCTCCGAAAATGCAGTCGCGTAACGACTTAGACGCCTTGAATAATCCATGTTCGTATCCATAATATGACTCATAGCAGTCGAAAAATCCTCATAGCTGCCGGACTTATAGGTCACTCCTAACCCATATTGCTTAACCCTTACCGACATTAATCCCGCATCCGGCACCACAACAGGCAACCCCCGACTAACAGCCTCCAACATCAATCCACTTGTTCTTAAAAATCTATCATAAGGCAAAGGCACGAATTTTGCCAAACTGAAGAAATAATCTATCAGTTTAATATCATCTATGAATGCATCAATCTCCAGTATCCGATCTTCGATTACTAGTCTAGACTTACGAGAAACGTCATCCATTCCCCCTGGCGAATACCCAGGCTTAGTCCGTCCCACTCTCAAAAGAATTGTATTCTGATTCTCTGAACAAAATCGCAATAAAAAGTCGAATCCTTTTCGTTTCTCCAAATCCCCAAAGAAAAATATCAAATGCTTACCTACATTTCGCTCTACAAAATGATCGACCAGAGCTTTTACTTTAGACGGCTCACCACTATCCCTAGCAATAGGATTCTTTTCAGGAAGTATGATATCGGGCAAATGCCGGCACACTGGTGAAGAATCCGTAAACGAGCAAGCTAACACATCGTCAGTCACAACAACACCATCCAAAACAGATTCCCCTTCCGCAACTTGCCTAAAGAAACTTCTATAAGAAACGGTCTTCAAAGGAAGTGCGCTAACGTCAGCGCCATCATTATGCACCCATTCTGAATTTATAAACAAACCTACCGTACGGCCGAAAAACTTTTGAGAGCCATCTCGATTCATTTTCAAAAGCATTGGGATAGCAACGTCACCATTAACTAAAAGCGTAGCATCGACTCTAAATTGTCTTTGTAAGTTTTGTATGAAATTCGACTCATCCAAATACAATTTTGATAAATCGTACTTTTGGATACATGTAACGCGAGGTTCCACTTTTAGTGCTTCTAGATACTCGGACTCGACTTCAGAAAATACGCGTAACACACTATTTTGCTCGTGTCCGATAAAGAACAGAAACACATCGTGTCCTAGTTTAACTAGACTCCGACAAATGCGGTAACAATAAGTGGGACGATGTCCTCCTACATGTGGACAATAAACCAACACTCTTTTTAAAGGGTGAAGGGTCGGTTCACTACTTGGGCTCAAAGGGCTAATTGCCATAAATCCTATCCATCACTTTCATCAAACGCAGCGCATCTTCTGAATTCCCGAATGCCACAGGAGTATCCATTTCAATACTATCTAAAAAATGATTGATCTCAGACATCCACGAGCTGTCCACTTCATACACAATGTGTTCCTCACCTGCAAAACTTCCGTCAGCGTCTGGAGCATTTCTCTTGATAGCTAAATCTTCCTCACCATAAACCCCAGAGGAAGTTTTCAGACCATTAAGAATCAAAGCGCCACCTTCAAGAAAAACTTCTAACGAGAACAAGTACCTCCATTGAGTCATCGTGGAGTGAAGAGACGCGCATACACCCGTCTCGCTATTCTTCATAATCGCGAATACATTGTCTTCAACACCTTCAATCTTCCAAAATAAGTTGGATACAAGTGCATGCACTTCGTCAAAATCCCCGCAAAAATGCAAAAACAAATCTAACATGTGTATTCCCTGGTCGAGCATAATACCAGCGCCCGCCAGTTTCGGGTCTGCTCGCCATGTATCAAAGTACGACTCATCCACTTCTTTTCCATACCGTCCACGCATCCAAAGCACCTTGCCCATCTCTTTAGAATCGATGATCTCTTTCATTTTCTGAATACTGGTATGGTGACGGTGATTAAAACCATACATCAACTTGCATCCAATCGCAGCCTGTTCAGCCATTCGAACCTCTTCAATCTCTGCGGCATTTCTAGCTGGCGGCTTCTCAGAGAAAACATGTTTTCCATTTTTCAGAGCTCGGATAACCAATTCCGGTATTCTGTAGTTCGGCGTACAAACAAACACTGCGTCTATTGACGGGTCATCGAATATCTCTCCCTCATCGCTGACTTGCCTACATGGAGCATCGGGCACCTCCTGCTGATCAGAAACCAAGACCACCTCAGCACGACCGCTCTCGACTAAGTGCTTGTGGCGAATTCGCCCCATCTTACCGTATCCAATTATTGCAACCTTCAGCATACTTTTTTTGCAAATTCCTTAAAATCCTTGAGTAAGCCCTCAAGAAATTGCCTACTTGTACTGGCGACATGGGGGGTCATGAAAAACCGATCATCTGCAAATTGCACTAATTTCCCTTTGTATGGCTCCTCCCAGAAAACATCAAACGCTGCACGCAAACGACCTGATTGAATTTCCAGAAACAAAGCTTCTTCGTCAACAATTGCACCTCTCGCCGTATTCACAATCGCCGCACCATCTTTCAACCAAGACAATTTCTCTTTATCAAAGAAGGAACGATTATCCTTTGTTAGCGGAATATGCATAGAGACAACATCCGCTTGTCCCATTAGCTCCTCAAGAGAGGTATTTTCTACCTGCAAATGATCGAAATGAAGAACATTAACACTTCCCTCAAGCTTTCCCGCAACTCGGCGACCAATGTTCCCCAGACCTACGATCAAAACGCTTTTCTTCGCCGCAATTGTACGTTGCATTTTTCTCCAAGAATCAATCGACCCAACTTCCGAATACAGCATCCTAAATATCATCGAAACTGTAAAAGTCGCAGTTTCCTCAAATATTATTTCTGCAGTATCAGCGGAAGGCAAACCGACTTCAATTCCTCGTTTCTCGCATTCCTCAAACGGCACATTATCCGTACCCACACCACACTTAAATATTCCCTTTAAATTTGGAAGCGTTGACAAATCTATTTTCTTCCCGCCAATCAGAGCAATATCCGCTATCGATGGCTCCGCGGTATTTAAAATACTATCGCAGAGTGAATCCAAAGTACTCGTATTCTTCCAAAGCTTCATAATCTATTCATACGGTATATCCAAAAATCGATCCAACCACGCATGAAGCAAGACTTGATGAGATGATTCAACGATCCCATAAGTCTTACCTGGTATGTAGAAATTTAAATCTCCAAGCAATCTCGATCTATTGCCGGAAGACATACCGCTTAAGGTAACCACCTGGAGTCCCATTGACCGTGCTACTGCTATAGCGTTCAGTACGTTTTCTGAATCTCCCGAAGAACTAATAGTGACCAGCAGATCTCCTTTTTTCGAATACCAACCTAATGGAGCGCTCAGCATTTGGTCATAACCTAAATCGTTCGCTGCCGCAGTTAGAATGGCGGAGTCACTAAACGAATACGTTTTAATACCACCTGCTTTTGTCCAATCTAAAGCCATATGATTCGCAAACGCTGCACTTGCTCCATTTCCACACATATATTGACACCCACCTGACGCCGCGACCAATTCAGATAATTTGCAAAACTGAACTAACCCATCGTCGGGTTCGATAATACTCCCATCCAAAGTCGTTACCTCAAGAGATGAAAGAGCAGACTGAAGAGCCGAACAGAAATTCGAATAATAACTTGTTTTAACCATATCTTGCACTCACTCGGAGAACACTAAATCAAAGAGTTTTTCGGCCAAAAGAAGGTCTTCCTTCGTTTTGATAATATGCGAAGTTAAAGTACTCAAGGAATGAAACCCAACGTCCCCACTATAAGTAGCACATTTACCACTACGAAAGGCTTCCAGAAATTGCCCTCTCTTCCATGCTGATATTGCCCAATTAACCCGTTGAATAGGTTCCAAATCTTGAGAATTAGATTTTTCGTCGAAATTAAAATTCACCGGCTTACTCCCATAAACGCATTCTATTTGAATATTATCACAACTAAGCAAAGTATCAAAAGAACTCGACTCCATTTTTTTAACAAATTTAACAACGTCCTCTGCGGTTAACAAAGGAGCAATACTGTGGACTTGGAAAAGCGTATCACATCGATTCTTTTCCAAAAACTCAGCCACATATTGCTCACTAGTCGCAACAGAATTTCCTAAACTAGCCGGCCTCTGATGAAAATGAACTCCTTCGCTTTGCGCGATTTCACCAAAATCTGGATGTTCCGAATTTACCCATATTTCATCGAAGCACCCAGCTTTCACGCATTTCCGGATCGCATGGGATATCAATGTTGTTCCCTTAATCTTCTGTAGATTCTTTTTCGTAAGCCTTTGGCTTCCCATTCGGGCTGGAATCATCGCAATCTTCATTTAGTTAGGTGACATCAAAACGTTCATTATCAATATGTACAGACTCAATACCGAAGAGCAACCTCCCATAATTTAATTTCAAACTTTAGAACTAGCTTCTATCCCAGATAACAACTGCCCGGTAGCAACCGCTCTTACATTCACTCTCAGAGAGCGATCATCTATATTATCAATAGAGAACTGACCACCCGCTCCTTCCACCAAAGCCAAACCTGCTGCAACATCCCACAAGTAGATACCTTCTTCCATATAACAATCCACCCAGGAACGCGAAAGCCACGCAAGAGATAATGCAGCGCTACCCAATAGTCGAACCTTCCGACAAGACCTAACCTTATTTACGTACTGCAAAAGACTCTCTTCCGAGTAGCTAGATCCATTCGGAAACCCAGTCGTCACTATCGCCTCTGACAAACGAGAACATGTTGAAACCGTAACAAGCTTGCCATTACAGCTGGTAGGAAAATCTTTACCACCGACATATATTTCGTCAGAAGAGAAATCATAAATAACTCCGAAAATGATTACGTCACCTTCCCAATAAGCAATCGAAACGCAATTAAGCGGATTTCCCTTCACATAATTCACAGTGCCGTCCAGCGGGTCGACTATCCATAAAGGTTGATGCAACGATTTAGTCGATCCTTCTTCGCTCAAAACCTCTATCCCCGTCTCTTCAAGAATCTCTTTGATAACATTATCAGCGACAACATCAGCACTAGACTTCAAGTCATGCTCAAATGATTCGATAGTTTGATCATGACGGCAGTCTACCAAAGCTCTTCCAGCCGCCTTACAGGCCCTTTTTGCTACTTCAATTAGATTTTGCATCCTTGCGACAGTCTACTCTTTTTAAATAAAATTCAACTATTACGAAGAAAACGAACATCTGGTGGAGTAACCAAATACCAACCACACATAAGGTCAATAACGCTAATGCATAATCCAAAAATCAGATACACACTACGAGTACCCTTAGCCGGGCATAAGGGAAACTAGTAGATCGATGTAAAACAATAGTAAATACTTGATACATAGGGAATTCCCTTTGAAATCTCGCAGCTTATACTTTCACTCATGCTGTAATTCAACTCAAAGCGGATACAGCCAAAATGCTCTAAGTATTTCCACCGACACGAGTATCTCTTCATTGCTTTTAAGAATATTAATCTACAGATTTTTCGCTTCGAGCTACCGTGAATCAAGACCAAACGACAGGCCCGACTATAGCCCCCGAAACCCACTCATCTTCCCAAGATCTTCTCAAGGCTAGCCTCTTAGCTGAATCCTTATTAGAATTCTCGAGCGAAGGCATTCTAGTGCTTAATCGCACGGGTGGCATCGAAAACATAAACAACACGGCCTGCGGGTTGCTAAACGTAGATCAATCCGAATCCATCGGGAAATCGGTTGCAGATGTTTTCAATGCTTACCACCCCACTACGCACAATCGCATCGACCTTTCAGATGAACGCTATCGCAACCCCCAACTCGCAGCAGCGCAAGCGTATGTGAGTAACAAACAAGGCCAGCAAACTCATATAAGCTTTCAGCTCCGTCCGAATACAAACACAGTCTACCCTGAACTCTCTGGGGCTCTTCTATTCATTCGCGACCTCAGCGAAAACGAAATAACTGAAGCCCAAATACGCCTAATAGCCACCGCACTGAAAAGCATAGGCGAGGCAGTTATTATAACAGATACCAATTGGAACAAGGGAGACGCTCGTATTCTCTACACCAACGACGGCTTCACCGAAATCACAGGCTACAGCGAAAGTGACGTAATCGGCAAGGGACTCTCCCTTCTAAACGGGCCCAACACAGACCAATCTGTGATCGATGAAATGGTCGAAGACATCGAGCAAGGCCAGACTACTGCAGGAGAATCCGTAGGTTACCGCAAAGACGGTGCGGAATTCATTCTAGCCTGGAAAATTTTTCCGGTTTATGGCCGCCCCGGTGAAATCACCAACTACGTGGTAATCCAACGCGACGTCTCTCAAATACGCCGCCTCGAACAAGACCTCTTCCAGTCCCAAAAGATGGAAGCTGTTGGAAGACTTGCTGGTGGCATCGCCCACGATTTCAACAATATCCTAGCTGTAATCCTTTCTTTCTCAGACCTCGTTCTCGATAAAACCGACGATACAAATCCCCACAAGACCTATCTCGAGGAGATCAGGAAAGCCGCCGAACGAGCTGCAGATCTAACCCAACAACTGCTCTCCTTCAGCCGTCGCAACAAAAATCTCAAACCACGCATTCTCGACGCCGTAGCGGTTACACGGGACATGCAGAAAATTCTGCAACGACTCATTCCGGAAGACATTCGCTTCCATCTCAATTTCAAGGAGTCGCCGATTCATATAAACATAAACCGTACCGCGCTGGAGCAGATTCTGATCAATTTCACAACTAACGCGCGAGACGCCATGCCAAACGGCGGCGAAGTTTCACTCTCTATTCAAGATTGCAACGCTGACGAGTCCGACAAACTCCTTCCCGAGTACATGGAGCGCCAAGACTATATGGTTCTCACTTTCCAGGACAATGGAATGGGAATCGACCAAAATACTCAGCGCCATATATTCGAGCCATTCTTTACAACGAAAGAAACAGGCAAAGGAACAGGCCTCGGCCTCTCAACCGTCTACGGTATTGTTAAACAATCAAACGGTCACATCGAAGTTTCCTCCGAGATCGGCCAAGGCACCCAATTCCGTATCTTCATTCCAGCAATAAACGTAAAGCGCGACGAAGAGCCGAAGCAAGTTGCCCCCGGAAACAACAATAGTTTAAGCTCTAAATCCAGAGAGCGAATCCTGGTCGTCGAAGACGACGAAACTATGTGCGACTGCATTTCGGGGCTACTCGTACAATACAACTACGAAGTCTTCTCCACCAACCAAGCTGAAGACGCTCTCGATTTCTTCGAACAGCCAGAACCTCCATTCGATTTGCTCATCACCGACCTACTCCTCCCTCGCATGAAAGGATCCGAGCTCGCAAAGCGCCTGCTTGAAGTGGCGCCGGAAATGAAAGTAATCTACATGACCGGCTATTCCGATGAAATGCTAGTCGATTTCGATCTTCCAGATGACGCTGTCGTCCTAAAAAAGCCCTTCTCACTCAAATCAGCCCTCACTGCAATCCAATCGATGCTGAGAACTTAGGGCTCAAAGAGCTTCAGATAAAAGCCGTAAATTCAGGCGGCACAGGTGCTCCATTCAGACTAAAGCAAAGGTTACTTAGTCCATAACCGGAATTTCTACTCAAGAAATCCACCTTGTGGGACGATATTTGATCTCAGTAATCAATCAATTTGTGCGCACATCTTGTCGCCCAATCACTCCCAAACAATAAGTTATGACTTGGTCGTCTGAAGAAATCACCAAATTCGAAGACCTCATCTCCCAACTCTCAGCCGAAGCTCACCGAGCTAAGCCTGGAAGCGATGAAGGTCTTATCCCAATCTACAGCCTAATCGGAGACATTGCTGACACATTTAAGCAAGACGACGCGCTTAATCAAGCCGTTCAAACTGCTCTTGCTACGCTCCAAGCCCTTCTGGACACTGCTTCAGATTTCGATGACGCGTCTATCCAAAGTATGATCGCATTTGCAAAATGGTGCGAAAACGCTTTGGAGAAGATGACAAGCGGTCAAGAGATCGAAACCTACAGCGAACAACCTGTAGCAACCTCTGAGCCTAAGGAGCCGGAAGCACCGGCAACATTCGAATTTTCAGTACCTGAACCCGATGCAGACCTCTCCAGTATCGAAATCATAGACGATGCAGAAAATGACGGCCTAGCCGTGAACACAGTCGATTTCGACGAAGTTTCAGAGCCTGAACCTGAGACAGCATCCATTGAAGAGCCTCAATTCGAAGCGGCTCCTATTCAAGATCTTGCACCAGCCATCGACGAGACTCCAAAGCTTTGGCAAGCAGAAGAAGTTACCAAATTCGAAAAACTCTCACAGCAATTTTCAGCCGAAACGCTTCTCGCGGAAGTTGGCACAGACAATGGGATGCTTCCCGTTTACAGCCTGCTTAAGGATTTCCAAACCGAATTTGCCAACAAGGACATCCTCCAAAACGGAGTCGAGATCGTTCTCGCTCAAATGGATTCCCTCCTAGATGCGTGCAAACCGTATGACGATCAAACGATCGCTCTCCTCACAGAATTTAACCTCTGGTTAGAATCCGCTCGTGGCGATATTCGTCAAGATCGCGATCCGCAGCCATTCGAGTCGACTGAAATCACCTACGAAGAATCCGAAGGCACCGAAATCGACCTCGGAGACGACAACGACGAAGACCAAGCCCTTCTCAAAGAATTTGCAGAATTCGACGTCGTGATGGATCTCAACATGGCGGAGAATCGCGAACTCTTAGAAGAATTTTATAGCGAAGCCGTAGATCATCTCGGTCAAATCGAATCCGCAGTCCTTGAACTCGAACAAGACGTTACTAGCCGGGATGCGATCAACTCGATGTTCCGCTCCTTCCATACCATCAAGGGAGTAGCCGGATTCCTAAACCTTATCCCCATCAATCGCCTAGCTCACGAAGTCGAGTCCCTTATGGACCTCGTTCGAAACGACAAGCTGGTAGTGTTCACAGGCATCATCGATCTCGTTCTCGAGGCAAAAGATGTCATCGGCAAGCTCATCGAGCAAATTTCCGAAGCTCTCGTTCAAGGCACTGAACCGACAACGCCTCTCTTAGTTAGCAAACTTATGGCACGGGCTCGCTGGGCAATGAAAGGCCCTGAAGAATACGCCAAAATCACCGGCGATTCACAAGCAGCCCACATCGAAAATTCCTCGAAGGAAGAGACTCCAAAAGAAAGTGCAGCCCCAGAAGCAACTGAGGGCACTACAGATCAGGGGTCTTCTCCCATTGACGCTCCAGCGCAAGAGGCAGCGCCGACTCCGCAAGCCAAAGCCAAAGTCAACGAAAACGCTTCCATTCGCGTTAACACCTGGAAGCTAGACAATCTCATGGACATGGTTGGAGAGCTCGTAATCGTACAGAGCCAATTGCTAGAAAGCTCCAAATCAACCGAATCCAAAGGCGACTCCAATTTCCAGAGTAACATGTCGCAACTCACCCGAATCACCAAGGACCTACAGCACACGTCCATGGCGCTTCGAATGATTCCAATCAAAGCGACTTTCCAAAAAATGGGGCGTATTGTTCGCGATATCGGTGCCAAAGCTGGCAAAAAAGCAAACTTCCGTGTTGTCGGAGAAGATACCGAACTCGACCGTAATGTCGTAGAAGAAATCGGGGACCCACTCGTACACATGGTTCGCAACGCACTCGACCATGGCCTAGAGTCACCTGAAGATCGCGTTGCCATCGGCAAGCCAGAAGCAGGCAATATTTCTCTCAAAGCTTATCACCAAGGAAGCAGCATCGTTATCGAGCTCAAAGACGATGGGCGCGGAATCGATCCCGAAAAAGTACTCAAGAAGGCAATTGCCAACGGCATTGTACGGGAAGACGAACAACTTTCTGACGAAGAAATTTTCAAACTCATTTTCGCAGCCGGATTCTCGACTGCTGAGCAAATTACCGACATTTCAGGACGCGGTGTAGGCATGGACGTTGTTAAGAAAAACATCGAAAAGCTACGCGGAAAAATCGAAATCGAATCCGTCCTCGGAAAAGGATCCACCTTCAAGATTCTTCTACCACTCACAATGGCCATCGTAGACGGCCTAGTAGTGAAGGTCGGTGAAGACCGCTTTATCTTGCCAACTACTTCAGTGAAAGTTGCTCTTCGCCCAGACGAAAACGTCATCGGAAAAGTCCAAGGCAACGAAGAAATTCTCAACATCCGCGGCAAGGTCATTCCATTATTCCGATTACACAATCACTTCCAAATCCCAGATGCTGTTACCGACACCAAAGACTCTACCGTCGTCATCGTCGAAACCGCTGGCAAACCTTGCGGACTCATGGTCGACGACATGGTCAGCAAACAAGAAGTGGTCATCAAAAGTCTTGGTAGCATGATGCAAGGTATACCTGGAGTATCCGGAGGAGCCATACTTGGAGATGGTACCATCGCCCTCATCCTAGACCCAGCCACCCTCATCAGCGCCGCCTAAACACAATTTATTGTTTAGAACAAAACAGTTTAGAAACAAAAGCCCATCCTTCGTCGGATGGGCTTTTTAGTGAATAAATAGACCGTAAGATTCCAGCCTTGGGCCACAACTTAAATATACTTGTTACCAAACATCTACCGGCCCTTTCGGAACCTTGATTTTTTCCGTTTCTGGAGTCGCGTCCGTAATCGATGAATACGGATCCGCCGGACGATATCGCTCCATCAACTCCCCACTTTCGTCACAAAACCGCGAACGCCATTCGATGTATTTTTCCAAAATCTCCTCGAACAGTTTCACACTATCAAAGCGGACTACCGAGTCCTTAAACATCTTTGATGGACCAAATTGTTTGGCATACCAAACTGCAACTTTTCGGAAAAGTACGCAGCCACGATCTTCTCCATAAAATTCAACCATGCGATCGAGATGTTCGCGCATTAATTGGATCCTCTCTTCAAAAGTCGGGTTTGAAATCATTTCACCAGTATCCAAAAAATGCTGCGTTTGTTTGAAAATCCAAGGATTATAAAATGCCCCACGTCCCATACTCACACCATCACAACCCGTATCTTCGAGCATTTTTTTTGCAGACCGTGGAGTAGTCACATCTCCATTTCCAATAACTGGAACACTCGATACTGCTTCTTTCACCAAGCGAATGCCGTCCAAATTCACGTTACCCGTGAATCCTTGAGCTCGCGTACGGCCATGGACAAAAATCGCAGCAACTCCAACATCCTCCAAAGCCTTCGCTAAATCGGGAGCAGTAATATTGTTCTCGTCCCACCCCAAACGCATCTTCGCGGTAACGGGAATATCAAGAGCTTCCACCATCCCTTTCACTAACTCAGCGGTGTGACAGAGATCCTTCATCATCGAAGACCCACTCCCCGTCTTCACCACCTTCTTAACTGGACAACCCATGTTGATATCGACCGACTGAGCTCCACGCTCTTGTACCATAATTGCCGCATCACGCATCTCCTCTTTTACACCGCCAAACAGCTGAACCGACATCGGTTGCTCACGAGGATCCGTCGCAATCATTTTAAACGCGACGGGACGCTTTTCCAAAAGCGAACGCGCATTCACCAAATCCGTCGTAACGAGGCCCAACCCTCCTAAAGCCTTTACTGTTAGACGAAACGGCAAGTTCGTGTACCCCGCCAACGGCGACAAAAACAAATTAGACTCAAGCTCTAGGTTACCAAACTTCATGACAAACAACACCTCTCAAAGCAAAAGCCTCATGGCCATCAAAAACATTTGGCCAAGACATTTCGCTTCAAAAGCCATTGCTCTCAGAATCGTTATTCTATTCTCCGCATTTACTACGATAGGTAAAGACTTCGTTGCAGTCCGTTTCAGTCGAAACTCATCAAAATCAATAGGATACGCTCACATTCATTAACATTTTTCATCTTCAAATTTTTCTTTCTTGAAACGAATCGCTCTACTCATTTTGCACCAATCATACTCTTACCGTTTACCCAAGTCGGCGAGATGAGAAGGCGTTGAGGAGCCTTCGGGATTCCAAATTCGTGATAGTCAATCAACCGAGCCAAAAGCTGCATTGCAGCCTCACCCACCTCAAAAGACCTTTGGTCTAAACCCGAATTAAATCCGGGAGCATATACATTTGTCCCTGCCAACCCGATACCGCGACCTATCTCAGGCGCCAGTTCACACGTCCACTCACTTAACTTATGAAAATGAGCTACCAGCACAGCATCAATCTTATGATCGTGTAACCATTTACGATAAACCTCTTTGCCTTCAACAAGGTTCTCCGAATCAAAAAAAAGAGGAGGAATACTACTGGTCGAAGGCACTAGCAGATCGCGACTAGTCACAAATCCTGAGAAATAATGGTAGCGCGAACGCTCTTCTTCGCTTCGCAAGCCTACGTAACCAAGAGTCTCATACCCCGCGGCCAGCATATTTATCGCAGCGAGACGGCCTCCTTCGAATTGATCAGGACAAACGATATGGCGTTTCGATGTGGTCTTATTAAATCCGATACGTATAATAGCAAACTCGCCCCAGGTCTCATCAGCAACTTCGTGTAAAATTGAGTGTGGAGGAATAATTACCCCTCGAATACCCCGCGAAGATAATATTCTGCAGAGCCGTTTTCTCGTTACCCCAAGTTCCTTCCTATTGAATCTTTCCAAACGAAAACCCAAGTCTTCGCCCATCGATTTTGCTCCCTCAAAATATTTATTAATTTCCGATTGTTCTGAAAAACTCTCCTCTTCACCCTCATCGTCAATCCAAGCAATAGTTGAACGAATAGGCGTACCCTTAGAAATTTTGCTATAGCTACCCAATTGCCTCAGAAGAGGGTCGGGATGATATCCCAGCTCCTTTGCCATACGCTTTACCTCAATTCGACGTGTAAGAGAAATTTTAGGGTTATCTCGCAGCGCTAGCGATACAGTAGAAAGCGAAACACTCAACTCTTTGGCTATTTGTCTCAAAGTAATCGGACGTTTGTTTAAATCTGCCATGTCAATGAAGAGGGGTCCCGAAACGAAGTCAGTCGCACCAGATAATCAAAAAGCGAGATCCTCAGCCTCAAATCTAAAATGAACACAACAAACTCTCATTGCTCAGCTTTTTGTTGAGAGGTCCGGCCCCTCTACCCAAGTCGGCAAAACAAGCAAGCGCTGGGGGACTTTAGGTACCCCGAATTCATTTCGCTCAATACATCGCGTCAGTAACTGCATTGCGACTTCTCCAATTTCAAACGGTCTCTGATCTAAGCCTGAATCATATTCCGCATCCCAAACGCTGCTCCCCGCCATTCCAATATCGGAACCAAACTTCAAACCGAACTCGCGCGTCCAATCGCCAACCCTCCCATTCGATACAAAGACTGCATCTACCTTATACTTCTCAAGCCACTGGCGATAGATTTCTCTCCCATTCACTGGGTCATTCGAATCAAATATTAAAGCGGGTACTCGAGAGTTTTTGTTACTCAGATAATTACAATACGTGGAAAAGCCTGCAGCAAAATTGTGGCGTGAGCGAATCTCCTTTGCTCTATCGCTCACGTATCCAATTCGCTCATAGCCAGCAAGAATCATTGCCTGAGCCGCAATACGCCCCCCTTCAAATTGATCTGAACAAACGATATGACGTTTGGAGGATGGGCTATTAAAACCAATCCGTATAATCGCCATTTCATCTAAATACTCATCTGCTATTTTGTATAAACTAGGGTGAGGAGGAACGATCATGCCACGAATTCCTCGAGAAGAAAAAACATCCCCCAAGCTCTCCTCCTTTAAATCAAGCTCTTTAGTATTAAAAATCTCAATATCATACCCCAACCTCTCCCCCATCGACTTTGCCCCTTCGAAATAATTTGAAAACTCCGATTGAGCAAAGAAATGCTGCGGATTTTCCCAATCATTTATCCAAGCAATTACCGACTGCGTTTTTGTATGAATAGAATGCTTACGGTAGCTAGCCAATTGTGTCATCAAGGGATCGGATCGATAACCCAATTCTTTCGCAGTTCGCACAACTCTAGTGCGACATTCCTGAGACACTCGAGGACTGTTTCTTAGAGCTAGCGATACGGTTACATGAGAAACGTTTAACCGTTTAGCAATATATCTTAGGGTTATCGGGCGTTTGTGTTGGGTACTCATAACGATCGACTGCACTTGTCGCGATATCGAAATGTTCTGCATAGAAGCGACAATTATGTCAAATTTAGTTACCAGGTTGACCAAAACTGAAATATTGCGAAAACAAAACGGCATAAGCGCCGCTTAACATACTTCTCTATTATGTATAGTTCGCCTCTGCTGTCCTTCTCTATTCAAAAAATTGTCACTTCTTAGAATACAATCTATTGATAGCTAGCGCGGTAAATGCACTCGCAACAATTTGAACAACGCGACAGGCATCATAACGGCTAATTGTGTATCAGTATTGCTGGTTTGCCCTTTTTGAAGGGTCAAAACAACGCGATGCAAATACTAGGGTCTGCCTTCAAACGAACTCTAGTTTCCATGTTTAATTAGAAGAATATAGCCCTTACCATTCACCTAAGGTATGTACTTTTCAGTGTGGAATTACCAACTTCCATAAAACACTACCCCAGAAAGACATTCTGATGCTCTCAAACTGAGAAGCCCTCAAAAAACTTTCTATTAAACGACCCTATTACCCAATTATTAGGCAAGCCCGATGGACTCTGCACTTGCTAAATAATTATCCCATAAAATCAAAAACCACGACAGTGATATGCATAAAACCAATACATCATTATATTTAAAGGGAGTCATCATGCTCTCGTTTGCTCTTATAACGAGCAACCTTCTAGGACAATTCGTGCATCCTGGAATTTGGCACAAAAGGTCAGACTTGGATAGAATGAAAGCCATGGTAGAAGCTCAAATCGACCCATGGTATACCTCATTCTTGAATCTTCAGGCAGATTCGAAGTCGAGTTACGACTACGTTGTTCAAAAAGACCCCAATAACAATAATCTCTCTCGTGAGAATCCCAGAGATCAACGCAACCAATATGAATCCGACTCCGTAGCAGCATACCAACTTTCACTCATGTGGTATATCACTGACGATTCACGGTACGCGGAAAAAGCAATCGATATCCTCAACGCTTGGAGTTCTTTGACTAATTTTTATGGAGGTGGCACGGAACCGCTCTCCGCAGGCTTGTATGGAGCTCCACTGATCAATGCAGCCGAAATCATCAAAAGCACTTACAATGGCTGGTCAGCTTCCGAGATCCAAGCATTCAAGGATATGCTCGTATACCCCGGATATTCCAATACAACCGTTCCTCAAAGCGATATCGACAACGACAACGTCACCTTTTACTGGAGAACCTACATGGGCGACCCAGGACGGCACGGAAATCAAGGCTTGTTAGCTTGGCGAACCGTTATGGCCATCGGAATATTCAACGACAACGAAATCATCTACGACAGAGCCCTGCGATACCTCACCGGCTTGCCGTCACGAAGCGATGATCTTCCCTACCACTCCGGCCCGGCGAGTATCGGTGCACTCACCGCATCATGCGAATTTGAAGAATCCTATCAATTTTCTCGGCTCACTACTACCCCGGATTATGGATACGATGACCAAATCCAACACTACATCTATGACAACGGTCAATGCCAAGAGGCCTGGAGAGATCAAAATCATTCGAACCTTGGCATTTCATCTATTCTCGAATCAGCGGAAATGGCCTGGAACCAAGGAGACGATGTTTACAGCTACCTCAACAATCGTATTTTAGAAGGATGTGAGTATCTTCTCAGATACAACCTATCCTTCGAGCAAGGCAATCCCCTGGAGCCAACCTCTTTTTACCAACGCCATACCAGAAGTGGACGATGGAGAGGGCTTAAAATTAATCCAGAAATCGCTTGCGGTGGTGGTTTGAGCCGAGGAGGAAATTCAATCTTCGCCCCACGTTGGGAGCTAGCCTCAGCTCATTACGATGTGAGAGCTGGATTAACTTCCCAGACCAACTGGACAATTCAAACCAGAGATTTTGCAATCAGCCAACAAGGATACGAAGGGAGCGATGGCGTTCACTGCCCTGGCTGGGGTGGACTTTCATACAGACGACCCGAAGGATGTGCCGGCGATCCGATCAGTGGCTTCGATTCGAATGGCCTTCCCATATTTGCCATGAATGTATTGCCAATGACTATCGAAGCAGAAAACTTCGATCACTTCGCGGGTGATGGCGAAGGTCGCACCTACGTAGATACCACTTCTGGCAACAATGGGTCGCAATACCGAACCGACGAAAATGTTGATATTCAATCTACGTCCGACTCAATAGGTGACTACAATGTAGGGTGGATCGATACTGGCGAAGAACTCACTTACACCGTTCACGTCCCCAGTAGTGGAAACTATGATATATCAATTCGATATTCCGCTCCAACATCAAATGGTACTCTCAGAGCAAACTTCGCTGGAACGGACAAAACCGGAAACGTTACTGTAACCGGAACAGGAGGGTGGAACACTTGGGACGATCTTACCTTGGCTACTGACATTAGCCTAAGCGAAGGGGTACAAAGCTTAAGACTCATCGTCGGTGGAACACGCCACTCCTTCAACCTCAACAGCATTACGATTTCTCAATCCGCTGGTTCTGGCAACCTCGCCCTAAACAAATCTGCGACTCAATCGTCTACCGCACACTCGGGAAGCGCCTCGCGTGCCGTTGATGGGAATACGAATGGAGCCTACAGTGGAAATTCTGTAACGCATACCGCTAGCGAAGTTGACCCTTGGTGGGAAGTCGACCTCGGTGGGACCTTCAACATCGGAGACATCAACATCTTCAATCGTACGGATAATTGCTGCGAGGCACGCCTCACTAACTTCACGGTCAGCGTACTAGACAACTCACGAGCATCCACGTATATCCAATCATTCTCGTCGTATCCCGATCCTTCGATCACAGTCAATGCTGGCGGGGCCGAAGGACGCTATGTCAGAATTCAGTTAGATGACACCAACTCGCTCTCGCTAGCTGAAGTAGAAGTCTTCTCAGGTGCCATAACCATCACTAACTTAGCTGAAAACCAACCAGTAACAACTTCCGGAGAACAAGTAGGGAACTTCGCATCTAATGCGGTCGACGATGACACCAACACGCGTTGGTCAGTATCCGGTTTCCCTCAGTGGCTTGAGGTCGATTTAGGCTCCATCAAAAGCATCAGCAGAACGGAACTCGTATGCTTTTCCGATCGGGCCTACCAGTTCATTGTCGAATCCAAGACGACATCTGGTGGTTCTTACACTCAAGTTGTTGATCGCAGTAGCAACACAACTCCAGGCACAGAGTCGTCACCAATCACAGATACATTCTCGCCTAGTGACGCTCGCTATGTACGAATCACCGTGCAAGGCGCAAGCGGGTATTCAGGCTCCTGGGTAAGCCAACTAGAATTTCGTGTGTTCGGAAATTAGATATATTCTCTAGAATTAGCATACCAAGCCCGTCCACTTCAGGACGGGCTTTTATGATAGCCGCACACATCACCTTATCTTACATCTCCTTCTCCAATTTATTCGCAATGTCATTGGGCGAACCGGTATTTCTCGCGATCAAACTATAAGCAGCCGGGACAACAAACAGAGTGAAAATCGTAGCGGCTAAAACACCAAAGAGAACGACTATCCCAATCGAAGAACGCGTTTCCGCTCCCGCTCCGCTCGAAATGATCAGTGGAATCGAACCTGCGATCGTTGTGAGACCTGTCATCAAAATCGGCCTAAAACGCACCTCCGATGCTTCAATCAAAGCCTGAGAAAACTCAATGCCTTCATCACGAAGTTGATTAGCGAATTCTACGATTAAAATTCCATTTTTAGCAGCCAAGCCAACCAGCATAATTAGACCAATCTGAGAATAAATATTCAGCGTTTCTCCAAAAAGATATAGACCTAGCAAACCTCCCCCAGTCGCTAACGGCACGGTCAACATAATTACAAACGGATGAACATAACTCTCGAATTGAGCTGCCAGAACTAGAAAGACAACTGCCAGGCCGAGCAAGAAGACGAAAATCATCGAATTCCCAGAAGTCACAAAGTCTCGACTCTCGCCCTTGTAATCAACCACCGCCTCCGTCGGCAGGTGCTCCCTAACAAGTCCGTCCAAATGTGCCAACGCTTCTCCAAGCGAGTATCCATCTTCCAAGTTCGATTCCAAGGTAATCGCACGGACTCGATTGTAGCGGGACAACGTCTCTGCCGCCCCATACTCGCTCAATTTCACTAGATTAGACAATGGTATGAGCTCGCCCGAGCGATCTGACCGGACATAGATACTTTCTACATCGCTAAACGATTGCTGCGTTTCGCGATCACCCTCGAGCACTACATCATATTCTTCCCCATTTTCCAGATACGTCGTCACATTCTTGCCTCCCATGAGCGTTTCAAGCGTCGTTCCAATTTCAGAAACGGTGACCCCTAAATCGGAAGCACGATCGTAGTTGACCGTAAAGTCGAGCTGTGGACGCGTTTCTTTGTAGTCACTATCCAATCCCACAAATCCAGGGTTATCCTCCGCAACCTTCTCAAGAATGATATCCCTCCACTCAGCCAATTCCTCATAAGTTGAACCACCAAGGACAAACTGAACCGGCTTGCTAGCTCCTCCTCCTAAACCTTGACGCATAACAGGAAAAGCTCGAATTCCCGGGAGATCGGAAAGCTTTCCTCTCACCTCATTCATGATGGCAAAAGCCGATCGACGATTCGCCCAATCATCCAATATTATAATAGCAATCCCGCTGTTGAAATTCTCGATATTCCCAAAGCCTCGCGGAGCTCGAACTAAAAGTCTCTTAAAGACGCCACTTTCAACGTAAGGAGTTAAGCGTTCCTCAATTTCGTTCATGTACTCTTCAATGTAACTAAAGCTCGAACCTTCCGGAGCATTCACTATAAGGAAAAACGCACCACGATCCTCCTTAGGGGTGAATTCCTGAGTCACCCTTGGATAAAGCCAAATCGTACCTGCTATCAAAATTACGAATACAAGAGACACCACCACAGGAACCTTCAAGATCTTTATCAAAAGCTTCATATAGATCCTCTTGAGCCATTCAAACACCCGCTCCATTCCCCTTAGTAAAAAATTTCTCTTGCCGTCATCCGCTCCAACATTCTTCAAAAGCTTCGAGGCCAAAACAGGTACCAAGGTCAATGCTACAACTGACGAAAACGCCACCGCAGCTGCGATTGTTAAAGCAAACTCGGTAAAGAGCCTTCCGATATCTCCCTCGAGAAAGGTGATAGGCACAAAGACCGCAATCAGCACCAAAGTCGTCGCCACAACCGCAAACCCTACCTGACGAGCTCCTTTGAAAGAAGCGACCAAAGCGCTTTCCTTGAGCTCGACCATGCGACGAACGATGTTCTCAAGCATCACAATCGCATCGTCGACCACCAAACCGATCGCAAGCACCAGAGCCAAAAGTGTTAGGAGATTAATTGAAAACCCGAGGGCAAACACGACGATAAAGGATGCGACTATAGATATAGGAACGGTCACCGCTGGGATGAGCATCGCTCGCACACTTCCAAGAAAAATGTAAATCACAAAGATAACACAACCGATCGCGATAAAGAGCGTTGTATACACTTCCTTGATGGAGGCTTTAACGAATACTGATGCATCGTAACTCTGCGATATCACCATACCATTGGGCAAATTTCCCTGCAGTTTTTCAGTCAGCGCCTTCGTCGCATCCGCTACATCAATTGTATTAGCCGTCGATTGCTTGATCACTCCAATTCCCACCATGGCCTCTCCATTGCCACGAAAAATGATGCGATCCTCTTCAACTCCCTTTTCAATACGAGCCACATCTCCTAACCTAACTAAGTATCCATCTTCTCCTTGCGCTAAAACAAGCTTGGCAAAATCCTCAGGATCTTTGAAACTTCGCTCCACTCGGGCTTTGAAAATACGCTGATCGGATTGCAAACTTCCCGCTGGCAACTCTACATTTTCCGACCGCAAAGCCCGCTCCACATCGCTTGCTGTCAGATTACGAGCTGCCAAGGCCTGGCGATCCAACCAAACACGCATCGCATAACTCAATCCTCCGCCAAGGCGTATTCGAGCAACCCCATCAAGGGCGGAATATTGGTCGACCAAAAACCTTTCAGCATAGTCAGTCAACTCAGGCGAAGACATCGATTCACTCGACAAGTTTTGCCAAATGATCACATCATCATTACTATCCACCTTCTGAACTTCTGGAGGCTCTGCCTCTTCAGGCAAATTGTCTTGAATTCCCGAAATTCGGTCGCGCACATCATTAGCCGCTTCGTTCACATCACGATTCACTGAGAACTCAATCGTCACATTCGATTCCCCATCGCTCGAGGACGATTGGACAAACTCAATCCCCTCCACCCCAGCAATTCTCTCCTCAATCAACTCCGTGACACGCGTTTCCACGATATTAGCCGGAGCACCAGGATATTCTACTTCAACCGTCACAATTGGAGGGTCAATATCTGGATACTCGCGTAGCGAGAGACGGTCAAAAGACACCATGCCAAAGGCTATCAACAAAAGTGATATTACACTGGCGAATACAGGACGCTTAACGGATATGTCGGATAGTAGCATAATATTATCGGCTTTCTATTGATTCGCGTTTCCGCCCTTGAGCAGCTCGCCAATCGACTCACCGTTTTTCTCCACTGCCTTTACAACCACAGTTGTACCGCCACGAAGTCGAAGAGCCCCATGTGTCACCACCAATTCACCCGCAGACAAACCCGCCAACACCTCTGCTTCACCAAAACTCCGACTTCCTACCTCCACCTTACGGCGTTCAGCAATTTTCTTCTCTCCCGTATCCACGATTACATAAATAAAATGCTCGGGCCCATCTGACAAAAGGGCTTCTTCAGGTACCAACAAAGCTTGCCGCTGGTTCTTCTGTAACTCTACCTTCATTAGTAAACCTGGCTTCAAAAAACCCTCCTCATTTTCAATGAGAGCCCGAGCTCTAATTGAGCGCGTTATTGGATCTATCCGGCTATCTATACTTCCAACCGTTCCTTCGAACACCTTTCCAGGATACGCCTCAGTCTCCGCTTCGATCACAACACCAAGCTGAAGAGTCGATAGAAAAATTTCGGGTACGGAAAAATCCAATTTCATAATGCGATCGTCATCAATCGTCGCAATCAGTAGCCCAGGCTGGGCTAAAGCTCCCACACTAATATTTCGCAAGCCCAGTACTCCATCAAAGGGAGCTTTTATTACTCGTTGTTCAATACGCGATTTTATAGCCTGCACTCTTGCCTTCGCTCCAGCCAACTCTCGCTTACTTTCATCCAATGTCGAAGCCGAAGCAGCTCCCTGCTCAATCAAGGGCGTAAGGCGGTTCACTTGTCGCTCCGCTTCAGCCATAAAAGACTCTTGTTCGGCCATCTCCGCAATCTCCTCTGCTGTATCCATTTCAACCAAGAGGTCGCCTTTCTTAACTCGTTGGTTATCATCAAACGAAATCTTCGTAACGATCTCCGTCACAGAAGACGTCAGTTCTACGCTTTCATTCGCCCGCAAGGTTCCCAAAGCTTCCACCTCATCCGCGTAACTCTTCAACTCCGCCACCGTTACGATCACCGGAGTCGGAGGAGCATTGCCTCCGCTCGGTTGGGAAAAAATTTGACCCATGCATAATTGCGTGAGTAGTGTAATTATTAATACTCGCATCATAAATTTGATCCTGTTTCTGATTTTGAATTAATCGGTCCCCCGATAGCTCGAAAAAGATCCACTCGTACACTGAGTAAATCGAGTTTTGCGGTAATCATATTCCGCTCCACTGAACGCAATTCCTGAAGTGCGCTGATAACCGGTTGGTAATCATCAATCCCCTGTGTGTAACGTTTCTCCGCCGCATCAACCGTACGCTGCAATAAATCTCTCTGCACCGTTAGCTTTTCCAAGAATTCGCTTTGCTTAATTTCTTGAATCAGTGCGTTCTCAACATCCTCAACCGCTTCCAAAAACAATTGCGTGTAAGCCGCTAAACGTTCCTCATACAGTGCTTCGTTGCGCTCCACCTCAGCCTTACGCGCCCCCCAATCTAATAGGGGTTGCACAAACGAACCTAAGAGGGAAAAAACTGGACCGGAAAAACTAGAGTCATCCGAATACAAATACGAAGCTCCCAAAGTGATTCTTGGCAACCTCTCCGCAATTGCTGTCCCAATCTCATAATCGGCAGCTACAAGTTCCGCGTAGGCACTCCTGAGATCTGGACGCTCTAACAACAGAGCAGATGGCAGTCCAATAGCTGGCAAGGCACTATCGAACTTTAAGCTCTCCGACTCGGAAACGCGCGACTTCGCATCCGGCGTCTCTCCCAACAAAACATCCAAACGATTTTCATAAATAGCCAATTCAGATTCCGCTAGCGGTATCAACGTTTCGCTATCTGCAACACGAACCTGCTGAAGCAAAACATCCACGTTGGTCCCTACTCCATTATCCAGCCTTAGCTGTAAAAGTCTCTCCAATTCCTTGTCCAACCTCACTTGAGACTGTAACAGATCAATCCGCTCTCGGGCAGCTACAGCCCTGAAATAAGAGTTCGCCACCTCCGCACTCAATGACAGTTTCAACGCATCCACATCCGCAGACCTCGCTTGTAATTCGAACTCGTCGGCCTTCGCCGCCGCTCTTATCCTATTCCAAATGTCCAATTCCCAAGACAAAGCCAAACCGCCATCCGAGGAACTACGCTGAGCCTCTCCATCTTCCCAATCCTTGGACGTCCCGGCTTCTATATCGACTTGAGGGTATCTGCCCCCACGCGTGCTTTTAACAATCGATTGCGCTTGTCTTAAGACCGAAACTGATTGAGCCAAGTCATAGTTTTGCGAGAGCGATTGCTCAATCAAAGCGTTCAAAGCGGGACGATCGAAACTCTTCCACCAAGGAGCAAACGACAGGTCATCCTCAGTTGTAAAAGAATAGGCTGCCAGTGGGTTCACTTCTGGCAATTTTTTCCCGCCCCGTTTGTTGTATGCAAAACATCCAGACAACATGAATGCGAGCACTCCATAACTTATGCTTAGTAAATATTTCATTTTGCGAAAAACAGCATAAGTTAGCCTCATCGTCACAAACCCATACTATCACTATCAATCTCTACGCTTCGTAGCTGCATTTATTGCACCAATTTTTCAATTTTCTCGAAGATCTCAAAATTTCGATTAATTGGCAACATTAGCAAACGCTTCCCCCAATTGTATAGTTACTTGGAAAATAAAAATTTCTATAAAGCCTTGATAATCTATTAGATAAAAATCGCGTTTTAGAAATGCGAAAGACGATTCGTCAACATATGAGCTGACAAAAATAATTCACTAGAATTTGTCAGTTTTGAACAAATAGACACACCTAAGGTAGCAAAAAATAGCAAGGAGGCTCCAGACCGAATAAATCGTAACCAATAAACCATTACTCACCTGCAATCTCTCGGGAGATAAATTACAACCGTGCCGATTGACTCATTTCTGGCTAGTCGCGTCAAACGCCCTAGATTGATACGGTCTTTAGATAAAATCGCTCGATCCCTAAAAGGACGCTTCGATTCTCTTAAGCCGGAAATCACGCCATCTGCTTCACAAGGACTTAGAGGCCCTCATATTAAGGCCGGAAACATTAGCTCACAAATGTAGCATGCTTTTATTCCTCGAATTATTTTTCTTGTTAAATGAATATTTTGTTCTAAATATTCATTTATGAGTATTCAAAGAGATCCTATTTCAATAAGTGACTTTCAACGGAAAGTGCTTCTTTTCGTAGCTATTTTAGCTTTGCTAGGCCCCAACGGAGTATACCTTTACTACACAGTGACACAGCCGGAACTCAATCAAGAGGCATTGAGAAACCCGATATCATTAGCCTTTATGATAGAGGCTATGATGTTGCTTGGATTGTTCCTGTGGTATGTATTCCGCGTTACCCGCTCATGGGTCCAGGTTTTGACTTATCTCGTCCTTGCATTCTTAGGGAGCTTGGCATTCAGTTTGCCAATGTTTCTAAATCGAAGAGCACGCAATGGTAAGGCAACGAACGGGGGATAAAGATCGTCAAATCGTCGATGCTGCGATTAGTCTATTCCTAGCAAAGGGCGTTCGAAGCACTACGATTCAAGATATTTCGAAAAAGGCTGGGGTCGCTGTCGGTACGGTGTATCTCTACCACAAAGACAAAGCAGCAATTGTTCGACGCGTAGCATTCGCTTTTGCAGAGAGGCATGAGTCCTTTGTAGAAGAAGTCCTCTCTACTCGAAGAAAACCACAACGCAAACTATTGGACTACATGCTTGGCTTCTACGATATGTGGCAGCCGTTCAGTGAAAATTCAATAGGAGCGTTAGAACTTGCAGAAGCAGTGATCAAATACGCGCCAGAGACATTGGAAATCGCGAAAGACCGATTTCTATCAGCCATTGAATCGATTCTATTCGAAGCAAAAGATACAGGACTAGCCATCGAAAAGCCCAGTGCGGATGCCCAATGGATCGCATTGAGCACGACTGCATTTTTCCCTCTTGCAGGAACCCCAAGCGAACACCCGTTTAGAAAATCGCTCGGACGAAATGAGCTAGAAGGCTTGCTCAAATGGATCTTAAAAAGACTCGAAGGGTGAGCTCGCCTTTTAAAGCTTAGCCAAAGCCGCCTCCAACGCTGGGTCTTGCGGATGCCCGTTGTAAAGTACTTCACCCTCTGGAGACACAAGCACCATACGCGGAATCGAGTCGATCATCAACAGAGCGCTCAAATCGCCGCCATTGTTATCCAACAACCACGTAACCGATTGCATACCCCGCTCTTCTTGCACCTTAGCAGCAATGTCGCGTTGCCCTTCGCCATCGTCTGTATTCATCCCCATCACTACGATACCTTTTTCGCCAAGCTTTTCAGATTTCTCCTTCAGTTGAGGCATCAAACGGATGCAGGGCCCACACCAACTTGCCCAAAAATCGATTAGCAAGGCTTTGTTATCTCCCAACCATTCGGAGAGTTCTTTCGATTCACCATCGACACTCGCGACCACCATATCCATCGGTACCTTCATGTTTGCCAACAGCTCAGCTTGGACTTCTTCCTGGCGAACCATCATCATCATTTGGTCGATTCCAAACGCGCTGATCAACTCCGGAGCCTTCAGAAAGCCATCGACTGCGTAGGTTTCAAATTGCGGAAGATCACCCTCTTGGAAGGCTACCGCTGCCTTACTGATGGCTAGAAATCCGCGAAATTGCCCCTTGCTGGCAAATGGCTGATTCGCACCGAAACCTAAAGACTCTTCCGCAGCCTCCAATTTCGGAAACAAGCCTTTCGCCCCCTCAACATCTCTCGTCATCAAAGCGTTTATAACTTGAGGAACCAGCAAAGTCTCCTCAGTCATTCCAGCCTCGATAGCTTCTGCCAACACAGTATCGAAATCCATATTAGAATCGCGAGACGCTTGAAACAAACGTTGCTCCAAAGGCAATTCCAGCTCCTCCCGAACCTCTGGGCCGTTGAGTACTTCCTCTTGAGCAAACAATGAACTCGCAACGAAACAGCCAATTATGAACAAAACGCTTTTTCTTAGATTGGTAACCATATGTATTGGATACGACTTAGCCATCCTTTCTCATGCAAGAAGATTTACGGATTTCGCTTTAAATCGCTAAAAATGTTGCCCCAACCCCTTCTCCAGATTCCATATATCAAATGCAAACTGCCATTTCAGACGAAACGATTGGATCTACCCTCAAAAAGTACTTCGGCCATGATTCTTTTCGTCCCCTGCAAGAGGATATCGTCAAAGATTTCCTCAACGACCAGGACGTTTTCGCTCTACTCCCTACTGGGGGCGGCAAATCGCTTTGCTACCAACTGCCCGCCGTCATCGCAGATGGGTTGACGGTCGTCATCTCGCCTCTGATTGCCTTAATGAAAGACCAAGTAGATGGGCTCATCGCCAATGGCGTATCAGCAACCTTCTTAAATTCTTCACTCGGCAAAACCGAAGGACGCCAACGCTATGCAAAACTCTTCGCTGGCGAATACCGCATTCTCTACGTTGCTCCCGAACGTCTCATGCTCTCAGGCTTTCTCGACGACCTTAAGAAATGGAATGTTGCACGCTTCGCAGTCGACGAAGCTCACTGCATCAGCGAATGGGGCCACGACTTTCGCCCCGAATACCGCCAGTTGGCTAATCTACGAAAACTCTTTCCTTCGCTCCCTTTCATGGCTCTCACCGCAACCGCGACCGATCGCGTTCGCAGTGATATTGTAAAACAAATACAACTAGAGAAAGCCAATCGCTACGTCGCCAGCTTCAATCGCCCTAACCTCCACTACCGCGTCGAGCCAAAGCAAGCCGTCTTTCGGCAAATCTTATCCTTCGTCCAAAAACGCCCCTTCGATAGCGGCATTATCTATTGCTATAGCCGCAAAGCCACCGAACAGCTAGCAACCAAGCTCCAGCAAGAAGGCGTCGAAGCTATCCACTATCACGCAGGACTCACGCCCAACAAACGAGCAGAAAACCAAGAAGCCTTTATTCGCGACGAAATAAAAGTGATCTGTGCCACTATAGCCTTCGGTATGGGGATCGACAAACCCAATGTACGCTACGTCATCCACCAAGACATTCCGAAGAACATAGAAGGCTACTACCAGGAAACGGGGCGAGCCGGACGAGATGGACTCCCCTCTGAGTGTGTTATGTATTTTAGCCCTGGAGACGTAGCCAAGCAATTCCAATTCATTGCCGATAAAAGCGACCCGCAAGAACGCGAAGTCGCCAAGGAGCAACTACGTCAAATTGTAAGCTACGCCGAGTCCTCCCTCTGCCGCCGTAAGGAGTTAATGAACTACTTCTCCGAAGAATGGACTCAACCAAACTGCGCTAGCTGCGACAACTGCCAAAACCCACGGGAAAGCTTCGATGGCACCGTAACCGCCCAAAAATTTCTTTCCTGCGTTTTCCGCGTCCACCAAGCAAGTCGGTTCGGCGTTGGCATAAACCACATAGTAGATATCCTCCTCGGCAGCCGTAACGAAAAAATTTTGAAGTGGGGACACAACCGACTCACAACCTACGACATTGGCAATGAACACAAACGCCAAGCTTGGCAAATATTTGGGCGTGAACTCGTTCGCCTAGGCTACCTCGATCAAAATAGCGAAAATTACGGGGCCCTCACGCTTACCGAACAAGGTCGGCTCGCCTTAAGGAACCGTACTCCCGTTTCGCTTACAAAACCGATTCTCAGCGAAGCTGCTCGCCGTCCTCGAGCGGCCTCAACGAGCGATATCATTTGCGATGAAGATCTCTTCGCAATCCTTCGCACCCTGCGAAAGGAACTCGCAGACGAGCAAGGCGTCCCCCCTTATATCGTTTTTTCCGATGTCACACTCCGCGAAATGGCTCGTTACTTCCCCATCGACGAAGATCAACTCTCGGATATTAGCGGCGTCGGCATGAAAAAACTTGAGCAATACGGCGAGGCTTTCATCGAAGCTATCCAAGAATATCTCGATATGAACCCCGACGTAGAACGCTTCGATTAAAATAATTGGAACGCTCCCTCAAATAACACGTCAAACATCGGATGCTACCCTTAGCTAGTTCCGACAGATCCTTGGTCATGAAATCTCAAAACAAAGTCCTAAGCCACTTAATCCTCATCGCATTCGCATCAGCGCTTGCCTTGCCGGTTCCGTTTGCAACCGCTGCCCAAAAGGAGATACAAACAGAATCGATGACCGACTACGTTCTCAAACGATTAGTCGCTCGCGAAAACGACGCTTACGAACGCTACGAAAAAGCAACCACTCAAGAAGACATCGAGCGAATCAAAAACGATCTCCAACTCGTCGTCGATGGCTACGAAAAACTCATCAGCGAAAACCCATCCCACCCTGCCGCTTTAGTCTCTTACGGCATGATGCTTCACAGAATTGGGGAACGCACCGCCAGTGCAGCGATGCTCATCAAAGCCGATGAACTCGACTCTGGCTTGGCTATTGTAAAAAACCAGTTGGCCAACTACCAAGCCGAAGACGGGAATTATAACGAAGCTCTCGGTTTCTACTTTCTCGCACGAGACCTAGAACCGGCTGAACCCCTTTATCCTTACCAAATCGGCAACCTAATGGTCGCCTATAGACGTTTCTTCATCGATGACCAAACTTACACCTCACAAGACATCGACGCTCTCATACAAGACTCCTTTCGTAACGCAGCCCTACTCGATCCAGCAAACAAACAGTACCGCATGCGCTACGCTCAAAGCTTCTTCGACATCAACAACCCTCGCTGGGATCTCGCTCTCGACGAATGGCACAAAATGCAAACCCTAGCCGAAGACGACTTTGAGAAACAATTGATCAAACTCTATACCGCTCGCGTTCGCTATGAACTCGAACACAAAAACGCAGCCGAGAAACTCCTCGATCAAATCGATCACCCAGGCTTGGCAGAAAGCAAGCAAGAGTTGCTAGAACAATTCGATTACTAATGAGAGAACACGAGATACCATCTCAAAACGTCGTATTTAGCGTCGCATAGCTAGCACAAGTAGACCTCGGTTCGGGCTAAACATCCAAGCAAGTCCAAACAAAGTCGATACAACGACACTCATAGCTCCTGCAGTTGATACATCAAGCCACAATGCTAGGTGAACTCCCAGAAGCGAACTGATAGCTGAAATGACAACTGTCAGTCCCAAAATAATTGGCATTCGATCCGAAAGCATCGACGCCGTCGTTGCTGGAAAAATCAGCATAGCTATCACTAATATTGCGCCTACAGCTTCAAACGCGCTCACAACGGTAATCGACAGTAACAACATTAAACCATGATGAACGATCGCTGGATTAATTCCGATGGAGCGAGCCAAGCCTGGATCAAATGAACTCACCAAAAGCTGTTTATAGAAAAAAACAATCAACAACATTACGCAAAAAGCAACCGCCCCCATACGAGCCACCTGTACAGGAACGTCGAAAAGCCCAAACAACGAAACAGTAAGGTCCTGCGAAACATACTCTATCTCCCCATACAAAACGCAATCCGTATCCAAATCTACATTTTCTCCGTACATAGAAATCAAGACCACCCCGATCGCAAATAACGTAGTAAACACAATCCCCAAAGCAGCATCCGTCTTCACCCGAGACTTCGTATGAATAAACTCAATGAGTGTCGTGGTTAGGATCCCCGCCACAAGCGCTCCAAAAAACATTGGCAATGTGCCCCGGCTTTGGGTCAACAAAAAGGCTACAACGATTCCGGGCAATACACTGTGGCTAATCGCATCACCCACCAAAGCCATCTGGCGCCAAACAATAAATGACCCCAGCATCCCACACGCTGCCGTCACCAAAAAACCCATTACAAATATCCAAATAAAGACATCGCCAAACTCCGTCCAAGGCATGACAAAGACTTCGTGAAAATCGAACGGAGGAATGTTTTGAAAAATATTCATATTACCTTTCTACGAATGCGGCATTCGATATCCCGAAGGTTCGTTTTTCCGTGGCGAATGCGTTAACGTTCGTTGCAGGTCGGCGAGGCTAGGAATTAATTTTCCATGAGGGTCTTTTCTTGGAAAATCGAGCAACCGCTCTAGCTGCCTGACCGTTTCTTCTCCCAACATGTGCTCGATTTTTTCAGCATCTTCATGCACATGGTCCGCTTCAAATTCGGCCTCGTTCGTTAGATACAACTCCCACAATCGGTGATTCCTCACTACCGTACACGCCATCAGCCATCCTTCAGGATTAAGAAATATATTCTTATTTCCATCAACCTCTTTGACATCCCCCAAATTCGCATCTGTCAAAAACTTAACTCGCAGAAGAGTCGCCTTACGCGTCTCTTTCAATCTCGCGGCCAGAGCATCAATGTCCACACCTTCTCCCTCAAAATAGTTCTTTTCGCGCACATGATAGATCGCTTTCACCGTATTTTCATTTCGTATACGGCGAGTACGATCTCGAAAACGCAACCAACGCGAAACAAGACCGTGCTTGGGGGATAGGAAAAAGCTAGCGGCAAATACCGTGCTCGCGGCAATCACCATCAGAGGGCCCGTCGGCAAATTCGGACCCAAGAAGGAGAAAAACGCTCCCATGGCGCCAGATCCCATGCCGAACAAACAAGAGAGAATTAGCATGCGATGCATCCGGTCAGTCAAAAGGTAAGCAGACGAAGCTGGAATAATTAACATAGCCGATACTAAGACCGCTCCTACTGCTTGTAGCGAAATAACCACAGCAAACGCCAAAAGAAGCATAAGTAGATAGTGAAAAAACTGAGCCGGGATACCTAATGCTTTTGAATACGCTGCATCAAAACTGCCCACCAAAAATTGCTTATAGAAGAGGCCGATTACCACAAGCGATAGAACGGTTATTACAGCCATAATCGTTACCTCTTTGCTCGATAAGGCAGCTACCTGACCAAATAAGAACTTATCCAGGCCCGCCTTGTTTCCAATCGACGCCTTTTGTACCATCGTAATCAATACAATTCCGAGACCGTAAAAACCAGCAAGCACCATTCCCAAAGAGCTATCCTCCTTTATATGCGTGGTAGACTTTATCAGGTTAACCAATACTGTTCCAGCTAAGCCTGCTACGATTGCTCCAATAAAAATCGCCAACGGATCTTTGTGCCCTGCTACTATGAATCCGATAGCAACTCCCGGTAACACGGCATGGGAAAGCGCATCACCCACTAAACTCAGTTTTCGAACCACAATAAAACTGCCCAATAATCCGCAACACAGTCCCAAACACAGAGAGCCAAGCAATACAGTCCGCAAGAGCTCGTCCTCCATAGAGAAGAAACGCACTAGCTGCTCACCGAATTCAATTGATTCCAGGTCGCTTATTTTTGCCGCGCGTGCGTTGGCCGCTAGAGTCAAAACGGTGAGAATAAGCCCGAATCGAATAAGGAAACGGTAACCATTCATGTATCCAGTTTTGCAGCTGACACTCATCATGACTCACTGAGTTCTGATCGCGTCCGCAACCTCGGAGAGAATCGTGAGTCGGCCTCCGTAAGTCTTTTGTAGCAATTCATTCGTGAAAACTTCCGACGTAGGCCCAAATGCGACTACCCGCATGTTCAAAAGCAAAAGCATATCAAAGTACTTCTTTGCGGTCGGCAAATCGTGATGCACCACTAAAATGGTTTTTCCCTGCTCCTTGAGCTCCTTCATTATGGCTATTATCGCCGCTTCCGTTGCCGCATCTACTCCAACAAACGGTTCATCCATCAAGTACAAATCGCTTTGCTGAGCCAAAGCTCGGGCCAAAAACACTCTTTGTTGCTGTCCCCCTGAAAGGTTGGATATTTGACGATCGGCAAAGGGAAGCATTCCCACTTTATCCAAGGACTGCCTCGCAATCTCTCTATCTTTCTTGCCTGGCCGGGAAAACCAACCCAAGCGGCCATACCTCCCCATGAGAACCACATCCATCACGCTTACAGGAAAATCCCAGTCGACGGTTTCCCGTTGAGGCACGTAACCGACTCGCTTCGCGTTCGCCTTAAAGGGTTTATCAAAGATTTTCACCCAGCCGCTCGTTAAGGGAATCACTCCCATAATCGCCTTAATCAAGGTCGACTTACCTGCCCCATTGGGTCCGATAATTCCAATCAGTTTTCCCTTCGGCACCTGTACATCAACACCATAGAGCACAGGTTTTTTGCCATACGCTACTGTGAGGTCATGTGTTTCTAGAGGAATCGTTTCCATAATAACATCCTTTGAATTGGATGATTATCCTCCACGAAGCAAGCTTAGTTTGAAAGCTAGCAATTATGATTTTGATTAATCAAAACCGCTAATAGGCACTCAAATTCCAGATAATTGGGTCTCAGTCGATGAATTAAAGGCAACCGTAACGAAAATATGTCTTAAGAATTGTATTAAGACGACTCACTCCATACATCCCACCCATGAAAATCGTGTTCGCCATAGCCCGAATCTCGCTAGCTGTTATGTTAGCAACGTTTGGTCTGGACACCTTCCTCAAATTTCTGCCAGAGCCCGAACTGGACGGCTTCGCAGCTCGCTACATGGAGGTTATAGAAGACTCGTACATCTTGCCCACAATCAGCAGCATTTATATTGTCACCGCCTGTCTTTTGCTAACAAACAGAATGGTTGCACTGGCAACGGTCATGACATTTCCGATCGCTTTTAATACAGTTGCCTTTCAGATGTCCTTGGATCCGTCGAATATGCAAACCTCTCTTGTTTTCGCCGGTCTCCATCTCGTGGTAATGTACAGCCGTCGCAAAGACTTTTTGAGCCTCTTCAACTAAGAGGTTTTTTGAATCGTAAAAGAACGTACGAAGGCACACTTCATATTCAATGCTGTCTCCAGCATTCACACAGTCTAATGCGAATCGCTAATTTAATACCTTTAGCGATAACAACGCATTACACTCATTCGAAAATCAAAACCATCCTAGCTCTGTACGCTATCTTGTTTTTAAGCGTTCAGTCGTTCTAGGGCGTGTTTTGAAATGATCTCTTTGCTGGTTCGAGCTCACATCCAAGCAGCGCAAGGCTTCTAAAGCCTTGCGACACGAGTGTCGGATGGCTTTGGCAGACGCCGCGAACTTGGATGCGAGCCGATCTAATAGATCCGCTAGCTCTTTCATGCACTAACTTACTTAGCAAACGGATCCGCTACGCCCATAGCCCGGCGAGCTGCGGCCGCCGCCACTTCGTAGCTATGATAGGCTTCCAGCTGATTCGTCCGCGCCAAGGTCAGAGAAACCCGAGCCTGCAAAACGTCCAACTGAGTAGCTCCTCCTGCGTCATACCTTGATTGGGCCAAACGCAATGATTCCTCAGCTCGCGATGTCACCTTACCCGAAGAGATTGCCAACTCTGCCGCTTCTTGAAGGTTCGACAAAGCACGACGTACCTCAACCTCGACATCCAGAACCGCTTCCTCAAAATCAAGGCGTGCTTGTTCGTATTGAGACTTTGCTTGAACAACCTGCCCTTTGACTTTTCGACCGTCGAAAATATTCCAGGACGATTGAACTCCAACAGTCCATCCATCCAAGCGATCATCAAATCTCCGAGAACTTGAAGACCGACCCGCTTCATACGATCCATACAAGCTCACCGTTGGCCTAAATCCCGCACGAGCGACATCAATCCCTTTCTCCCTAGCTTCGAGCAACTTCTCCAAGCGCTTTAATTCCGGACGACTCTCTCTAGCTACTGATAACGCAGACTCCAATTCATACACGACTTTGTTGAACCCAAGATCTCCCACGAAATCTGGCACTTTCTCCAGTTGATGGTCGGACGCCTTGAAACCAAGAGTTTGACGCAATTCCTCAATCGCTGTGCGAAAGGTATTTCGAGCTCGAATAAGCGGAGTCTGAGCATTAGCCAGCTCCACCTCTGCTCTAAGTACCTCAAAATTGGATACCGAACCAGCTTCAAAACGATTCTTCGCATCGCGAACCTGAGCCTCTAATAATCCTACATTCTGCTCCTGCACTTCGATTTGGTCGCGAGCAAGCAATACATCATAGTATCCTGTTCTTACGTCCAACAAGGCATCGTTAACCACAGACTCCAGCTGTAAGAGGGCAGACTCTTCAACAAGTTGCTGAACATCCAGTGCCGCTCGAACGCTTCCTCCTTTGTACAAACTCTGGGTTACATTCAAAGCGATTTCCCAATCGTTATCATGGGCCGGGCTCAATTCGCTCAAACCAGGATCGATCTCAGTATAGTAGGCATCCAGCGAAGCCGTCGGGAGAGCCTGCGCCCTTACTTCAATAATCAATCCAGTTTGTTCTTCAATTTGCTGCCTCGCTTTTTGAATCTGGAAATTGTTTTCGAGAGCGTATTGAATTGAACTCGCAAGATCCAGACGATCTGGAATTTCAACAGAAGCTTTAGCTTGCGACCAACACACGACAGACAACAAAAGCTTTGCTACTAATAAGTAATTTTTCATGACAATAAATTTCCCGTCAATTAACTCAATGCTTTCACAGGCATTTCCGCCTCACTCTGTGTAGAACCATCCTTCGAATGGTCTTTAGCAATTAGCATGTAGATAGGTGGTACAACAAACAAAGTGAATAAGGTCCCTATTGCCATTCCTCCGACTAACACTAAACCAATGCTATTTCGAGCTTCCGCCCCGGCCCCAGCAACCAAGGTAAGCGGGAAGTGACCTAAAACCGTGGCAAAGCTAGTCATCAAAATAGGTCGCAAACGAGTCGCCGCCGCTTCTTTAACCGCATCCAGTTTAGACATTCCTTCTCGCTGAAGCTCATTAGCAAACTCAACTATTAGTATCCCATTCTTAGAGACAAGCCCCACAAGAGTCACTAATCCCACTTGCGAATATATATTCAACGTCGTCGTCCATCCATCGGTAAAGAACGGCACATTTGGATCGAGCATTTTCAAGAAAGTAAAAATGAGTGCTCCGAAAATCGCCAATGGCACCGATCCCAAAATGATAACAAATGGATCCCGGAAACTATTAAACTGAGCCGCGAGCACCAAAAATATCAATACACTCGCCAACCCAAGCGCTGGCAAAAATGTATTCCCCTCGCGCCGCAATTGGCGAGACTCACCAGTATAATCGATTACAAAACCATCTGGCAATATCTTGGCAGCTTCCTCCTCTAAAAATGTAAGCGCCGCATCAATCGTACCTGGTCCAGCCATAGCGCTAATTTTCACTGCATTGAGTTGCTGGAAACGATTCAATGAACGTGGAACAGTCGATCTCTCAATCTCAGCAATGGAACTCAAGGGAATCAATTTTCCGTCGGGACCCGTAACGTAAATACTCGTAAGTTGTTCAGCGTTTAAGCGATCCATTCGCTTAATCTGGGGAATTACTTTATAACTACGTCCATCAATATTGAAACGATTAACATACCCGCCACCCAACATCGCCGACAAGTCATTGCCTACTGTCTGCATGTCTAGGCCCATAGATGATGCTTTCTCTCTGTCGACAACAATTTCCGCCTGAGGTTGATCGATCTTAACATCAATTGCGCCAAAGTAAAATAATGGATTTTGCATAGCTTTACCCAACAACTGTTGAGCCAGCGGGAGTATCTCCTCTGTATCTGCAGTTGATGCGATTATAATTTCCACTGGAAAATTGCTTCCACCAGGCAAAGCAGGAGGTGTAATCAAAAAACTATCCACTCCAGGAATGGCACTCACTTTCTGCTGCATCTCTGGGAGAATATCGAATACCGTACGATCGCGGCTACCCCATTCACTCAACACCATCCCTCCAAACCCGAAGTTTGAGCTTGTAATCTGAAAAGTGAACTCCGTTTCTGGTGCACTATGAAATGCCTCATTTATCGCTGAAGCGGATACGCTTGTCTGCTCCAAGGAAGCATTGGCCGCCGTATCCACAATGCCAAATATAACGCCCTGATCCTCCGCGGGAGCAAGTTCGCGGGGAGAGGTCAAAAACATAGGAATTGTTAGGAGGGATAGAATGATCCAACAAATGTATACTAACGGACGGTAGGCCAACGTTCCTGAAAGCGCAGTATTATACATACCTTTTAGCTTTTCGAAGCCTCGATTTATCAGTCCTGAAAGCCCCCTTTTATTAGCGCCAGGTTTTAAAAGTTTGGCTGACATTACAGGAGAAAGGGTCAAGGCAACAACGGTCGATATAACAACCGCTCCGGTTAGAGTAAATGCAAACTCTCGGAATAAAGATCCAGTCAATCCCCCTTGAAATCCAATTGGAGCATACACTGCCGCGAGAGTGATAGTAGTCGCAATAACTGGCCCAACAAGCTCCTTCACTCCCAGGATAGCTGCATCCATAGGAGACTTTCCTAGGCTTAAATTTCGGTCCACGTTTTCAACAATAACAATTGCGTCATCTACGACCAAACCAACAGCAAGTACAATAGCCAACAAAGTAAGCAAATTGATGGAAAACCCAAATGCTTGAATCAAAAACACTCCCCCGATCAATGATATGGGTATTGCCACGACAGGAACCAACACCGATCTCAGAGAACCAAGAAAAAGAAAGATTACGACAACAACAATTAGTAGCGTTTCCAGGAGCGTAGATGTTACTTCACCAATAGCGCTATTGATGTACTCAGTCGCATCATACGAAACCATACCCTTCAAACCTTCAGGCATTTCTTCGTTTACCTTGACCATCTCTTCTTTGACGAGACTAATCACATCAATCGCATTCGCATTCGGCTGAGGCCAAATCCCCATAAATGTAGCCGTTTGTCCAGAGTAACGAACCTCGGTACTGTAGTCTTCCGAACCGAGCACGACGTCTGCGATATCTTCCAATCGTACAACATCTCCATCTACTTCTTTAACTACAAGCTTACGAAACTCTTCGATCGACTTAAGATCCGTATTGGTAGTCAAGTTCACCTGGACAAGCGCCCCTTTAGTCGTCCCCGGAGCCGAAAGAAAATTGTTTGCCCCTATAGCCGCTCGAGCTTGAGACGGGCTAATGTTTAAGGCAGCCATCTTCTCAGGCTTTAACCAAATACGAGCAGCAAATGTACGAGCTCCCAAAATATCGGCACGCTGAACGCCTTCAAGCGTAGAAAGGCGAGGTTGTACAACACGAAGCAAATAATCAGTGATTTCGTTTTGCTTTAGTATATCAGAAGTAAAACTTAAATACGCAGAAGCAAACTCACTATCAGCCGATTCTAAGTTGATAATTGGAACCTCGGCCGATGGCGGCAAATCGCCACGCACCTGATCCACTTTTGAGCTAATCTCCGACAAGGCTTTCGTTCCATCAAAATTTAATTTCAAGCGAACTGTAATAGTAGACAAGCCTTGGGTGCTCTGAGACTCCACATAGTCAACTCCATCTGCAGATGCCACCGCACGCTCCAAAGGTGTAGTAATAAAACCGCGCACCAAGTCAGCATCGGCTCCTATATACGCTGTAGTAATCTTTACTGCAGCGTTTTCATTTTCTGGATACTGGCGAACATTGAGGTTTTTCATCGCCTGCAAACCAGCGATAACAATCACAACATTCACCACTAAGGCCAAAACCGGGCGGCGAATAAAGATCTCGGTAAAAGATTTAGATTTCATCTTAAAATTCTCCTTAGAAATCGCCTAAGCGTCTTCAGGATTTGGGTTTAACTGAGCATCCGGAACCAAGCCATTGTTAATGACAACGCTCGAACCATTTCTAAGCTTGAATACTCCAGACGCGACAATCTCATCTCCAACATCCAATCCTTCTAAAACGGATACAAAGTCTCCTCGAGAGTCGCCAATCCGCACAAACGAACGCGTTACCGTCTTACCACTCTCTCCTTCATTTATAATGAATACGCTTTCCCCATAGGGAGCGTACAAGATTGCGGTTGCTGGTATAATCACAACATCACTCTCTTCATTTAGAAAAACAGATATGTTGACGAACATACCAGATAATAACAGGTCCTCGGCATTATTGAAGGTACCACGAAGCCTCACAGATCGCGTCGCAACATCAATCTCCGGGTTGATCGCGCTCAATTCTCCTTGAACCTTTTTTCCCGAAAAGGAATCGCTGGTAATTTCCACGACCATTCCAGTACTGAGCTCTGAGAGGCGTCGTTGAGGAAGCGAAAAGTCGACATACATCGTATCAAGCGATTGGAGCGAAACAATAGGAGTCCCCACATTCACAAACTGCCCTTCATTCACTTGGCGAATTCCAAGTCTACCCGAGAAAGGAGCTCGAATTTCCTTTTTGCCGATCACTGCTTGAATGTTTTCAACTTGGGCAGCTGCTTCAAAGTATTGAGCCTCTGCAGCGTCCAATTCCGACTGAGCAACAGTCTTGTCCGCTCGCAAACGCTTAGCGCGATCCAGGCCAATCTGAGCGAGTTCCGCTTGAGCTTGAGCCGCCTTCAGCTGAGCAACTTCAGTGCTTGTATCCAAAGAAATAAGCAGATCCCCCTCTTCAACATCTTGACCTGACTCAAATGCTATTTGCACTACAACACCGCTGAACTCCGCAGAGACTGTAATTCCTTGAGCCGCCGAAACACTACCAACAGCAGTATAAAACTTCGGCCAAGTGGATGCCTCTGTAACAGCTGACGATACCGATGACGGTGGTAGCTGAAAATTTTCACCCGCTTCCCCCATCGCAGCAAACTGCTCGCCTTTAACAAAGGCTAATAAAACAACCACCAAGCCAAGACCTAGCAGAACACAAATACTGACTATTACCTTTTTCATCTTTGGATATTTCCCCTACACTAAGTTCAGGATTCTCGTTCAAAGTCTTCTGACCGACCAGTTGGTATGTTGTCAAAAACTTTTATTCATATCGTAATAAATAATTTTTGAATCTACACTATACGAAGCAAATAGGCTACAGCTTGTACCGTACCTTTTGCGATTATTTAGCTCCGCAGATGGCTATCCTTCGCGCATCTGCTCAATGAAGTCGTTTGCTTCATTGATAGATGTTTCCATTTGAGCGATGAGTTCCTCGACCTCCGCTTCCAATGACATCGAAGTTTGATTCAGAGCAGAAATCGCCTGAGCATTTAGGTTATGCTTCAAAAAGAGAGTCTGATCGCGAAATGCTTCTAAAACCGGAGTCATCCTATTGGAGACTTCCTCCATCGATACCATTAGTTTGGCGTAGAGTTCCTTCGTCGCATCCAACTGAGCCTCACTGGCTTTTCGTAAATCTTCGTTGGAATAAATGTCTAACTCGTTGCCCCACTCTTTGAACAATGCTTCCGCTACACTTCGGATTCCGCTGATTCGATCAATCACATCCGTCGCTGCCGCCTCGCTTGCATCGTACTTCTTTTGCAAAGAATCGTAGCTCTTCTTCAGTTCAGAAACCTCAACGCCCGAGACACTAACAAATTGGTCAAAGGTAGAAACAAATTGCTCCTTGGCATCTTCCTGAGCATTCTTTGCGCTCTCAACACGGTCCACCAAGATGTCACGTTTATGGACACCCATCTTCTCCATTGCACCATAATACGCACTCTGACAACCGCCTGAAAGGACGGACAATACGATTAAACCAACGAATGCACACAAAGACTTTGGATTCATACGGCAGACGCTACAAATCCCGAATGCAATTTCAATGTCAAAGCCAAGCGAATGCAAACACGCTCGCTTTCACGCCATCTAAAGACTCGGTTTAACTCTTACCGCAATCACACACACATCGTCAGAAAGAGCATTCGAATGGGCTGAGTCCTTCAAGCTTTCCAATACTGCTGCCAATTGGTCAGGAAGGTGGTTGGATTCATGGTTCAAAACCAATTCCTCAAATCGCTCGACGCCAAATTCGCTTCCATCAGCCATTTTCTGCTCGATGATTCCATCGGTATAGAAAATCAGCTCGCTTTCTTGCGTGATATAAAACTCCCCACCAACGTATTCTTCACCTTCCAACAACCCCAGTGCGGGTCCCGATTCCTCAACTGGAAATTCCTCGTAACGCGCTCCATTTTCATCCGCCACGCGCCAGATAGGCATTGGATGCCCTGCATTCGCCATTCGAATACGTCCCTTTTCTAGATTTATCACCGAATACACAGCAGTTACAAATCGAGGAAACTCGTCATTCTCCGCTAACTGAACTAAATTATCGTTGAGGTGCTTCAACAAATGCTCAGGACGCGTCAACAATTCAGGATCTTCTAGCATCAGGCCACGCAATAACATCGTTACAAGAGCCGCTTTAACTCCATGGCCCATCACATCACACACCAATATTCCAATACGTTCTTTCGATATCGGTACTAGATAGAAAAAATCACCCGCTAAGTGATGACTGGGTTTATACAAATAACTTGCTTCAAAATCCCAATTTTCACCTTTACGGCTCAGCAATAAATCATCTCCAAATCCCATCGCCATGAGACGCTCTTGTAGTTGCCTTGCAACCAAAAGCTCTTTCTCAAAGCGTTCATTCTCTACTTTTAAAGCCGCTTGAGCTGCACGGGCCTCATTCTCAGCCTCCTTTTGTTCAGTAACATCCAGAGTCATACCAACGACTCCTTCCACCTCACCATCAGGCGAAATCAGAGGAACCTTGCTTGTCATAACCCAACTTTTTTCACCCAATACACTTTGGTCAAAATCAATATGATTACTAATCGCCTTGCCAGAATGAATCACTTGAAGATCCTCATTTCGAATACGCCGTACACGATCGTTCTGGCTAAATTCATCTAACCGATGCCCTACAGCGTGCTCTCGAGATATTAAACCGAATGTGCGGCGGTATTCTTCGTTTATTAGCAAAAATTTTCCTTCCGTATCCCGAACAAAAATACGGCAAGGCAATATTTGTACAATCGTATCCAAAAGATGACGCTGTCTTTCCAGATTTTCTTCTGCAAATTTTTTCGCAGTAATGTCATGAGAAATACCAAATACGCCACACACATTCCCATCCGCATCATGAAGAGGCAATTTCGTAGACAATACCCACTTTTCAGCCCCACTCACCTTTAGATCACTCTCTTCTCGAAAACTCCAACCCGCTCCTGATCGAATTATCTCCTGTTCCGCTTCGAATTTCTCAGTGGCTGACTCTTTAGTAAAGAAATCAAAATCAGACTTCCCTACCGCCTCCTCTGGAGAATTAATATTAAAAAAACGGGCCATGGCCGAGTTGATACAAATAAACCGCCCCTGAAGATCCTTGAAATACACATAATCAGGTAGCCACTCCATCAACTGCCAAAATAGCAAAGAAGAATCGAGCTTTGGGTCCAAGACTGCTAAATGCTTGCGCGTTTGCCCCGCTTCGTAAGCTGCCGATAAAGCCGCTTTTAAGCTAGTCTTCGTGACTGTGATTGTTTCGTCTCCACCATCGGATCCATCGCCTCCTAATAAATTACGGACAATATTTTCCAACTCATTGATGCTACGTTGTTTCAATCCCATGCTCGAATCGTGTGTAGAAAGTTTTTTCAATTCGCGCCGTTTAGACAACCATAATCGAGAAGGATCACTCCCGTACTGACTCGCAGGCTTTCTCCGCGCACCTTCTGCCATCAATCGCGGCAGAAACAATGCCCCCCGCGTACCCAGCCCCTTCGCCACATGGGAACAACCGACTCAATTCTGGATGCTGTAAAGAATCTTCGTCTCGCGGAACGCGCACCGGAGAACTCGTTCGTGTTTCAAAGCCAATCAAGTTGGCTTCATTCGTAACATAGCCGCGCATCGATTTGCCAAATTTCTTCAAGCCTCTTTGCATTCTGGATACAATAAAGCCAGGAAGCAACTCATGTAAAGGGGCACTGGTAATTCCTGGGAAGTAACTGGTATCAGGCAAGGAGTTCGAAACCGTATTCTTTAGAAAATCTTCAACTCTCTGCCCAGGAGCTTTTTGCAATCCACCGCCTTGCTCGGATGCCAAAACCTCTAAGTTTTTTTGAAACGCAATTCCCGCAAGCACCCCATGCTCCGCATGAAAATCGACGGTATCCTCCGGCTCCACGGTAACAACTAAGCCGCTATTCGCAAAAGGAGAGTCTCTTCGAGCAAGAGACATTCCATTGACTACGACTTCGTCATTCTCAGTAGCCGCAGGTACAATAAACCCACCCGGACACATGCAAAACGAGTGAACCCCTCGATCCTCGATTTTTGTCGCCAAGCGGTAACTGGCGGCTGGCAACATAGCATGACGTTCTGACCCACGCTCATAGCTGTACTGAATGCTATCAATTAAGGGCTGCGGATGCTCGATCCGTACCCCCACGGCAAACGGCTTTTGCTCCAAAAGAACCCCTTCTTCATTCAGCATTCGATAAATATCCCGAGCACTGTGACCTGTGGCCAAAATAACTGAATCTCCCAAAAACTCCTCGCCCGATACCGTGCCAACTCCCAAAAGCGTATCTCCATCTGAACTCCGCAATAAACGATTCACCTTCGTTTCAAAATGCACTTCGCCGCCTGCTTCAATAACTGATGCCCGCATCGCTTTCACCACATTTGGCAAGAGATTCGATCCGATATGCGGGTGTGCATCCGTCAAAATCTCCCTCGGAGCCCCATGACACACAAAGGTCTCATAGACATCGCGCACAGGTCCACGTTTCGTCGCCCGAGTATACAATTTCCCATCGGAAAACGTTCCCGCTCCCCCTTCGCCAAAGCAATAATTTGAATCCTCGATCACCTGCCCCTTACGCAAAATCGGAGCCAAATCGAAGCGCCGAGCACTCGCATCCTTCCCCCGCTCCAATACAATCGGCTTATGCCCCAGTTCAATGCATCGCAACGCGGCAAACATTCCAGCAGGCCCGGAACCCACAATAATCACCCGCTTACCTTCCGCTGGCACCACGGAATAGTCTGGCTTATATTCCTTTTCCGGAGGCAAGAATCCATCCAAGGCCACTTGCAAGCGAAGCTGAACCAAAATGTCCTTGCGACGAGCATCAATGGAATGCTTCACCAAACGCACCTCGCCAATCCGAGCCACCGGCACTCTTAGCTGCTTTGCGGCCTTAGCCTTCCAACGTGCCTTGTCATCGGAATACTCCAAAGGCAAAACCACATCGACCACCTGTACCTCGAACTCGCTCATCTAACTTCTCAAAACCGCCTTCCACCAATCTCGCAACAAAAATTAGTAAAGTGAACTCACTGATAAAGCTAAGTTCTACCAGCAATCCCAATATCGCAATGCAGCACTAGGCCACATTCCAGTACGCCCCTCAGCCGATATAACTTCTATATCTGACAAATAGGAGTCAGCATCGAGGAGTTTTTTGCGAATGGTCGGCACTGGAGCACTTTGCTTTAAATGAGTCGCATTTTGTTATGCATTATTTCCTAGAAGGCTCTTACGGTACCGGATCCATGAAAGACAGTGAGCATGAATCTAAAGAGCTGCGTGGAAAGAGGCTCAGTTCTGCCGAAATTGCCACGCACTTACTAATGCGCCAAGCTGACCTGGAAGCAATTTCAAACGAAAAAGGATAACTACTACCAAACTAGTTGGAAGCGAGAACAAGATACCTGAACGGGTCCCGCAGCGCTCAAAGACAACATTGGAGGAACTCTCCAATAGGCTTTTCGAAGAATTCGAAATAAAAATCAGTATCCATATTATGGATAAATCATCATTGCACATTGAAGTTTTCTTATGACCAATAGAACAACTTCACTTTCATTCGAGCCCTATCATAACAGAGCAATTGACAACTGCTTCTACAAAATCGGCATAAACAAAACCTAGAGAACGTCTTCGGTTATCCTTATCGCAGCTCGAGTCGTAGGAGTTCATGAACTGTGTCCATGAACTCCCGTCCCAATATACAAACTGATTCGATGTCAAAAGCACAATCGAATCGTCAAATTTTCCGGTTCCTCTCGGTGAAAAAGAACCCCCATAACAATCTCCAAATAAGACTGTCTGAGGCCTCTAAAACAACAGGGGCAAAGGAATAAGAAGGTTATCCGACTAAGAATAAGTGACCCTTTCAATCTAGACCCAATAATACGGTTCCTGCAAAAGCCTAGACCGCTTACAATGGTAAGCAGCCTCTAAATAGATCATCCATTTACAAAAAAGAGCTCCTCCGAAATGGAGGAGCCCTTGTTTATAATTATTTAGCGACAATCTATTCGACTACCGAACCATCTGGAATATTCGCCCAGGAACCAACAACAGCTCCATCGACTATTGTAACGTTGTTTCCGATACGGACAAACTTACCTATAGTCACATTGTTTCCGATAGTCGTTCCATTTCCAATCTTAACGAACTTATCGATCACCACGTCGTCTCCTATGCTAACGTCGTTTCCAACCTTAAGGAAATAATTCGCATCGACGCGGTCCCCAATCGAGACGCTATTTCCGTAATTGCCGAACTTCGCCAACAGGGACTCCTCACCAACAGAAAAGTCATCTCCAGCATTCGTGAAGTACTCAACTGTAGATAATGCTCCGATAGATGCACGTTCACCCAACTTACTAAACTTACCAAGCTCAGATCCATCTTCGAAAACGGAGCCAGCCTTGATGATAACAAAGTAGTTGATGTCAACAGCTTCACCTAGATAAACGTCGTCACCAATCCAGCTGAACTTACCAACTTCGCTACCGTTTCCAGCAGTAAAGTTGTGACCCAAGGTCGCATTGTTTCTGATCATTACGTTTTCACCAATAACGGCGTTATCGCGAATCAAGACATACTTTTCAATCACCGAACCAGCGCCAATGTACGGGTTGTATCCGATTGTCGCGAGGTGCGAGATACTGGATCCAGTATCCACACAAACGTCGCCGTAGCCATCTAAGTTAACGTCCGCTTGATCCGCATTTTCTGCTGTCGGACAATTGTCCGCAGTATCTTCAATTCCGTCATTGTCATCATCAGTATCAGCATTGTCGCCCACACCGTCGCCATCATTATCACTGTCTTCAGATGGGTCCAATGGGAAGGCGTCGCTTTCATCTGGAGTACCATCGTTGTCATCGTCTAGATCGGCGTTGTCACCCGTACCGTCTCCATCTGCGTCTGTCGACTCTGTTGGGTCATTCGGGAATTCGTCAGCGTTGTCACCTACACCGTCATTATCGCTGTCAGCGCTTTCGCTTGGATCATTCGGGAACGCATCACTATTGTCTCCCACGCCATCGCTGTCACTATCGACTGACTCAGTCGGGTCGTTCGGGAACGCATCGGCATTATCGACAATACCATCACTATCCGAATCTACTTCGTAAACAAGCGTTATCGCAGTATCCGAGTATTCAATACTCATAATACCATTCCCTGTCGCAGGAATGCTGGAAGCGTTCACCGCAACCCCTGCAGTAGACAACGAGGAGATGCCACTACCAGCTTGCAAGATAACCCAAGAAACATCGGAGGTCCCATCAAAGTTCGCTGCTAGACCGCTTACATTGATTTGGATCGGGGATGTTCCACCGCCAAAGCTAACCGCTCCAGCCACTGTGATCAAGTCCCAGCCAGTCGTTCCAGCTGTTCCGGTAGCATCGTCAATTTCGACTTCGATGGAAGTTCCGCCCGACAAGCTAAGGCTAGCCAAGATCAACTCACCCACGCTGTTTCCAGCGGAGAGGATGGCTCCTTCGTTGGCTACCACAGCACCGCCTACAGTTCCTGAACCGCCAAGAGCAGCTCCTGTATTGACGGTCACGATACTGCTAGAATCGGTGCTACCGTTAATAGCGAGTTTACCCGCATTTACAGTAGTCGGACCTGAATATGTATTAACTCCACCAAGACTAAGCGTCGTACCAACGCCATTCTTAACAAGTCCTACACTTCCTTCGATAACGCCATCAAAGCTACTATCCGCAACGGTTCCGCCAACATTGAGTGTTTGCATAGATCCTGTACTCGTAGAAGCGATCAAGCCGTTTCCTAGAAGAACGCCAATGTTTGCACTGAGGTCATTACCATCTCCAACGCCACGAGCATTCAAGTCAAGGCGCCCATCAATTACGGATGTTTTCGTTTCATCCTGATTAATTGCTCCTGAGCCGATCTGCTCGAAAACAGCTCCTACTTCTACGGTAAGATCGTTAACTGCCTTAGAGGGTCGAGCTTTGACAGTACCTTCCGCTACGGTAAGCGAGCCATCAAAAAGATTACTGCTACCTTGCATCGAAAGCAAGCCAGGGCCCGTCTTCGTTAATGAACCGACTCCGTCGATACGACCAATAAGGAATTGGTTACCAGCAACGCCAACACCGATAGTTGCGTCTCCATCCAGTGTAATCACACCTGAGCTTGAGCCCAAACGTGTGCCAGTACCTGAGGCTCCTTCTGTATAGACAGCTCCCTGTCCAGATGTACCAGAACCAGCGATCGTTACATTCTCGCCTTGGAAAGCAACACCAGATGCAATTTCCAAAGTAGCGCCACTACTAACGATTGTTCCTCCATCCTCAGAAGAGGCTCCACCCATGGCATTTGCCTCGTCAGCTAAGAGTGTCCCAGAGAACACGGTGTAAGGAACAGTTGGGAGGATTTGATTTCCACTGGAATCGAATTGAGCCCAAGGCACATCAAGTGGATTTCCTGGAGAACTCCAAGTGTCTTGAACGATAATCTCCTCTGGAACAAGAGTCGTACCAACGTATTGGTTGTTACTCCCCTTATTGATGACACCTCCGTTAGAAACGCAATTTATGTTATCCGAAGCATTTTCTCCAAATACAAGAATTTGATTCGTGTAATTGAGTATAGTCGAATTCGTCGTATAATCACCATAGTTTCCAGTACTCAATTCATCAATCGCAGCAGACGGTCTATGGCGCCACTCGCGCCATTTTTGAGACGTATTGATATAAGCTTCTTTTGAGTACACTCCAGGAGCTGAAGAGTCTGTAATGGTAATATGGTTATTGTCACCGCCGATAAGAGCGACTGGCCAAACGCCATGACCAGGAGCGTCTCCCGTTAGCTCTACATCCATTACCACGTTATCGCCCGAGTATTGGAAATAGACCAAAGGACCATTCAACGCATCGCCCTTACAATTTGTGAAAATGCTTGGAGATCCATCCGAGAAGGGAGAGAAGCCAAGCTCACAACCATATGCTTCCGTATCTGTAACTGTAAGAGTTCCTGTTCCTACTGAAGCGGCAACGGCAACGCGCATACGCTCAACAACACAATTCTCAATTGTCACATTCTCTACGAATTCTGGAAAACCGTTCGACGCGAAACCGGAATTGCCGTATATACGGAACCCACCCTCGTGCTTGGAAATACGAATGTCAGCAGGAAGCGGCTCCTTATAAGTAGCAAAGCCCCACTCTTGGTAGACTGGATGAGCAATCACATCGTCACTATCCGCAAGCGTATCGCCCAAAACCTGACAATTGCGGAACACTACATTGCTTGCTCCTTGTTGCATAAAGAACGCATGCCCAAAACTACGCATGTTCAACTCTACATTTTCAACTGTCACGTTAGATGCTCCACCTGTGATTAGGAAACCACTTTGCTTATCGTGAGGAATCCAAGCAGCATTGGTTTCTCCACTCCCATTACTTGGGCGAGCTCCCTTTCCAAAGGCATCGCCAAATCCATAAGGATAAGACCCACCAGTAGTGATAACACAATTTCTGATTATCGAGTTCGAGCCTTCACAGCGAACAACTTGTCCTCCAGCTGCCGAAGCATATTCTCTTTGGTAACCCCACTCATCAACGCCGTTGTACTCAACATGCTCCATGGTCAAAGTGAGTCCATCAATAACATTTCCGAACCCGCCAATAAAGAGAGAATTAACTGATCCCGCGCCATTTCCATATCCTGCAAGCTCTCTTGTATCCACTTTTAAAGTAACGCCTGCAAAATTATAGGTATTATTGATACCTACAATGTTCAAGAATTTCGCATATCCATTGAAAGGCGCTGGACGAAGCTCCGGACCCGTCAGCCAATAAGTCCCTGGGGCCATCGTGATGTCATGGTTATTGACGTTCACGTATTGTTGAAGTTCTTCCATACTTGTGACAGTAACAGCGGTACGGTTGGCGTCCTTATCGATAGCCGTAACACTCAAACGCTTGTTCACCTCATCGACTTCAAACGTCCAAGTACTAAGGTCTACACCAGGAGCAAATTTCAGTCCGTTGTCTGTCAATGATCCTTCCCATTCCATGACAATGAAGGTGCCATAGTTTTCTGTCCCTAAGAAGCCGACGTCGAGTAATGCATCGTCCTCGAAAACAACATCTCCATCCCAAGAACTATCAGGCGTACCATCAGTTTCATCTACAAGAATTGTGGATACACCGTTCGCAGTATCGTCTATAAGAATGCTTAGCGTTCCTCCCGATTCTTGGTACCAACGACCATCACCGGATCCTTGGCTTCCAATGCCAATAGTCGAACCGCTTCCTGAAAGAACAAATGTTCCTTGATCGCCGACTTTAACGCCAACTCGCGTCAACAAGCTGCCACCGGACATTTCGAGGTTACCCGATCCGCCATTGTCAACCAGGATACTATAATCGTCCACGCCACGAGAAACAACCATTGAACCTCCTGCTAGATTTAGATTCCCCGTACCCGCGCCAAGACCGAGTTGGACCGAATTGATCGTCGCATTACCGCCGCTCATAGTCCATGTACCAGTGAAACCAGCCTGCCCGATACGACTCGGAACAGAAGAATCCTTCGTCGCAGTTAGGTCGCCTCCAGTTTGCTCGAACTCGCCATCGCTGTTCTTGAAGCCAACACGAAGAGCATTCAAATTGCCAACAGTTCCACTGCTCAAAACAGCCTTATCCGCTCCTGAGAGATCTACGATCAAACTCAAGTCAGCAAGTGCCTCACTTGGACTCCAATTACCCGTATTAGAAAAATCGTTATCGCTTAAAGTATTTGTCCAGAATAATTCTGTAATTTCACCAGAACCTTCAACCGCAGTAACCGTCAACTGTCTATTGATTTCGTCGATACTAAAACTCCAAATACTCGTATCAACTTCAGGAGCAAATGCCAAGCCGTTGTTGGTAACAGTACCTTCCCATTCCATGACCACAAAAGTCCCTGGGTTTTCCGTAGTTATGAAGTCTACGCTGAGCAGAGCTCCATCTGCAAAAACCACATTACCCTGAGTCCCTGCTCCATCATCTCCAACGTCATCGATAAAAACCGGCGTTACACCAGTAGCAGTCGTATCGATCGAGGCCTTGAGCACACCCCCAGCGGATTGAAGCCAAAAGCCATCGCCACTGTTTTGAGATCCGATCCCTATCGAGGTCGCTCCGGTACCCTGAACATTGAAAATTCCGGTACTACCAATTGCAACTCCAACACGGGTTCTAAATGCACCCCCTTTGAGATTAAACAAACCTGTGCCCCCAGCTCCAAGATCAAGAGAAACCGTGCCCGCGCTTGTATCGATAGATGAATTGCCTGCACGGTTAATACTGAAAAGACCCCCTTCGATATTAACAGTCCCGCTGCCGCTGGATCCACCACCAATTCGAACACGATGCCCTACGTTTAGCGTTCCATCAGTCAGGTTTACCACGGCGGATCCTTGAGGGCCAATATCTGTAACAATGTTGCTACCGGACTGAGACATCGTTAACGCTCCTCCAGAAATATCTAATTGAGCAGAACTGCCATTGGAATTCGCTAAAAAGAGGCGATTTATTGAGTGAGTTCCACTTGTCGAATCAAACACGATAGTCCCACCGTCATTGACGATAGCCGTGTCGCCAGCCACAGGAACAGTATCTGTATCCCAGTTTAAAGAGGTCTCCCACTTGTTATCAGCTCCGCCGCCGCTATCCCAATTTAAGGTAGCTGCTCCAACTATGCTTGGAACAAGAAGCGATGCTGAAATTGCCAATGCCCGCTTGAGCGAACGACAATATTCATTATGTTTCATATAAGGTATAAGTTTAGAGTATTACGTACCCATTATTCAGACACACAAAAGATCACATTAAGTAAATCGGTAGGCTCTCGAATCAGGGTGCAAGGTATGATAATAAGAAAACTTGATCAATCTTCGCACGGAAGGTCTCCCAAGAATGTAAGCTCAACTGCTGTATAATCACAGCTAATTTTCTTACACTCCCTGCAAACTGCATTACGTGTGGTATCGAACAAACAGCATTTTACTTTACCTGGTGAGTTGATCTCGCCGAGTCCGCAAAAACGGGGTACGCTGCATCAGAATAGCGTACCCTTAAAAAGAATTTCTTAAGCTTAATTACGGATCTATTCCCCTGGATATTTCAATCCACAATCCGCTCGAATCAAATCCATCGTCTGAGCGAGTACTAGCGTCTCATCAAGTGGCATAATCGAACTCTCTTTCTCTCCATTCAAAAGACACTTACAGGCTTCTTCTACTTCAAATCGAAAACCTTCAATTTCTGGGAAATCGTAATTAAATGTCTGCTCTTCCTCATCCGTCTTCAAAGTCACAGAATTTGCTCCTATGAATAAATGTGGCAGAGTAATTGTACCCTTCTCACCTACGACTTCTGCGTAGCATCGCACAGGAACCTCGAGCCCGCAGGAAAGCTGCGCTCCAAGTCCATCCTCGTAGGACAACATTATCAAATCGTCCACATCGACTCCTGTCTCGCCCTTACCAACAATTGAGAAGACTTTCTTCGGAACCGCACCACTCGCTATCATACTTGCAAGAGAAAGGGGGTAAATCCCCAAATCCAGCAATGCCCCACCAGCAAGATCTGGATTCACCATTCGACTCTCTGGCGGAAAGCTCATGCGTAATCCAAAGTTTGCGTACACGCGTCGTGGCTTCCCGATTCGTCCTTCCTCGATCCATTTCCTCATTTGGACTACCGAGGGGAGATAACGCGTCCACATAGCCTCCATCAAAAAGAGGTTACGCTCCCGCGCTAGGTCGATCATCTCCTTCGTCTGCTTGGCATTGATCGCCATAGGCTTTTCACAAAGAACCGCTTTATCTGCTTTCAACGCTTTAAGCACTGTATCGTGGTGAAAATTATGCGTATTTGCTACATAAACCGCATCGACGGAAGGGTCTTCTAGCAAAGCATCATAGCCGCTATACCCTATTCCAACACCTTGCTCATCAGCAAAGGCTTGAGCCTTATTTCCACTGGCGGATGCCACGGCTACTACTTCGGCGGTCTCAACGACTTTCGAACTAGCAATAAATTTTTTGGCAATTCCCCCACAACCGAGGACGCCCCATCTAATCGTCTGCTTTGATGTCATACTATTTAAATAATTATCTTAGAGTATCTGTTACGCTTCAAAAATGCTTTGCGAACTACTTACAAAGTACAAGCATTGATTCATAACGATTTCGACTACTCTACTCGTAAGCGACCGTATACATTTGAGTCCAACTCTGACGTTTTCTCTACCGTCACCCATACTGATTGCAAACCAGCTGTCTCATCGCCCAGAGTCACTTCAGGACCACTCGGCGCAGTAATATTTACCTGTGTCCATCCGATTAGATCGGATCCGTATTCAAATATTTGAGTCGTGTAATTTTCTGTGCCTATTCTACGAGCGAACCGAAATACATACTCTCCCTCAGATTCATCGACTTCTACGTAAGGAGATATTCCAGGGTCCGATACTACCGGATCTCCGCCAAGAACGTATTCAAGCAGACGACTCATCCCGTCGTTATCAGGATCACCCATTTCGCTCTTATCGTCCAAGTCGTATCCCTCTATCCATCCTTCAAACCCTTTTGGGAGATCCGTTGGAGTACCAATAATATCAAACTCTCGTCCAATAACAATACTCCCAGGAATCGCATTATGGGTGATATCGAATGTAATTGATTTCACTCCGCCAATAATCGGCTCACCTTCTGTAGTCGCCGTAAATGAAACTATTGTCCAATAGAATGTAGGAGAATTAGGGTTCCAATGCTCTCCGGGAATAGTAAAGATTGTATTGTCAACTAGTTGAAACCGAATAGCATAGCCTTGATTGGAACGCCCGCCCGCCCCAGTATTCCACCCGAAGTAGGAATTTATACCCATAATATCATAACCACGGTAGTTCTCTGAAATATCGAAATTGATCGTAAATGTATTATCAGAATCGATACGGACGACTCCCAGCTCTCCGGCATTGTCTCCTGAAGTCCCAACCTGCCCATTAAACAACTCGGCATGTTGTTCGGCAACCTCATCATCTCCTGTTGCGGAACTGCTTAAATAATACAATTGAGCGAGGTCTGTGCTACTCACGACAGGCGCGGTAGAAGAACCGCTGGTTTCAACGTTGAGTTCTCCGTCATACAATGGTAAATACTCTACACTATAGGCATCAAACGCAACCGACTTCGCCTCTTTGTTAACTAAGCGAAGAGTATGGAATCCTGGGGGAGCCAATTCATCTATGGAATAAACCACTTGTCGAATCTCCTCCGTATTACTGAAGAGGCTCACAGTAGATCCAAATACGTCATCGATATAAATGTCAACTTGCCCACTCTCACTACTTGTAAATGCCTTAAGCGTAATTCCTGTTCCATAGAATTCTACCTCAAACGAATCCCCTAGCGTATTCGTAACATGGAGATCGCCCCCAATAGAAGTTTCCGCGATTTCCTTAGTCCAAGCGCCTGTGTAAACAACTCCTGCGGTGTCGTTCAAGTCACCCTGCTCAATCGGCTTGAAAAACGAAAATGGGTGCTCTTCTTGATCCCGCAAAATAATTGCATCGATTTCATCGCCCGGCATTATCTTGTTGTAGCTTTCATAGAAGCTATCTTTCGTTGTTAAACGAACTCCATTAACCTCAAGAATAGCATCTCTCACATGAAACCCTTGAGTCGCTGCCACGCTAGCCTCTGGGAGCAATTCAAAATGGACTCCGTTCATATCGGCGGCACCTAGCGATGATTGAACCGCGACACTATAAATACTCGCAATGCTTCCACCAAGGAAAGGATCCCCATCAGATCCTGCAGGGGGCTCATCAATAAACTCAACAGCTTCCGGCTCAGGAGCTCCTGGCTTGCCAAACTGATCCATCGGGAAATCCACAAACCCCAGTGCAAGAGCTGGAGAACCTTCGGCGACCGTGTAGTCCAAGTTTTCTGGATCAACAAAACGCGGATTCGCCGTCACTGAGTTAAGGTCAACATTCGGCCAATTATCCGTCACCACATTTACATCGTTTCCAGAATTGAAAAACAGATTATTGTCAATGACTGCACTGTTAGTACTAGCAGCTCCGCTACCCACTCCTATCGGGCTATAAGCCGTATTTCCCACGATAATATCACTAGTCACTTCGTCACGATAATCCGAATACCACACATGAAAATCAGGCCCGCGATTCACCATAATATTATTATAAACCTTACGATTAAAGCCTTCGCGAAGCTTTACAGATGTATTCAATATTAAGTTATTGTAGATTTCGTAGTTACTTGCCCCATCATCGAGATCGATTCCAAATTCTCTTTCCTCGCTATAATGGAAACGATTGTTGCGAATATTAGTGGTCTTCCACGCTTCATGAAAAGCATAAGGACGCTTAATCGCTCCATCGCTTCCACTGTGATTGTAACCGCCGATCGAATAAAAACGATCGCGTCCCCAAGCATTCCACGGACCATGATCTTCTGTCTCCTTCACGCAATCGAACACATCATTGAATTCGAAGACATGGCCTCCCCATGCTCCATCACAAACATTAAGCCCCGAGCGAGGACTCCCATGAATCGTATTGTGAGCAACTAAGATGCTCTCAGTCAAAAACAGATTCACTCCCTCAGTTTGCTTTTCGTAACGACCCATATTTTGCATATGGTTGTAACTGATCGTAATGTCCTTGGCATAATCCTCAGTCTTCGGCCCTTCAATGTCTACGATCTGGCTAATCTCTGTAACATAGTCTTCCCACTCGTTTACGTTGTGTAACGCCTCTTTACTTCCACAAACATTCACACAAGTCGCTCCATTCTCAAGAAACTCATTCTGGGTTATTAAATGATCGCGATTGTAGCCACTAAGAAAGATCGCATTGCCCCCCCACACACACATGATCGAATATAGAATTTGAGATTGTAAGGCTATCCGCATCCTGGATGTAAACTGTCCCTTTCCTTGCGACCTTCCAGTCGCTACGATTCAGACCTTCATATGTACTCGTAAAAAGAGTACGGTGCGTTTTAGAAAACGTGAGATTGTCAAAAGTCAGGTTCCCAACCTTCTCATCAGAAGTACCCACAATTCGGATAAGCTCTTCTGTAGTTGCCAATTCGATTTCGACAGAAGCTAGGTCCACCCCCTCTGGTGGATAAAAATAAAGAGCTCCTTCACCTTCATCGTAAAACCACTCACCGGGAGCATCGAGTTCCTCGAAAATGTTTTCCACCATCTTAAACTCAGCATGCAAACCACTTCCTCGATTGTTATCGCCAACCCATTCCATTGATAAATTATTGAATGCGTTTTTTCCGGTAATTCGGTAAGAGTTCCCTCCCCATCGCTTACTATGTAGGCCACGTACAAATCCTGTCGAAGGATCCGCCCAACCCTCAGCTTTGTCTCGACTCGCAGCATCTGAGGCAGTCCCATTTAAAACGACCGCATCAGGATCGAAATTTGGATACCGTGCCATGACCTGCTGCGTACCGTTCGCAAACATTACATCGCAGGTTATGCCTGTGCCGATGCTTGCCTTCATTATCTCGCCTGAGTGGACGCTCCAGACAAGATTTTCAAACGATCTAGCTCCACTGAAATCAACCGTCTCGCCGTTCATCCCCATGTACCTTACAGGTACCGATTCCGAACCAGAGTCATCAGGCCCAAATTCGACAGCCTCCGGAAAATAGTAGGTTCCTTCCGAGAACCAAACATCAATCCCTTCACTCGCATCGGGCAAGGCTTCCCTCACCGCATCCCGCGCCTTGGACATCGTTAAAAACGGCGACCCCTCGGTCCCACTGTTAGTGTCGTATCCATCTGGAGGCACATAAAACTCTAGGCCTGAGCATACCGTTGCAAACAAAGCGAATAGAGTCGTCAAGGCGACACACTTGGCACGAGTCGCACCCCAGGCATGGGGTAAAGAGACATTTTTCATATTGAATAAAGTGAGGGTAACGGGCTCGTCCTTCCAATGAAGGCACCCCCCTTAAAATTCCACTATCCAACCTTAAGACAAGAACCCTGTGCGCCCAATTTACTTAACAATTTAAGTAGCCATTTTGGGGGAAATTCATTTTTCTAAAAATTCCTTTAGTCACTTTACCACCTGAAGTTGTCGGAGCACTGGAATTCTTTCAAACTACCTCAAATTACATGCCTCCAGAATTTACAGACAAAGGGCGATGGTTCGCCGAAAACTTCCAACCACACGAAGCTGTGCTGCGTGCGTGGTTGCATATTCAATATCGTGTTCAACCCAACCAAAAATTGGACAATGACAGCCAACATCACAAAGTAAAAGGCTTCCCGAGCAAACGTAGCGCCTCGCTCTGACTCGTTCTACAACCAGAGTTGCGCGAATGGCGTGCTAACTTTGTTACCTACTACAACTTCACAGAAGGTCGTTTCGCAGGAAACGGTCTGGGTGGAGCGGCTCGTTGGCAAGACAAAGCGGCGATTAGTTATCCAACAATCGAAGTCCTTGCCGAAGGCAGCGACACTCCGATATACGTTGGCGATATCAGCAATCCATTCTATGACAACGCTCAAACAAACTTCGACTTTGGGGTAAGCTATCAAACAAAGGTTATGGACAACAAGGTCGATTGGAAAATCCAGTTGAACGTGCAAAACGTATTCGCAAGCGAAGACGATGTAATTGCAACAGCAGTGAAGCCGCTCGCACAAGATTTGCTCCACAACGAATTATTTCCTTAACAAATCATTCTCATTCCAATATCTTAGATCACCGTAGATAAACTTGGCCCGTAGAACTACTCTACGGGCCATTTTTTTTAAAACCCCAACCCCCAACTATTTTGAAAAATAGCAATCAATTCCTCTGGGCTCTTACCGCGTCCTTAGCAGGTTTCCTATTTGGATTCGACACAGTAGTCATATCAGGAGCCAACCTGCCAATCAAAGAACTCTGGCAGACGAGTCCCCTATTCCACGGAACCTTTATTATGTCGATGGCTCTATGGGGTACCGTGATTGGCTCTCTTCTCGGAAGCATCCCAAGCCAACGTCTTGGCAGGAAAAATACACTCATATGGATCGGTATTCTATATTTTGTATCAGCAGTCGGTTCCGGACTGGCGCCAGATCCCTACACATTCTCCTTTTTCCGCTTCATCGGCGGGTTTGGAGTTGGAGCCTCAACAGTAGCTGGCCCGATGTACATTTCAGAAATCTCAATTCCCAAAAATCGCGGTAAACTGGTAGCCCTTTACCAATTCAATATCGTATTCGGTATCCTAATTGCCTTTATATCCAACTATCTCCTGAAAGGCTTTGATGGAAACAACGATTGGCGCTGGATGCTCGGAATCGAAGGACTTCCAGCAATTATATATTTTGTTGCCGTATTTTTCATACCGAAAAGCCCACGTTGGTTGATAACCGTCAAACAGGACGAAAAGGGAGCGAGAGAAGTTCTCGAAAAAATGGGTATCGAAGATGTCGATAAAGAACTAGCTGAGATTGAAGCTGCAGAAGCCAACACGCAACAATCGGAAAGCTTCTTCTCCAAATACAAGAAGCCTGCAATTCTAGCCTTTTTGGTCGCATTCTTTAACCAACTGTCAGGCATCACCTTTGTTCTCTACTACGTTCCAGAAATCTTAGAAATAGCAGGACTCGCATCACGCGATTCTCTATTCAACTCAATCGCCATCGGCGCCATCAATCTTGTTTTCACCTTCGTTGGTATCTACTTAATCGACCGAGCCGGTCGCCGACAGCTTCTTATAATAGGATCAATTGGATACATTGTGAGCCTACTAATGATAGCACTCTCTTTCTACGCCGACTTGAGCTCCGGAATATTGCTGGCATCAATAATGATCTTCATCGCTTCTCACGCGGTTGGCCAAGGAGCCATAATCTGGGTTTTTATTGCTGAGATTTTCCCCAACCACGTTCGAGCAAAAGGCACCTCGTGGGGAACAGGCACTCACTGGGTATTCGCCGCTATCATATCATTGCTAGGTCCCGTTGTGATAGCCATATTCCAAGCGAACCCCTGGCCGATTTTTGTCATATTCGCCGGCATGATGGTGCTTCAATTATTATTCGCCTTGGTCATGATGCCAGAAACCAAAGGCATCTCACTTGAAGACATTCAAAAGAAGCTAGGCATATAAAAACCGTTTTCCCTAAAATAACACTATAAACAATGAGCCCATTTCAGTTAGAGATGGGCTCAATTGTTTTTCAAAAAGTTAAATGCAGCCCAAATCAGGGCCTTCTTTTTACTCTTCAAGCAAAGCAACCAACTCAGCATTTTTAATCTGAACTGCTTTGCTCAATGGGCTCGTACCACGCTTGTCCTGAAGCTCAACGTTGGCTCCATTTTCCAAGAGAAGTTTCACAGTCTCGATTTTCTGATTGGAAACAGCAATATACAGCGGTGATTGTCCAAAACGCGCGTCTTGATAATCAACCGGAATTCCTTCATTCAAAAGCCACTCCACTGTATCAGTTCTACCTTGTACCGCCGCAAGAATTATGGCTTGCGGCTGATCCTTAGGATTTACACCTTTGCTAACCATGTATCGTAAGAGTTCAAGCTGGCCCGCTTTCGCTGCAGCTTGAAACGGAGTCGTCCCATAAGTCTCTTTTTCGAGTGAAAAGCCGGCCTCGATTATTATCTTACTCAAATCATTCCATCCCTGACGAATTGCTTCGTACAAAATTGGCTCTCCATGTCTCGCCTCGCTGTACGGATCCGCCCCAAGTTCTAGCAAAGCCTTAAGAGACTCTTGGTTACCGTTAAACACGGCAAAGGTCGTCGCTGTAAACCCGAGCTCGTTCTTTCGACTGATTTCTGCACCCTGCTCCACAAGATAACGAACCAAATCGCCACCCTTCGCACCCATGATGACCGACTGTCCGGTTTGATTCGCATATCCGACATCAGCCCCTTTTTCGACGAGAAATTTCACCACTTCCAAATTTCCGCCTTCAGCTGCAGCCATCAAAGGAGTCTGGAATCGATACCCACTCGGGGCATCAATATCCATTCCCCGATCAAGCAGATATTTGACTAAATCAAGGTGTCCCCTCTTTGAAGCCAAGGACAACAAACCAAACCCATAAGCATCCGTACGCGACAAGGACTCCTCGTCCTCAAGAAGAAGCTTCAAAACTTCCAAATTACCTTCTTCTGCAGCCAAAGTCGTAGACGTTTTACCTTTTTCGATAACAGCTGTCGCATCCGCGCCCGATTCGACGAAGCGAGCAACCGATTCCACGTCTCCTTGCTTAATCGCTTCCCATAATTTCTGATTCAACGGCTCATCAGCATAACCGGAAAAAAGGGCTACAAACAGGAGCGAAAAGAAAGCAATAATAGATCGTGATTGCATAAAATCCAAGGTTTAAGAAACCCAGCTTTTCAGCGTCTTGGCGTCTTCCAAGAACTGTTCCTGAGTATCATTTCTAACGAATTCCATAAGGGCGTAATGCTGAAAAGACTCGTCAAGGTCCACCTTAAGATACTCAAGCCATTCTTTCTCTCCATCTTTCAATGGCCGACGATCGGTAGACTCTCCCCACGACCCAGCACCCGGGCGGAAAACCCACTGGAACACATGAAGGTTCAATATCTTACTAGCCAATTGACGCAATCCATCCATGCGATACGCAGGATCCGTAAGCCAGTAAATCGGCTGCCAATAGGTATACAAACTAGGATGATCAACCGCCTTCAAAAGCTCCATAGTTGCTCCATTGCTGTCCGAAAGCGTGTTTGCATGAAACTCCAAACCTAACTTGAGCCCATTAGACTGAGCCGCTTCACATGCAATACGCAAGTTTTCCACGATTACAGCACGCTCGGCTTCGCTCAAGCCGTCCGATGGTTGGTGGCCTGCCCAGATTCGGACAGTATCCGTCCCCAATGCCAATGCACTCTCAATCACCGGCTCAAATGGCAAAGGCTTTCCTTCTTCGTCAACCACCTTGTAGTACGATCCATAAGACGAGACACTCAACCCTGCATCTTCCGTTAGCTTACGTATACTCTCAGCAAACTTTGCATCCCCAAAAGGGACATGGACATTGCTCGCCCATTCAATGGAATCTAATCCCGATTGGCTTACTAGTTTTACAAGTTCCTCGGGACTCAAGGACCCGAACGATATGGAGCAAATTCCTGTTTTTAACATAACTTATTCTTTCGTATTCAATTTATAAAGTTTCGATTTTAAAATATACAAATAGCCACCTTAATTTCTCAAAGTCGTCTGTAATTGCCTAACATCGACATCAAACGGAGCCACCGCGTAAGTGAAGCCAGTGGAGTCAAACAAATGACCCGGTAGTTGCGCCGTTCTCTTCAAGCGCTCGATTAGCTCGCCCGTGCGAAAAATCATCACCCGGCCAGCTTCGGGAGCCTTCAGCCTACCGCTCAAGAAACCATAATGCTCGATCATCAAAGCCTTGGTCCCCGCTCGAGCAGCCTCAATCTCATCGATTGCCCCAGGGATACGTCCACCGACAGCGATTACGTGGCAGTATCTATCTTTTGATCTATTCATCGCTCTCACCTGCCATTCCACGAATTACCGACTCTAAAACAACGAAGCCGCTACAAAAGCAGTCAGCAAAAACATATTTCGATAGAGGTAGGGCCATAAATGCAGGAATTTTGGAACGCTACCTAGCTTTGAACTAAGCGTGCGATTCACAAAGGTAAAATTAGTAACTCTTGATGCCAGATCCGCTCAAAGAACCATCTGTTTACACTGGTTATTAGGGCTGCTTGAAGCCAGTTCATAAACACCAAAAACAAAAGCCGGACGTTTCCATCCGGCTTTGCAAATTCACTATAAACAGGTTTTTAAATAGGACTAATCTTCAGAAACTTCATCCGCTAGAGCTTCCGAAGCCTCCGTTATCACTTCAGTTTTTCCTTTTAACAACTCGCTTAGTCCTTCTGCTGATTTCGGATCAAGCCCAAGCTCCTCTAACATCTTGTCAACCAATGGGAGATTCATCCGATAGCCCAAGGCCGCGTCCACCAATTGATTCGGCAATCCCGCTGCTGAACTCGATCCATTTACCGAATTTGAAGCTCCACCGCCAGTAGTTCCGCCGAAACCATTTGCCTGAAGAATTTTGATGCTATCGATCTTTTCCATTGGCTTAACACTCGCCTCCATAATCTGAGGAGCGACTTGAGCAATAATCTTACGAAGCTCGAAATCAACAAGCTCTTGGCTCAATAGGTTCTTGGCCTCATTGATCGCCTGCTCACCAAACGCTTCAACCTCAAGGCGAGCTCTATCCGCTTCAGCAATGAGACGTATTTTCTCCGCTCCCGCCTTTGCATCGGTTAAGACCGCTTCAGCTTTATCTTCAGCAGCTTGCTTTTCCGCCTCGGCAGCAACCGTGATATCAATCGCTTGCTTCTCCGCATCCTCGCGAGCCTTGATCAGTTCGATTTCCTTTTCCCGATTAGCGACCGCTGTTTTTCGAACTGTTACTACTTGCTCCTCTTCACGAACAAAATTAGCTCGCGCTATCGCGGCTTCAGCCTCCGCTTGGGATTGCTCTTCCGACTTTTTAGCGACAATAATAGCTGCTTCTTGCGAACTAACATCTACTGATCGTTTTCGAGATATATCAGCTTCTTCAATACGTCTCTTCGCTTCAATATCTCTTTCTTCGACCGCTTGTTTTGACAAAATATCCGCTTCCTTAACTGCTTGGTCCGCTGTAATTCGAGATTCTTCCGCCTCGCGCTTTCTTATTGCATCTTCTGTAGCAATCCGAGCTTCTTGTTGAGCCCGAGCCATTTCAACATCACGTTGCTGGTCCAATTTAGCGAGCTCTTCAGATTGCCTAATTTCTAAGCTCTGCTTCTCTGCATCCAAATTCTGGTTTTCAATTTTAATGCGAGTTTCTTGCTCGATTCTATTTCTCTCTTCACGTTTTGATTCTGTAATCAGCGTTAGCTTAGCAAGACCCTGAGCATCAAACGCATTATCTTCCTTGAAATACTCTCTTCCTGTTTGGTCAAGTGCTGTCAATGAAACAGACTCAAGCTCCAAACCATTCTTCAAAAGATCTTCGCTCAAAGATATTTGGACAGATTGGATAAACTCCGCACGCTGTTCGTGCAATTGCTCCATAGACAAACCAGCCGCAACAGAGCGTAGAGCATCAACAAATTTACCCTGTAACAGTTCCTTCAGCCGTTCTGGTTCCAAAGTTCTTTCACCCAGAGTTTGGGCTGCTTTTGCGATTGACTCCTTCTCTGGTTTAACCCGCAGATAAAATTCCGCTGTAACGTCTACCCGCATACGGTCTGCGGTAATAAGTCCTTCTTCGTTTTTTCTATCAACCTGCAAACGTAGAGTTCGCATATTGACCAGTATTATCTCGTGAAACACCGGCCACTTAAGCCCGCCTCCATCCAAAATAACTTTCTCTCCACCCATCCCCGTTCGGACAAACGCAACTTCCTTACTCGCTCTTCGGTAAAAGCGAGAAAGAATAAAGAGAAACGTTAAGATTAGAAATACAGCAAGCACTGCTGGCATTAAGTAGGTACTAAGTTCTGTCATATTATTATTCTTCTAAGAGTGGATTTTTATTTTCAATTACAGTAAATAAGCTGTCGCCTCTACGACCGACGACCAAAACGCTGTCACCTTGCTTAAAGGTTTTCCCTTCATTATCAGCAACAACTTGTATGTAGTGAGTTTTTCCTTCTGGCCCAACCAGTTTTGCCTCAGCTGACCGCTCACTGGTCACGACACCAATAACGATCGTTGCCATCCGGCCGATAAATGTTTCTGACGACACTGCAGCCGTCTCATCCTTAGGTAGCACTTTTTCCAATACACTATTACCGAACCGAAGAAACGGCAAAGTTATAACAAATGAAGTGCCAGACGCGACAAACCAATGCAAGCGGCCAACTCCAGATTCCACCAAAGCCATCTGCCCGTATAATCCGATTAAGGAGAATAAAAACAAGAAAAGGATAAACGTGAACACAAACGGAACCCTCCCAAGCTTTAGCATGGACATAACGCTGTCCAAGAAACCAGCAGTGCTATCACCAATATTTAAGTCAGAGTCTATATCGAAGCTAACATCGGGAAGTAAACTGTCCATAAAACCGAAGAGTTCCATTCCACAAACCAAACTAACGAGCTGAACTAAAAATATCAGCAAGAACATCCCCAAGGAAATCAGAAAGAGAAAATTCTCTGGAGCTAACAAATTTTCAATCATTCGCTATTCTCCGAAGCTACACGTTCTTCGAGTGCCTTCAATTTCGCCTCGATTTTTGCACTGCGACTCAAATTCGCTAACTCTATGAGCTTCGCACTCTCTCGACTATTAGACGTCAAAGCGCTTCGATTGATTCCAGTAGTCCTTTGTATAATACGAGAAAATGCATTGTCTGCCTTTTCGGCTTTTCGCAGATGCACGTCTACTCCTCCAGGCTGACTCGTAGCCTCCTGATCAGTCAATGTGCCCATTCGATCAACTCTGAATTCCTGAAGCTCATCCTCCATTTCGTTTCGCTTCGCGATCAAACCAGTGACCGCTTGGTTGTGATTTTTTTCAAGAACTATGTATCTAGAAAGTTGATCCTCAAGTGCGGGAAGCTGGTCTTCAATATCAGTTTGCCTCGCAAAAGCAGACTCGACCAAATCCTTACGGCCTTGGCTGTACGCCGTCATAACTTGCTCTTCCAATTCAGAATGTTCATTATTCAGCCTAGCCATCGTTTTAGACACATGGTGTTTTTGAGCTGTAATTGAGCCCAATTCAGCTTTAACTTCATCTAGAGCATCATCAACTTCTGTTATCGCTTGCTCAAGTACGGCTTCAGGAGCCAAACCTTCAATTTTCGATACAATTGAATTCGCGGTCCCTGTGATTATTCTACTAATACGACTAGCAATATTATCTTTCATTTTGATTCCTTCTAATTAATAAGATTCTATTTTTTAAAACCTAATTCAACGAGTTCACGAACTCCATTCATACGGTCCTTTAATAAAGTTGGGTTATAAGTAGGTGATTGGCTCGTAAGGCCAAACCGAAGAAGGCTTTCCACAATACCGATTAAACTTTTAAGCATTCTTTCCTCTAAGGCCAAAAGAGATGGCAATTGCTTTTCACCTTCGTTCGGTATCTTGGCTGTGACAATAGAGGCCATTATTTCGGGAAGAACCTGCATTAGTCGATCAACCATCTCCGATGAAACCTCTACCTCGACTTCTGCCTTCTTTATCTGCTTACGACTGGGCTCTAACAATCGATTCAACTCAGCGAGACAATTTTCATACGTATCCAAGCTTTCATGGTAACTACGGAAAAACGAGACGACATAACGTAACTTTTCGCTCGCTGTCACTTTTCCAGAAATCGGATAACTCATCAAAAATTGATATTCCTCCTCGGCAACTCTACCGCTAATAGGAACGGTCGCTTTATTTTCATTCATAGCCAGCAAATCCTTTTAAAAAGGTTTCAAGACAAGGGTTTTTCAATGGGTGAGAAGGTAACACCATTCCCGTATAATTATTATACAATTGCAGTCAGTCAAGAAATTTAGGGCTTTTCTCGACCAAAATGAATGTGGAAAGTCAGAAAATCTACATTTCGAAGAGGCCTAAGAATAGGCATCCTATGATCCATTTAAATACTGTATAGCACAAAGAAAGTTCTCTCTTACTCAGCTGTTCGATTGTCAAATCCAGCTATAACCAACAGCAGTTACAAATTTTGATCTTTTTGAATCGATTGAAACACTTCTAATCTATTTATACGTATCATAGCATGGCAATCGAAGAAACAATGCTAAACCCACTCGTGTCGATGATCAGAGTTTTCCAAAAGGCACTTCTCCTCTTCCTAATCGCCCCCACCCTGTGGGCAGCCAATATATCAATGTCGCCCATCGAAGATGATTCGTCCGAAATCAAAGTCGACAACGGCCAGAACCAATACATTTACCGCATCGATTCATCGGACAATCTCTACGAATGGTGGCCCATATTCGCCGAGTTCGGGCCTGATTGGAATCAGGCGGTTGATATCGGTCCTTCCGAGTCTCAACATTTTTTCAAAGTCACCGAATCCGATCCGTTAGAAGTCACACCTCACTCGTCTTGGAAAAACTCCATCGATTACCCAGATGATCCATTTCGAAAAACTCTGAGCACTGACTTCTATTTCTCTTTCGACGACGAGCCACTCTCGCTCATCAAGTTTATTATCCTCCTCGACGACCTGGACACAGTCTACTTTCAAAATAGTAATGACTACGAATTCCACTACAACTTCGCCGCTGATCGGCTAGAACCTTTTTCCGGTCTGAGCGCTTCGGAGTTCAACTTACAAACGCTCTACGGCAAAGGTCTCAAAGCCATATTAGGCAATGTCATCTTCGCCCCAGAATTCAATGAGTACGGCATACAGTTCGTCGTTAAAGACCCACTACCTCAAGAAACCATTCTATTCCTTTACAATTTGGTAGACCAAGCAATCAACCAAACAAGCAACGCTCAAGGTTTCTACACCCCCACTTACGAACAAACAGAATCAGCCTTAAACCAAGAGCAATTGCTCGCTTTAAACGGCATAAACGTTTCATCCTTTAGCAAATGGGAAACCGGAAACTCCGGATACAACAGCGGCTGGGCTGTTGGAAAACTCGTATTCATTCCAGGGGATGAAATCGAGGACGCCTACGAAAACGGCACATTGACCGCGAACGATATTCTTTTAACAGACCATCTTCCCGCGGAGGTTCCCTACGTTCAAGGCATCGTCACACTCACCGCAGCTGGAGCCAACAGTCACGTTGCCATTCTCGCCGAAGCCTCTGGCATCCCCTTCGGATTTGCCAGCGAGGAGGACCTTCAAGACCAATTCCTAGCTCTCGTCGGCAAAGAAGTCATCCTATCCATTTCAGCTCAATACAGTTCACTCACTGGAACAATTTCGGTACGCGAGTTCCCTAGCACTTTACCAAACGAACTACGTGACGAAGTCCTAGCCCGCAAAGCACTCCCGGAACTCGAGATCCAAGCCATCGAAACATTAGGAGAATACATTCAATCCGTCGATTTACTCGTACCAGCAGATATAAAATACTTCGGAGGCAAGGCAGCCAACTTTGGGTATCTTCGCCGTTCTATTCCTGAAAACTCTCCCGAAGCGATCGCCTTCTCCTTCGACCTATGGCTTGAGTTCCTCGAACAAAACATCGGAGATACTTCACTTAAATCGCAAATCGACACCCTCTTAAAAAAATACACCTGGCCCGTAACCAATATCGCCCAACTCTACGATGACCTCGATACCATTCGGGATATGATCGAAGACGATTCACAATTCACTGTTACCCAAGAAGCAATGGTACTTGAAGCCCTCGAAGTATTTTACAGTGAGAAAAAAATCCGATTCCGCAGCTCAACCAACGTAGAAGACAGCCAGTACTTTGTCGGAGCTGGTCTATACGAAAGCCACAGCGGTTGCCTTTTAGACGATCTTGATGACGACGACATTGGCCCATCTATCTGCGACTCCAGCAAAGACAACGAACGCGGCGTTTTCCGAGCTATTCGCAAAGTCTACGCTAGCTTCTACAACGACAATGCCTTCCTCGAGCGACTCCGCTACGGGGTCGACGAAAGTAAGGTGGGCATGGCACTTCTCGTTCACCACAGTTTCCCAGACGAGATCGAACTCGCCAATGGAGTCGTGCGAGCCGAGTATTCAAATTTCAACAACTACCGACAACTCAAGATCTACCTTACTACACAAGTTGGGGCCAACTCGGTCACCAATCCTGAAGAAGGCATGATACCCGAAATAGTCCTCGCCCAAGTTTTCACAAATCGCACCTATTTTTATGTCAACCAGCGTTCCAACCTTCTTCTCTTGGGCGACACCCATGTCATGAAATGGGAATCGGAATACAGTCAACTTTCCGACTTATTAGTCGAAGCAATCGATGAATTCTTATCACTCTATCCCGACAGAGAAGAAGTCGTACTCGATTTCGAATACAAAAAACTAGCCCCCGACGATACTCTTATCGTAAAGCAAATTCGAGAAATCCCACAATACTCTGGCGGAGAAGGACTCCCCTGGATTTTAGATAGCACCCCCTCCAACGCTTACCGGATTCACCAAGGTGAAGGTGGTGGCGACGTATTCGCCTTACACCGACTCAAAAGCGTCTGGAAATTTTCCGCCAAAAACAAACTACTAAACGAGTCTGGTCTTTCAACTTCTCTGTTGAAAACTATTACTTGGCAGCACGCTAATAGCGACCAAGAAGTCGTAACGGTCGAAGGAGACCCAAGCCAGTGGGAAGGAGCTGCCTACGAACTGAAGGACGGCTACTCTCCCAACTCATCGATATCTGTAAATTCGTGGTCGTTCGAGCCAATCGATGATATAGAAGCGACCCTATCACTTTCAGGTCAATTCAACGATTTACCTGCATCAAACGAAAACCCAATCAAGACCGCCCAAGGCTTCGACTGGCGCTTAACCGCTCAATACGACACCGATATTTTGGCGATTGATCAACTGAGCAATGCAACCTTCGGAACCACTCAACAGGACTACGCTAACTTAGAGTTAACCCCCAGTGATGAAATCCCCTTCAACGCAATTCCCAAAGAATACGCCTTCACCTCTTCCGACAAACAAATCTCGGTTGACATAAAATACTGGTGGCCTGACGGCCCTGGCCCAGTAAATGGATACACAGCTCCCCTTCTCCAATGGGATCGCACAATCATCACTGGACTTACCACAACCCCGATCACCCTATCGGGATACTTTAGCCAGACCTACAAACCCGAACACCACAATTTTGGTGAATGGTTCCTCTTCGAACCCGCATTGGAAGAAGGAATCAGCGAACAGCAGAAAACAGAACTCGCCAACGCCAACATCAAACAAATCCTAGTATTTACCGATGATGTAAACCGCATCTGGACGATCGACTCAGCCGGAAACGCAACCGAAAACTAATACCACTTCGCAATCCCAAAGGCAAGGCACGCTGAAAAAACGAGTTCACTAACATCCTAGACAAACTCAAATAACGCGCATAAATTCCCTTCGAACCTCAAAACACAGGGAAAATGAGCCTAACACGCAGAAACTTTATTAGCCTCGCAACAGCAGGAGCCCTTACCCTGCCCACCCTAAAATCCTACGCGAACAACACGTCAGCAAACACCCGAAAGCTCGGAGTAGCGCTCGTTGGCCTAGGCAACTACAGCCAAGGGTTACTCGCCCCCGCCCTACAAGACACACGCCATTGCGAGCTTCGCGGCATCGTCACCGGCATTCCTTCGAAAATTCCATCTTGGCAACGCCGCTACGGCATCAAAGACCGCAACATCTATTCCTACGAGACCCTCCACGAAATCGCCAATAACCCAGACATAGACATCGTCTACGTCGTAGTCCCCACCGCGTTACATCTAAAATATTGCGAAATCGCTGCCAATGCCGGCAAGCACGTCTGGTGCGAAAAGCCAATGGCCATGACTACCAAACAGTGCCAGAAAATCATCGATGTCTGTCGCAACAACAAAGTAAAGCTGTCCATCGGCTACCGCATGCAGCACGAGCCCAACACGCGGACATTCATGGGATATCGCAACAGCATGCCCTATGGAAAATTCGAACGCATCATCGCCCAAGCCGGTTACGCAGGTAACGGAAACGCCCCAGACCACTGGAGAATGAAAAAGGCCATGGGCGGCGGAGCCCTCTACGACATGGGCGTGTACCCAATAAATGGAACACGATTCATTACAGGCAGAGAACCTATTGCGGTCACCGCTCGACACGAGAAGTCCCACCCCGACATTTTCAAAGAAGTCGACGAAACAACCCACCTCACTCTCGAATTTCCCGAAGGTCTCATCGCCGAATGCGCCACCAGTGTAGTAAAAGGCGTCAATCAACTGCGAGTCACCTGCCAAGACGGCTGGTACCAGCTCAAACCCATGCAATCCTATGGAGGCGTTCGCGGAACAACCAGCGACGGCAAAAACTTTCCCGCCATCAAAGGCATGCAACAAACCATACAAATGGACAACGACGCCCTCGCCATAATGAACCAAGGCCCCCTCCTCGTCCGCGGAGAAGAAGGATTACGCGACATCCATATCGTCCAAAAAGCCTTCGAATCCGCCGCCACCGGGGAACGAAAAATACTGTGATCCGACTGCACATTCAGGCTCGGCGAATGCACGCCCAGCCACCCCGGACGGAAAAACAATCGCACCCGCATCAAGCGACAAGTCCACAAGGCAATGGAATTAAAAATCCATAAAATCACTACACATCACTTGCACACATATCAAAACAGCATAAAATCTATTTGGCGAAGCCACACCCTAGTCACGCCATAATAGCATGAAGGCGGATGTGTCTCGTGTAACGAGACCCTGACAAAAACTAGTTTTTAATTACTCTCCAGAAAACCCTGTTGGGCAAAGCCCACCTGCTGCTCGCACCTTGAGCATCTGCCGACGACAGGAGGCACTGTTAATGAAACATTCGCTTAAGGTTACGATAGACCAAATACGCTCTTAATCCTCCTTGACCTTCTTAAGGGCATTCGCCCAAGGGCTGGGTGGAGAATCTGTTTCGGAAACGTCATTCCTTTCCTCCACTTTTTCCGGAGCAATGGTTGGCTCTTCTACTGGAAGACTCGCTGGCTCGCTCTCCTTCTTCTTCGGCCTCATTTTTTCCTGGAAACCCAATGCCTTCTCCTTGGCTGCTTTGGCAGCTCGGAGCTTATCCTTCTTACTTGGGCGCTTTCCTTTGACAGGTAATTTGGATACAGGCTTATCCGATTGCTCAATAGGTGCCGGTTCAAACCCTTCTATTAGCTCGCGAGCAACCGTCACTTTATTCCGCTTCTCAATTAGTTTGAAGTGTTCCTCATCTTCTGAGGTTATAAAACTCACCGCGACCCCAGACTCACCCGCTCTACCCGTTCGGCCGATACGGTGAGCATAATCAGTTGTTGACCTTGGAAGATCGTAATTCACCACACTCGGGAGTTGCGCGATGTCGATCCCTCGAGCCGCTACGTCTGTCGCCATTAGAACTCGAACCTTATTCGCTTTGAAGCGTTCCAAGGCCTTGCTGCGTTTCTCCTGACTCAAGTCACCATGCAATTCAGTTGCTTGTATCCCAGATTTGGATAACTTAACCGCCACATTGTGCGCCCGACGTTTTGACGCCACAAAAACGAGCACTCGATCCCATTTCTCTTTTTCAAGCAAATGCTTCAAAAGCGCAGTGCGTGAATCTCGATCTACCGCAATCGCCCGCTGAGCGATGCGATCCACTGGAACGACCTCCGCCTCCAGTTCAATTTTTTCCGGTTCAACCAATAACGCATCAGCGAGTTCCATTACCTTCTTGGGGAAGGTCGCCGAGAACAAGGCATTCTGGCGTTCGGCAGGTAAGAGTTTCAGAATCTTATTGATCTCTTCCTCAAAGCCTAAAGCCAACAATCGATCCGCTTCATCCAGCACAAGAGTCTTAATATTCGAGAGCGAGATTGCTTCGCGTTCGATCAAGTCAATTAAGCGCCCTGGAGTCGCCACGACAATATCGACTCCTTTTGAAGCGCTCTCCACCTGTGGAGGAATTGCAACGCCTCCAAAAACTTCAACCGTCCTAGGCTTATTTTTCAAATACTGCCCATAGCGCTCTACCGAAGCTCCCACTTGAGCAGCCAATTCCCGCGTTGGCACGAGAACCAAAGCCAGCGGATCAAAATTCTCACTTAGATCCGCATCCGACAAACGTTGCAAAATCGGCAAGACAAAGGTGGCTGTCTTTCCAGAACCCGTTTGAGCCGCCGCTAAAACGTCCTTTCCGCTAAGAACGATCGGAATCGCCTTTGCCTGGATAGGCGTCGCTTGTCCATAGCTCAATTCCTCAAGGGAGCGTAAAATATTTTCTGAGAGTCCGAGTGAGTCAAATGACATAAGGATCAAACCTGAGCTCTCGTCGCCCTCTCTACAACAACAGAGTCACTCGACTCTCAATTTTCGTAGGGCTTGCCCGTCCAGGGATTAACCCCTTCTTTTGGCTTTTCATAGCTTCTCTCGCTCTGTTTCGCAGTCTTCGGAGGCGGCTCGTCATACCGAGGTCGCTCTGGTATCTTTTTGCCATAGGACCACAAATAGAAATTTTCCACCTTCTCGCGTGCCCAAGGAGTCTTTCGTAAAAAAGTCAGGCTCGACTTGATCGAAGGATTGGTGGCAAAGCAGTTTATTTTGATACTCTGCGCTAGTTCCTCCCAGCCATAACGTTCCACCAAATCAGTCAAAATCGCTTTTAACGAAAGGCCATGCAAAGGATCGTTGTGTCGCTGGTCACTCATATGAAAGGGATCTCCGAACAATTCTATGGAAGCGTCAACGTTCTTAACAGCTCGACCTTAATACTCATCGCCCTCTCCCCAAAAGGCATCCATTTGACGCCTCTCCTTCTTAGTCGGACGTCCCGCTCCCGGCTCGCGCTTGAGGATAACTTGAGCCAAGGTTTCTTTCTTTGCCACGCGTTCTTCAGGGGGCGTAAGATCGTCTAGAAATTCTTCAACTAACTTAGCTCCCATGCGTTTCTCCGTAAGCTGTTTGACAACGACTGTCCGTTTCATCGCCTCCGTTTGGGCAACTATCGTTTCTCCAATCTTCACTCGATGCGACGGCTTCGCCTTTTCGTCATTGATCCGGACTTTACCGCCTCTACACGCTTCAATCGCCAACGCCCGCGTCTTGTAAATGCGCGTCGCCCACAACCAACGATCCAACCTGACCTTTTTCTCCACTTCTTCCATCAATCAAGAACGCCATCGCTCGCTGCCAAAATCTCCTGCCAAAGCGACCTCCATGTTTTCCACCTGTGCCCACCCGGAATCGCAGATACATTCTCCTCAGGAACGAATTGTTCAAAATGTTGGATACTTTCTCGTCCCAGCAGGAAAACGAATAATTTCGCTGCTCTCCTATTTTCGTCGTTCGCATATAGAAGGCCGGGCAATCGCTGTTCCGTATCTGGGTTAAGCTTACAGCTAGAACACAGCACAACCAAAGCTATATTAACGCTTAAAAACGCAAACCGTAGCTGGATCGTTTTTCCGAAAGAGAGACAAGAAAACATGCCACTCTCAATCACTCATCTAGACCTGATTGTAGCAAGAATTTTCGAGAACCGGCCCCTATGCTGCCCGCTTCTGTTTCCAAAAATTATGCGACCACATAACCCATTGCTCTGGATGCTCTCCGATGTCGTTTGAAATTTCATCCATAACTGCCTGCAAGCTCACTCTCACTTTTTCATCCGAGCTCAATTGATCCAACTTCGGCATATCAACTTTTCGAAATGAAATTTCGGCGCGATTCTCTTTGATCAATGTCTTCGCAATTATCACCGGTACATTCGCTTTCAAAGCAATCTGCACACTCACGGGTGAAATCACTGTAGGACGATTTAAAAACTGGACCTCAACCCCCTTGTTGACTGGTTTTTGGTCGACCCCAATCAAAGCAAATACCTTTTTCGTGCTCGCTCCCTTGAATTGTTTCATGATCCCATATCCCGAGCAGTATTGATTAATCCCACGCTTTTCGCGGAGTAAACGATCCACAACAGGACACTTCGGCTTTCGATAGAGATTACACGCCGTTATATCCTCTCGATTCCTAAAATACTGAATCAAAGTCTCCCAATCTCCTTGGTGCGAAGTAATAACGACGGCTCCATTGTCTTCACCAGTAATTACCGAATCGATAACAGCCTCATCGAAGACCTCCGTCGATTTTAGACAATTTCCAAGGCCACACAGATTTCTGACTAAGAAGCTCTTAATATGATCGACACTCCCTTTAATAATCGAATGATACTCGTCTTCCTCCCGGCCCGGCAATGCTTCTCTGGCATTTGTCATCATGAACTCGTATTTCCGGCGAATAAAATTTCGCCGAGCAACGCTCGTCATAGGAGAAATGACAAAATTCGCGACCCTTGGACCGCTGACCCTTGATATTAGTAAGATGAATACAATAAACCGATAGCGCAGTTGCGTTTTTATCATGTGGAGGAGGAAATCATGTATTTCTGGCACACACCCAAGGGTTATTACGGCCTAAAAATATGTGGAAGGTATTATGTGATCGTGGAAGATAGAGAGATCTTGATCTGGCAGACGCACTAGCTCTCTCGACGTTCAACCGTTACTCATTTTTTTAAATCAAATCGAATAACCTTATCAGCAATTGACAGGGGAAGGAGTTATTTTTTCGGTTCGCCAAACCATAAAAAACCGAGATTTCAAAGTCCCACTTCTTTAAGCAGACGTGTCATTGCCACAAGAGGCACACTCCATAAGTGCCGCCCCAATTTCGAATTCTCATCTACACCCACACAATTTTCGCAAGACGTAAAACTCGTCTAGGAAGGAATATTAGATGAAGAAATAGGCAACATCCGTACAAATCCGAATTTCTTCTTTGTAATAGAGCACATCCTGTTACTGACTAAACTCGTTCTCTCACAACGAACATTTAACAAATAAACACTTATTTCGTTTTGAATTCAGACAAATGTTCACCCCTCCTCAAAGCTGCTCGTCCCCTGGACGATGAAGTACATATCTGGTATGCAGACCTCGATTCGACGAACCTCAAATCAGATTTTCTAGCCTCCGATGAAGAAGAGCGAAGGTCACGCTTTAAGTTCGATATCCACCGAGAACGCTTCTCCAAAAGTCGCAACATCCTCAGGTTTTTACTGGGAAGCTACCTGAGCCAGCATCCTACCGAAATACGATTTGCCTACGCCGCTAAAGGGAAACCTCAACTCGAAGGCTTCAATCGACTGAATTTCAATATTTCGCATAGCGATTCCCATTTTATCGCCGCTTTTTCTACCGGTTCAGAAATAGGAGTCGACATTGAGGGTCGCCGCCCCCCTAGAGACGAAGCTCAACTCGTTAACCGGTTTTTCCATGAAAAAGAGAGGGTCGAATATAGCTCCCTTCCCCCGGAACTAAAAACGCAGGCATTCTACAACGGATGGACTCGAAAAGAAGCGCTTATCAAAGCTCATGGAGATGGACTCCAGATCCCTCTCGATTCCTTTCAAGTCAGCCTAGACCCTCGAACCCCCTGCCAAATCCTTTCAAAAGCACCTGCCTTTATCGAAAAATCAAGCAGCTGGAGCCTGGTCGATATTAGCCAATCGTCCCAGGAATACACAGCTGCCTTAGCCGCCAAACATGAAAGAATAATCACTACCGCACATTTTTTTGACGAATTTTAGATCCAAGCTCCAACTTCTTGCGAATTCGTTTATCTCCAAACAAATCCTCCAAATGAATAAATCCACAGCTGTTTTCACACGAACAGCTTTGCTTTGCCTTACTTTTTTACTACAAGCTGTAGTGCAAAAAGCATACGGGCATACGCAAGGCGAGAACTACGTCTTCCTCGAGTTTCATCCAGAAACGATCGATGGCCGTTTCGAAATTCGCTACGACGAGATCAAAGAAAAGCTTGGCGTAGACATATTCGTTGACGGTCAGCCTTCTTTAGAAGCCCTCAACAAAACGGCTCCTCAAGTTCATCAGTATATTTCTGAGAACTTCGAAATAGGGCCCGATGACGCTTCAGCCTACAAAATAGATTTCACCCAAAGCACCCTTTTCAACCCCGAAGGGGGCTGGGCTCAGTACCACTTCGAAATCAAAACTGGCCCAACGCCGGACTTTCTTCACATCACTCACGAGATGTGCTACGAAAACGACCGTCTGCACCGAGGCGTCCTCGTCATCGAGGAAGGCGTGTGGCCATCAGAAGGCTACAAAATGCAGATTTCGATGGTCTTTAGTGGGAGCAATACGAGCCAAGTCCTCGATGTGAAAAACCCTCCTGAGGCGATGACTCCATTGACTATGATCTGGCAAGGCATGCTCCATATTTGGATCGGCATTGACCACATACTCTTCCTCCTCGCCCTCGCGCTTCCGATCGTACTGATAAAAGAAAACTCAAAGTGGGTCGGAACTCCAAAACTAGGAGCTTCCCTCAAATCGCTTTTGAAAGTTGTCACTGTCTTCACCATCGCGCACTCGATCACCCTTCTTTTAGCGAGCCTCGACATCGTGACCCTATCGTCACGACTCGTGGAATCCGTGATCGCTCTTTCCATCATTCTCGTCGGTGTAAACAACGTTATCGGGCGAAACCACAACACCTCACTCCTCATCATACTTGTCTTGGGACTATTCCACGGACTCGGCTTTGCAAGCGTGATGGGTGAACTCCCTTTCAGAATTTCCGAGTTAAAACCCTTTATTCTAATGATTCTGGGCTTCAACCTAGGTGTGGAAATTGGACAATTGGCCATTCTTCTCATCGTATTTCCTCTCCTCTTCGCCCTACGCAAGACATCCTTCTACCAACCGATAATACTAAAAGGCGGTTCCATCCTCCTCGTAGTGATCGCTGGCTACTGGTTCATTGAAAGAGCATTTGCCCTTTAAACGAGTTCGACCCGATACACCTCCTTAGATGAAGAACGCACACGAACTAGAAGCGCTAATCAGCGCTTTCCTGACTGACGATCTTTTAGTCGAAGACGACTCTAGCTTAACCCCAGAGAGCAACCTATTCGCCGAGGGCTACATCGACTCCATCGGAATCATGCGCCTCATCGCCCACCTAGAGTCAGAACTCGACACTAAGATCCCTCCAAAAGACCTTGTTCCTAAGAATTTTATGACAATCAAGGCTATGGTCGCCTACCTAGCGACCCAACGAAGCCCAGCTCCATGAAAACCACCTTCCTCAGTTCCAAAGATATTGAAACCATCATAATTGATGTTGGTGTAGATCACTTGTTGGACAATTTGATCGAAAAGCTACGAACCGGATTCGCTAGTAAAGAACTCGCCAACGCCCAAATTCCAACCCGATCAGGACTCTACTACACAGAGCCCGATCTTGGATTGCTCGAATGGATGCCAGCTGCGACCGATAATCAAGCGACTCTTAAAATTGTTGGCTATCACCCAACAAACCCGGGCAAACGCAAACTCCCTACTATTCTTTCGACCCTTTGCGCTTTCGATACCGACACCGGTCACATGAGAGGCATCCTCGACGGAACCTTTCCCACAGCGCTCAGAACCGGAGCCATGTCAGCAGTGGCGAGCTCAATATTGACTCCAAGCAATCGACCGCTCTCCCTCGCATTTATCGGCGGTGGAGCCCAAGCAGTTACTCAAGCTCACGCCCTTAGCCGTGTCCTAAACATTGAAAAAATCTTTGTTCACGACAAAATCGATGGCGCCGCCCAATCACTGAAGAATCGCATCGAATTTCTACAAATCCCCGTTCACGTTCTAAGCCGAGAAGCCTTCATCGAGCAACTGCCCGACTTCGATCTACTCTGCACCTGCACTTCCGAAGTGCCAGGAACTGGGGCCCTTTTCGAAGATTTCCTAAACAAATCAGACTTACATATCAACGCGGTTGGTTCCGATTTCCCGGAAAAATTCGAATTACCTCACGCTCTCCTAAAACGCGCCTTTGTTTGTCCCGACTTTCTCGAACAAGCATTTATTGAAGGCGAATGCCAGCAACTCAAACGTTCGGATGTCTCTTTCGATCTCGCTGCTCTTCTGACTGCGACAAAGAAACAACAAGAAGAATTCAGAAACGGATTAACCGTATTCGATTCCACAGGACACGCCTACGCCGACTTTATCGCAACGGAGTTCTTTCTCCAGTACGCCGAAGACCTCGGCCTAGGATCTCAAATCGAACTTGAAAGCGTTCCCGATGACCCTCTAAACCCTTACTCCTTTCTCAGTTCCTCAAACTTCAAAACCCATTTTTCACCCCCTCTACCAGTATCCGCCCGCGAAAATGGACTTTAATCTCAGCAAAGAGCAACAAGAGCTAAAATCGAAAACCTACGCATTCGCTAAGTCACTTTCCAAAGACCTCTTAAAACGCGACAAGGAAAGCGTCTTCGACAGCGACGCTTGGAAAGAAATCGCGAAGAATGGTTTGCTCAAAGGATTCGTCCCTAAAAATCTCGATGGCTTCGACTGGGACGCAACCACGCGCGTTGCCGCCTTGGAAGCCTTCGGCGAAGGATGTTCGGACAATGGACTTTGCCTCGCCCTCAGTTCTCTAGTCTGGACCATATTTCCTCCGATTCTCAGTGTCGGAACAGACGAACAAAAAAACAAATACATTCCAAAACTCCTCGCAGGCGACTTCTTCGCAGCAGATGGAATTACGGAAGAATCCGCAGGCTCAGATGCAATCGCAATGAAAGCATCCGCAAGCCTAACCAAAGACGGCTATCGATTAAATGGCAAAAAAAGCTACATCGGTTTCGCCCCAATTGCAGACCTTGTCATCCTTTTCGCCAAGACAGATCCAAACATGGGAGCATGGGGTGTATCCACATTTTTGGTAGAGACCGACATCGACGGCATAACCCTTTCCCATAACAACGAAAAAATGGGGCTCCGGACCTTACCGATGGGAAGTATCAAATTCGATAATTGCCTCGTCCCCGAGTCCGCTCGCTTGGGCGAGGAAGGAGTCGGAATGAGCCTGTTCAATGAATCCATGGAGTGGGAACGCAGTTTTATTCTAGCCACTCAGGTAGGAACCATGGCACGGCAGCTAAAGCAATGCGTCGCTTACGCGAAGTCCCGCAAACAGTTTGGCAGCGCCATAGGAGCCAACCAAAGCATTTCAAACCGCATCGCAGATATGCGGACTCGGCTCGAAACATGCCGTCTACTGCTCTACAAAACAGCCTGGCTCAAAGACCAAGGAAAAACGGCCGCTCTCGAGGCGTCCATGACAAAACTAACAATTTCCGAAGCCTTCGTAAGCTCAAGCCTTGATGCTGTTCGCATCCACGGAGCCCGCGGCTATTTAAGCGAGTTTGAGATTGAACGCGATCTCCGCGACGCAACCGGTGGCCTCATATATGCTGGCACATCCGATATTCAACGAAACCTAATCGCTCGTCTTGCCGGACTCTGAACGTGATCTCGCTCCTCCACCAATCTATTGCCAAACACGCCACGGAACGCCCGTCTGCGATTGCATTTTCGTGCCGCGATCAAATAATCAACTACAGTCAACTCCATCAAAAATCGTCGCAACTCGCAAATTGCCTCCGCTCTATCGGCGTCCAAAACCTAGACAGAATTGGCATCTTCATGCCCAAGGACATTCAAATGCCCGTTTCGACTTATGGCATTATGATGGCTGGCGGCGCCTACGTTCCAATCGACCCAAACTCTAAAGCAGATCGAGTTGAATTCATTCTCGAAAATTGTGGTATCGAGATACTGATTACTTCTAAAACAAAACTTGGCATTGTCAAAAAGGTAGCCGAATCTCAAAAAACACCGCTCACAACAATTATCGGAATACCGGATGATTCATTGGAAAATCTCGATTCAATTTCGTGGCAATCCATCGAATCGCACAGCGTGGAACCTCCACAAACCAACACACGCGAAGACGACCTTGCGTACGTGATGTATACGTCCGGCTCCACTGGACAGCCCAAAGGGCTGATGCACACTCACCGCAGCGGACTGGCATACGCAAAGCACTCCGCTGAGTTATACGAGGTAACGCCAGACGATGTCCTAGGAAACCACGCTCCCTTGCATTTCGACATTTCCACTTTCGAATTTTTGACAGGGCCATTCGTCGGGGCCAAATCAGTACTGATCCCCGAAGAAGAACTGATGTTTCCCACAACACTCGCTCATTTTATTGAGCGTGAACGCCTGACATTTTGGTACTCTGTTCCCCTTGCTCTGGTCCAATTACTAACGCGGAGCGACCTGGGCGAAGTCGACCTTTCTTCTCTTCGCTGGATCCTATTCGGCGGCGAACCCTTTCCTCCCAAGTTCCTTTCGGAACTCATGAAGAAGATACCGCAGGCTCGGTTTTGCAACGTGTATGGTCCAGCCGAAGTCAACCAATGTACCTACTACCATTTGCCACAAAATTTCGAGGACACCGGAAAACCAATACCAATCGGACATATTTGGAGCGGAGCAACTGCGCTTATCGTTGACGAAAATGACACCCCAGTCCCAACCAACCACGTTGGCGAATTGCTCATTTCATCCGCAACCATGATGCATGGCTACTGGGCTAGACCCGATCTTAATAAAAAAGCATTCTTCTTCGAAGAAGCGCTCCCAGAATTCAAACAACGCTACTACCGAACAGGTGATTTACTCAAAATCGATGAACACGGCATACTCCATTTTTATGGACGCAAAGATCGCCAAGTTAAAATCCGGGGATACCGACTTGAGCTGGATGAAGTTGAAGCAGCCTTCACTGCTCAACTTGAAATCGAAGAGGCAGTCGCAACGATTCTGACCGATCAAGAAGGCGAAAAAGAAATTGTATTGGCTATAATATTACAGGAATCGCAAACCTTCGAAACCCGAAAATCTCTCGAAATCGCCCGATCGTCTCTCCCTCACTATGGCCTCCCCAGCCGCATAGAGGTTCTCCAAGATTTCCCTAGAACGCCAACCGGCAAGCCCGACAGAATAGCGATCGCTTCTAAACTCCAGGAAAAATCGTCCACCGCTTCAGCATGATGGATACAACTCCTTCTACAGATTTTTTCTCTCATTCTGGTCTGACCCACAGTCAGGTTCAGATTTGGACTGGACAACAAGTATACCCCGAAAGCCCATTTTGCAACATGGCTTTCTCTATCATCATTGATGGCCCAGTCGATGGAGAACGTTTTGCAGAAGCTTGGCAGCACGTGGTAGACTTAAGCGATGCTATCCGAACATACGTCGATACCGAAAACAGCGCTCCCCTTCGCAAGCTCCATCCAAAAGGAAACTGCGCATGCAAGATTATCGATTTCTCTACAGAAGAAAACCCAGAAGAGTATTTTGAATCTTGGTCTAAGAAACGTTGTTCTATTGCGCTTCCCTTAAACGGAGAACTCGTCGATTCATGTCTGGTTAAACTCAACGAGAAAAAATTTGGTTGGTATCTCAATCAACATCACTTAATCACCGACGCTTCCTCAACCATTCTTCTCTTTCAAGCTGTATCCAAAAAATATCTTGAACTGGAAAAACAAGACTCGTCGGAATCTAATTCCCTTTGTTCGTATTACGATACCTCTAAATCCGTTTTTCAAAAAACGGAGTCGCACCGACAAAGAGCTATCGACTATTGGAAAGCCAAGGAATCCAATCACCCGCGAGCAAATCCGATCTATGGAAACTCCAAATCGGCCGACAACACAGAAAGCACCCGTATCGAACAAACGCTTACTTGGGAAGAGTCGGAAAGAATTCGAGCGATCGCTCAAGAGGAAGCCTTCGCTAGTTTTTTCCCCGATGTCTCAGTTTTTGCAGTGTTTTCAACACTCCTGTCTGCCCTCGTATCTCGGATAACTGATCAAACGACGGCTACGTTTGACTCCCCTGCTGGCAATAGACCGACCCCCCAATCAAAACAGTCGCTTGGCTGTTTCATCGAGATGTTTCCTTTCAACGTGGAGTGCTCCCCCCAAGATAGCTTCCGCAGCTTGGGCGAACAATGCATGGCTGAACTCAAAGAGTTTTTGGCCAATGTCGCTCCAGCCGCCAGTTCGCCCAACGCAACAAACACAAGCAATATTGTCCTCAACTACTTTCCGCAATCATTTGGAACGTTCGCCAACTTTGGCGTTCACGCTGACTGGCTAGGATCTGGACATATCGATAGCATTTACGACCTTAAGCTACAAGTCCACGACTACAATGCTACTGGACAATTCACACTCCAATTCGACCTGAGCACCTCTCAGTTCGATTCCTATGATCAAGACCGCATTCCGCAACACTTTCGAAATATTCTCAGAGGATTCCTTGATAATTTGGATACAAATATATCGGAGATTTCGATTCTAACTGAGGAAGAAACACAGCGTACCCTTATCGATTTCAACCAGACAGAGGAAAACTCAATTCCGAATGACAGCATCATTGAAAGACTGTCAAAGCAAGTCACTCAAACGCCTACCAAAATTGCGATTCGCGAACGCTCGAAAACGCTAAGCTATCGAGAACTCTGGGACCAATCCGAAGTCATTTCCCAAAACCTTCGAATAGCTGGAGTCACTTCAGATTCACTTGTAGCGGTCGCGCTTCCTCGATCGATCGAAGCCGTGGTCGCAATCATCGCTGTCCTTCGATCCGGCTCCGCTTACCTTCCTCTCGATCTAAATTCGCCTGAGCAACGAATTCATAAAATACTTACGAACGCGCAGCCTCATAGCGTAATCGGACATCAATCTTTTTCGAAACGAGCGAAAGGTACTCCTTTTTATTCCTTCGATTCTCTCACGCAAAAGACCCAAAGTACCACTCTCCAATCACCAGCGAGCGACGACCTCGCTTACGTCATTTATACATCAGGCTCGACTGGAATTCCTAAGGGAGTGGAAATTGAACACCGTGGGCTAATCGATTATATAGATTGGGCAGAACGATCCTATGTCCGAGGCGACACACTACGCTTCCCACTCTTCACCTCGCTCGCCTTCGACCTAACCGTTACGAGCCTCTTTCTTCCGTTAACCACAGGAGGCGAGTTGATCGTTTACCCGCAGGAAAACTCTGAAGTCGATTCAGCGGTAATCGACGTTATCAACGACAATCAAGTCGACTTCATAAAACTAACCCCTTCCCACCTTTCACTTCTAAAGCAAATCGATCTCTCGAACTCTCGGCTCACTCGTTTCGTTTTAGGAGGCGAAGACCTTAAAGCGTCGCTGGCACGTTCGATAATTTCTCAATTCAGTCAAACAGTCGAACTGTACAATGAATACGGACCAACCGAAGCCGTCGTTGGTTGTATGATACACACGTTCGATCCAAATAACTCGACGGAAGAGAATAACAGTGTACCTATTGGTCGTCCGGCAGATCACGTCCGTTTACGAGTGCTAAACGAAAAACAAATACCGGTCCCCGAAGGGGTTCCAGGCGAACTCTACATCACTCGTAATGGACTCGCCCGCGGCTATCGAGGCGACCCGGAAAAAACGAATTCTTCCTTTATCGCCTTGCCGAATGAATCCATTAAAAGCTACAAAACGGGAGACCTCGTCAGATTTTCCCAAAATGGCTGTCTCGCATTTCTTGGACGTATCGACAACCAGGTAAAGATTTCTGGACATCGAATAGAACTCGGCGAAATCGAAAATGCCTTGCTTTCCCACTCGTCGGTACGAGCGGCCCATGTGAATGTTGTCTCTCCGAAAAATGTGGAGCGTTATTCGAACGACACCGCCCACTGCAAACGCTGCGGACTCGCATCCAATTATCCCAACGTGCTTTTCAACGAACAAGGCGTATGTGGCGTTTGCGAATCCTTCGAATCAATACAAGAGGAGGCTAACGCTTATTTTCGGACGCCTGAAAAGCTGCGTAATCTTTTCGAAAAATCACGACTAGAAAAGAACCCCAAGTACGACTGCATGGTTTTCTACAGCGGTGGCAAAGACAGTTCCTATGCCTTGGCGAAACTCGTCGACATGGGATTAAATGTCTACGCATTCACTTTGGACAACGGATTCCTTTCAGAGCAAGCGATGTCGAACATTAGCCGCGTCGTCGAAACGCTTGGGATTGATCACGAATTTGCCACAACCCCAGCGATGAATGAAATCTTTCGCGATTCGCTAACCCGCTTCAGCAACGTATGTAACGGATGCTTCAAAACGATTTACACCCTTGGCATGAATCGAGCCCACGAGCTGGGTATCCCTATCATCGTAACAGGCCTTTCCCGCGGACAATTCTTCGAAACTCGCCTCACGGAAAATCTTTTTTCCACCGGGAAATTTGACGCAGATCAAGTTGACGTTGCGGTACTTGAAGCTCGCAAACGCTACCACCAAACTGAAGATGCAACCACTCGCTGCCTGGATACCACGGTTTTCGAAAACAATGCCATTTTTGATGAAATCCAATTTGTGGACTTTTATCGATACATTGACGCTAGCCTCGAAGAACTCTACACCTATCTTGAAAATCGTCTTCCTTGGATTCGTCCATCGGATACAGGCCGCTCGACAAATTGCCTCGTCAACGACGTAGGCATATACATCCATAAAAAGGAACGCGGTTTTCACAGTTATGCCCTTCCCTACAGTTGGGACGTTCGCCTTGGTCACAAACAAAAAGAGGAAGCATTGGAAGAGCTCGATGACAATTATGAGTTGGAAGATGTGAGAAAGATGCTTTCAGAAATTGGATACGATGAAAACCGATTAGCAAATGATTCTTCTCGAAAAGAGCTCGTAGCCTACTACGAAGCGGAAAAACAGTTGGATCTAAGCGAACTTCAAAATCGTCTGAACACAGAACTTCCAAGTTCAATGCGGCCAAGGCATTTCATTTGGGTCAAAAAAATGCCCCTCACCATCAACGGCAAAATTGATACAACAGCTCTGCCACAGACGACACAATCGCCCTCCCCGGACTCGGAAAACATCATTCCGCCCGAAGGACCCGTTGAAGAGAGAGTCTATGAGTTATGGTCCAAGACTCTCGGCCTCCCAAGTTTCTCAGTTACAACAAGCTTTTTTCAACTAGGCGGAACGTCTCTTTCTGCAATGGAAATAACGCTACAACTTTGTCGTGATTTCGAAATTGATATTCCTCTGCAGACGATTTTCCAAACGCCAACTGTTACAGAATTAAGCGCTACAATCGAACAAGCGATTCTGGCAGACATAGAAAGCCTCAGCGATGAGGAGGCGGGAAGCCTCCTTGCAGACTCACCCGACGAATAATGGCTGACGATTCATCAAACGACGCCAAATCCGCGTCTCAGCTATCTGCTGACAAAAAGAGACTTTTACTACAACGCCTCAACCGAACCGCCAAGTCGACGAAATCCAAACCTAACGGAATTCCCAAGCGCCCGTTAGACCAGCCGGCCTTAGCCTCGCTCGGCCAAGCTCGGATTTGGGTACAAGATGACCTGAGCGGAAATTCTCCCGGCAACAACATAACCAGCAGTTTTAAGCTCGACAGTTCGGTGAATAGCGACGCGCTCACCTACGCGCTGAATCAAGTCGTTGCCCGTCATGAACCCCTGCGAAGCACCTACGATCTCGAAGATGGAGAGATTACCCAACACACAAAACCAACGCTGACACTGACCCTCGAACACGCAACTTGTGCTTCTACTGAAGCGATGTTCGACGATGCCCAAGCCTTCGGTAGAATTCCTTTTGATCTGAACAAGGGTCCACTGCTCAGACTAGGGCTATTCTCTTCCTCGCAAACAAGCCACGTTCTTATCCTATCAATACACGATATCATTTTCGACAAATGGTCGCTCAAACTATTCTGGTCCGAGTTCAGCCAATTTTATCGCCAATCCGTCAGCAATATTCAGGCAACATTCCCCACGCTTGAAATCGCTTATTCCGATTTTTCTCAGTGGCAACGCGATTGGCTCAAAGCAGGGGAACAAACCCGTCAAACAAACTACTGGAAAAAGAAACTCTCCAGCCCCCCGCCTCCTATTTCCCTGCCCGTAGATGGAACGTATTCAGATGTCATTCCCGACCAAGGTAACCTCGTTCGCGCAAAACTTCCGCAGGACCTTGCCGAAACGCTGAGAGATTTCTCTGCGAAAAACAACGCCTCGCTTTTCACAACATTCCTTCTTGGATACAATATACTCCTCAGTAAATTCGCAAACATTGACGACCTTTTAGTCTCTAGCCCAGTAGCCAACCGTCGAAAGCCTGAAACCGCAAATCTCATAGGTTTTTTTCTGAACACGCTCGTCCTTCGATCCAAATTCGACTCCCAAACAACAATTGCCGAAGCTCTCAATGACACGAAAGACTCTGTTTTCGAAGCTCTCGAACACCAAGACCTCCCAACAGACGTCATAACCAAAGCGGTGAAACCACCGCGATTTCCTGGAAGGCAGCCACTATTCCAAACAATGTTTGTCTTCCAACGAGAAGACGAAGGAACTCCCAAACTTGAATTGGAAGACGTATCCGTTTCTCCGATTTTCGTGGAGACGAAAACATCGAAATTCGAACTGAGCCTTTTCGTTGCAGAGTCGAACGATACCTTTGAAACCATTGTCGAATACAGAACCGATCTTTTTGAAGAAAAAACGATTATCCGCCTACTGGAGCTCTACACGTCTGTACTATGGGAAGTTGTCCAGGCTCCGAATAAAAGGATTAGCGAAATAGAACTCCTTCCCACGGATGAGGCCAAAAAGATCCGTTCGTTTGAAAAAGGCAAACCGCTTCGCTCCTCGCAATTAACCTCGATACTCGAACGTATCGATCAAAACGCGACATCCGCTACCCAGGCCATTATAACAAGTTCAGGTCAACTCGATTACCCCGAACTCGATGCCAAATCAAATTCCATAGCAAATTCTCTTAGTCAAGCAGGAGCGAAAAAGAATCAAGTGGTTGCCGTGTACCAGGATAGATCTATCGATATGATTGTTTCTATCATCGGTATTCTGAAATCCGGCGCTCCCTACTTGATTCTAGAAACGGACTATCCAGACGAACGTGTTTCAACGATTTTAGAAGACGCCAAGGTTCAATTCGTAATCGCTTCTCCAGAGCGGTCCGAATGCTCTGCGCTCAAAAACTGCAACGTCCTCAATGTCAAAGACTGCTTAAATGCATCCACGGCTTCCATTGACACGAAGCCAGAATCCGATGGCCTCGCCTACCTAATCTACACCTCTGGTTCATCTGGAAAACCAAAGGGAGTAGCCGTCAGTCATGCGAATCTACTGGCGTCCACTGAAGCGCGACTAGACTTTTACGGTTCAATTCCACAAACGTTTTTATTGATACCGAACCTCTCGTTCGATAGTTCCGTCGCGGGACTGTTCTGGACGCTTTCGACAGGGGGAACTCTGGTTTTTCCGACTGCGGAAGAAATACGAGACCCAGATAAACTATGCCTACTCGCGCGAGCAAATAACGTCCAGGCAACCCTCTGTGTCCCCACTCTTTACACACAGCTTCTCTCCTGGGACCCCGCTAGCATGGCTAGTTTGCGAACAGCGATTGTCGCCGGTGAAGCCTGCACACAAGCTCTATTGCGCAAGCACCAAAAAGAACTGCCCGATTGTACTTTGTTCAATGAATACGGTCCCACAGAAGCAACAGTCTGGGCAACAGTCGAAAACTTAGACAATCATAAAGGCCATGACGAAACCGTTTCGATCGGAGCCCCTATACCCGGCGTAGAAGTCAGGATACTGGACAACCAAAAAAATCGGATTGGGATTGGTCAGATTGGCGAGCTGCACATAGGAGGTCCAACAGTAACCGATGGATACCTGAACCAGCCTGAATTGACCGAAAGATCCTTTTTTCCTTTAGGCGACCACGGTAAGTTCTACGCTACAGGAGATCTAGCGAGTTGGGACAAAAACGGAAAACTCCATTACCACGGACGAAATGACGACCAAATCAAGATCCGCGGATTTCGTATCGAAACAGACGAAATAAGATCAGCGCTCCAATCGATTCCAGAAGTCGAGGACGCCGTAGTCGTTGGCGCCCCTCAGGCAGTTCAGATGTCTTTGAGCGAGCTTATTGACACGTTGCCGCCCGAAACAATCGAGAAGGCTCTCAATGAGCTAACAACGACTTCGGAACTTAAATCGAGAATCATCAATCGCCCGGATTTCCAATTGGAACTGCAAGCGAAAACAGCGGACTTCATCAACCCACCTCGAAAAGCTCAAAGAGACTGGTTGGTCGGGCAAGCGCTCAACGAACTAGCGGCTGATCTTGAAAGGCTCCATGAAATCGCTCCCTCGATGGTTCCAGGCAAAGATCATAAAATAGATTCAGACTTGATCGATATCACGCAAACAAAACTCGAGCATGACGAGATTATGGAGGATTGGCAGACTCCTATCATGCAAGCCATGGCAAACTATGTAACCGAAAATCACGGCGATGTACTGGAAATTGGCTTTGGAAGAGGTGTATCCGCAAGCTTTGTACAGGACGCCATCGTTCGATCGCACACGATCATTGAAATGAACCGTCCGTGCATCGAGAATCATTTCATCCCCTGGCGTGCGGACAGACCCGATAAAAAGATAGAAATGGTTGAAGGGCGTTGGCAGGATACCCTGCCCAAACTAGGAAATTTCGATGGAATCCTTTTTCACGCATTCCCCATGAATGAACAAGAATTCATGGATTACGTGCTCAACAGTATCACGTTTGCCGAACATGCCTTTGAAGACATGGCGAATCATTTGAAGCCGGGTGGCGTGTTCACCTATTTAACGACTGAGATAGATTCTTTGAGCCGACGTCACCAACGGGCGCTTTTCAAGCATTTTTCAGAAGTCAGCTTTAAAGTAATACCGATCAATGTTCCTCAGGATACCATCGATACTTGGTGGGCAAATTCTATGGTAGCAATCAAGGCGATCAAATGAATCCAGACGCGAAAGACATATTGATAAAAAAGGCTCTGTCACTGTCCCCAGAAAAACAGGAAAAGCTGCGCGAGACCTTAATTGCCGGCCGCGTAGCGAATAATATCAGCCAAGATAAATACCTAGCTGCCCATATCGTTTTAGCCCCAGGTGAAACGGGAAAATCATCTGATCAAATAGCTCTAGAATTAGAAAAGAGCCTTCCGAATTACATGATTCCAAAAAGCTTCGTGTATCATTCGGAATTGCCGACCACAGCCAACGGAAAGGTTGATAAAGAAGCGCTCATCAAATCCTCTCTAATAAATTCCAAAACATCTTCGACCACATTCAAAACGCCTGGAACCAGTAAAACCCAAGAATTATTGATACAGGTTTGGAAGGATGTCCTAGGCGCCGCCAATGTACTCGCTTCAGACAATTTCTTTGAGCTTGGGGGTGATTCGATTTTGGCAATCCAAGTTGTTTCAGAAATTCGAAAAATTGGGTTTTCAATCACAGTTTCCGATTTATTCAACCATCCGACCATTGGCCAACTAAGCGAACTCCTATCGCCAAACGAAGTCGAGAAGCCTAAAGGAGCGAACCTACCGCAGCAGGCCACACAGGAAATACGCCACATTTGGAGCGATGTCTTGGGGAAAGAAGAAATCAGTCCCCAAAGCAATTTCTTTGAACTCGGTGGCGATTCAATTCTAGCAATCACCCTCATTTCTCGCATGAAATCGAAGGGGTTTGATGTATCGGTTTCTCAACTATTCAAAAATCCCACCCCAGAAGGATTATCCAAGCCTATCGAAAGCGATACACAAAAAATTCAAGATAAAGTATCCGCACGTTCCCCAAAAATCCAACCGGCTAAGGAACTTCCTTTCACCCCAATTCAAAACTGGTTTTTCGAAAACGATTTCATCAATCCAGATCACTGGAACCAATCTATATTACTCGAAGTTGACCCATCGATAACGTATCAACAAATTGAGGAAGCCTATTCAACAATTTACGAAAGACACGATTCCTTACGTCTCAGTTTTAGAAAATCGCCAACACGCTACATACAATCAATCAACTCCTTTGAGCGAAAACTCTTACCCATTCAGAAACAAACGATTCTAGAAGAAGAAGATTTTCGATTGGATACAATCATTGAAACGGTCGCGAACTCGCTACAACATACGATAAGAATACGTGAAGGCAGACTCCTTAAAGCGACGTTCTTCGCGCGAGAATCTGGGAAAAGCAACAGGCTCTTACTCGTAGCCCACCACCTCGCGGTCGATGCCATTTCGCTTAATATTCTATGTGAAGAGTTAAACGCTCTTCTTTGCGCGAGGCCGCTCGCCACAAATGCAATTCGCTCCCAATACACGGAATGGGGTTCCGCTCTGCAGCAGCGCGCAGTTGAGCTGGCTAAGCAAAATGACTACGCGTTTTGGAAGAATCAAGATTACGTCCACTGTTCCAAAATTCCCTTTGATAAAGGTAGCTTAATCCACAATCAGGAAAGCTCAGCTCAAAGCATTTGTTTCGAGTTAAGCATCGAGCATACCCAAGCATTACTGAAGAAAGCGACTTCTAAAGAAAACTCTATCCGAAGTTACCTTCTCACTGCCCTGAACCTCGGTCTTAAAGAATGGCTAAGATCATCAACGTTCTTAATTGGAATCGAAAGCCATGGACGCGAAGAAATAGATCCAAATATTGAGGCAAACACTATCGTAGGTTGGCTGACCGATTACTACCCTTTTGTATCAGATTTGAGCTATTCCCAAACTGACCAACAGGCATTGAATGATATCCGATATCAGTTTTCAAAAATCCCTAACAATGGGATAGACTATGGGTTGATCCGAAACGGAATGTATTCGGACCCCGCCCTTCTTTCTCACGCACCTCAACCAGAAATCACTCTCAATTACTTGGGTAGACGTGTAGCGCGAAGCAACGCCGAGAAACCCTTAACCCAAATTGGTCAACGAATCGGAAATGACAGAGACCCACGCAACAAGCGAACGGCAATCTTTGAGATAAACGCAATTATTATCGATGAGCAACTTCACTTCGATTTCGGGTTTAGCAACCAACTTCACCACAAGAGCACTGTTCAAAAAATAGTAGCTACGATTTCTACAAAGCTCGTATCGTTTGCAACCTCAGCGTCTCCTCATGCCACACCAGAGAACGTTGAATCTGTTCATCCTCTAACCAGCATTCAGCAGGGCCTGCTTCTTCATAAACAAAGCAGTCCCCAAAATGACCAAGGCGAAATATTTCAAACAGGAGAAATAGAAGGAAATATATCGATAAACCAGATACAGGAAGCATGGCAAAAGATCGTCGATAGACACCCCGCATTACGCTCTAGTATAGATTTAGAAAAATCTTTCCCCGTTCTAAAGGTCCACAAATCCCCGCACCAAAAAATAGTATACTCTGATTTTTCCCAACTGGGGAAAAAGGAACAGGAAACTCGAGTCAAAGAGTTTATCGATACCCAACGAGACGCTCCACTATCAATACATGAGCCATCGATAGCAAATCTAGCCATCGCTCAAACCGATAGCGACTCCTTCCTTTTGACATGGAAGTGTCACCATATTTTCATAGATGGGTGGTCTAGCTCCATAGTCATTCGTGATTTGCTTGAAGAGCTCGACACCCCTTCGAACAATCTAAGGGAGGACCGCCAATATTCACTGCGTGGTTACGACTCTTGGATTCAGTCTAAGTCACCAACGGAAGCAGCAAAATTCTGGATCGAATATTTGCAGGATGCTCGCAACACACTTGTTAACAATACTCCTCTAGATATCAGAGCCATCTCGAAGAAAAGAGAAAAGGTATCGTTTGATTTCCCAGAGGATGTATTGATCGAGTTAAAGTCATCCGCATTGAGATTGCAGACGACACCCAGCAGCCTAGCCATCGCAAGTTGGGCGTTGGTCCTGGGACAAATAACGCAACAAACATCCGTCACTTTTGGAATAGCGCTATCCGGAAGGGACCACCCCGTGGACAATCTCGATACAATGGTTGGCAACTTCGCCAATGTTGTTCCTTTCCAAACAAGTTTCCCGGTCTCCAACCTAAGCGCTTGGATACAATCACTTACATTAAATCAAAATTTTGTTTCAAAATACGGATACACTTCCAGCGCTCAAATCCTCGACTGGGTAGACAAGAGCAGGCCCCCGCTATCGTTTGATACCTCACTTGCTATCGCAAATTTCCCATGGAATCCGGAAGATAAAAAGGTAATAATTCGGAATTTCAAAGGAGATAGCACTGCCACCAACGCTCTTTCCGTATCTCTGATTATTGAACGTACGCTGAGCATTTCTATCGATTTCGACACACATCTGGTTACGCCAGCCTATGCGAATGCAGTGCTTTCTCTTTTTGAAAAAACACTCAAAAATATATGCTCGCAAAAGCAAATACCAATAAATGATCTTCTCGCTAGATCTACGCTAAAACCAGTCGAAGCGCTCCAGGGAAAAGAAGTTAACGATCTCAAAGCTAGGCCCAACGCCCCTTGTGATACATCTGACACTACAGAGCAAATTCTCATCGAACTATTAAACGAAATTTTGCCAGCGAGAGACTGCCAAGTTGACGATAATTTTTTCGAAATCGGGGGCACATCCCTTCAAGCGGTTCGTTTCTTTAGCGCGATTGAGAAGAAGTTTCATACAAAACTACCAGTATCGACTTTATTCAAACATCCATCGATTCGAGAAATTGCTCCTCTTTTAGAAAACCCAGACGACCAAAAATCTAACTTCCAAAACCTTGTAGAAATCAACCAAGGAGCTGAAAGACCCCCTCTATTTCTAATACACGCTGCAGGGTTGGAAATATTATTCTATAGAGATTTCGCGAGCTCCCTAGATCCAGAACTCCCCGTTTATGGCCTTCAACCCATTGGGCTTGACGGCAAAGAAAAGCCTATCGCTGATATTCGAGTCATAGCTAGCCGGTATATCGAAGAAATACAGAAAAAGTATCCGAATGGGCCTTACTTTATACTGGGGCACTGCTTTGGCGGCCTTATAGCTATCGAAATTGCAAAACAACTAGCTTCTCGAAACTTCGACGTACCGTTAGTGATATCTCTTGATGGCCCGGCGCCACAGATACGAACTTTCAATGTTCAAAACCCTTCGAGCCCAACATCTAAACTCTCATCGAATCGATTCATTCGAATACTGAAAAAAGGCCAATTGATTTCGAGAGTTCTTTCGAAAATTGATCGCACCCTTAAAGAACTAAAACTCGAGTTACGCTATAAGTTTGGAGACCCCAAATCTCAACGCGACATACTAGAGAAGCGCCTCAATGAATGCTACATAAAAGCTGTTCGAAAATACTCGACTGATCCGTATCCGTCGAGCGTTGTACAAATAAAATGCTACGACTCAGAAGAATTCCCAAATCACTCCGATCTTGCGTGGAAAAACAGCGTTCCAAATTCTAAAATTATAGACGTGGATTACTCGCACGCTGACATCCTAGAAGGCGCAAATGCAGAACATGTTGCCGCGATTGTAACGGATGAGTTGAATCAGTGTTACTTTCACGGAGCGCTTACCTCCAAGCGAAGCTCGTAACTATAACTCCAAGCTCAGAACATCGCGACGCGTGATCTCTTCGAAGCCATTCTCGCCATAGAAGCTCAGAACCCGAACGACCCTTATAGATTTGATCGCTTCGGTGTAGTCGTATCCCATCTCTTTGCTTGAATTGTGCGCCAAACGGGGAGCGGATAGAAACCAAAGAAAATTCCTGCGTTCAACATTTCTATTCACGTTCCCAATATACCGACTCATAAACGAGGCAAACGTTTCTGCTCTTCCCTCATTGTACGCAAATGCGCCAGTTGTCGTCTCGAACTCCAACAAACTATCCGGTGTATCCACATTATAAAACGCATCGGACGTTGCGCGATTTGTCGCACCCCAACCAATAGGCAACGCCTTTTCTTCACTTAGATAATGGAAACCTCCCGCTGTGAAGACGTAGTCGTACGGGGCAAAAAACTCCGGCGGCAATTGAAAAACACGCCCAGATTCCGTTTCCGCCATAATTCGATACTGATAGGTTGCTCGAGCATCAAACCAGGTTAAAGCCACCGGCTTTAGCCACACCACGGAACTCGCGACAAACAACACACCATAAATAAAAGTACGCACCCCAAAGAACTGCCTTATCCATAGTCTCGGCCCCCGCCAAAAAACAACGAGGAAAAGCGTTTCGATAATCATCCACTGCCAAAACAAAATCCCCGTTAGAAGATAAATCGAAGCATGAAATAGAATCCATCCAACAAGAATTAACGATCCAAGCTTCCGATTCAGCAACAGAGCGACGCCACCACATTCCAAAACAACGGTGGCTATTTTTAGCGGCAACGCGAATTTCGAAAGCCAATCAGTAAGCGCGTTTATTGAATCCACTGACCACCCATTGAACCACCCGTTCGCAAACGCGTTTGGAATCAAATACTCGATCGAATCGTTCAGAATCCACCCTTTCTGAACTTTGGACATTCCAGACGGGAAATAATGAATCGCGATAAGGCAAAGTGAGAAAAAGAGAAACACGCGTCCATCGATCTTGGGAAAAACACACCAAACCAAATAAAACCCAAAAAAACCAATCAACAAATGCAAGCCCTGGTCCTGCACCGCCCACGAATACCCTCCAATTGGATACATAAATTGGGATGCGATACCAATTGCTTGCACCACCACCGGAAAAACGAATACCGGCCGAAACCACACCGCAACCACTAGAATCAGCAATGTAAAGCGATCAATTAATTGAAACGAATTTAAGTAGAAATTGTAATCGTATGTCGTATACATCCAACCGACTACCGTCGCAATCACTCCCACGATCATTCTAAGCAGTTTCCCATCAGGTAACTCGGACCACCTTAAAAATATGCGTCTGCGAAATACAAAAATCCAAATACCGCCAAAAATGAGGGCAATCGTCCCCAATCCTGGTTCAATCAATCCATTCAAGATTCCCCAGGTAACGTTCTTATCCTCTATCGTCGCCTGATCCAAAAAACCGAATACAACTGAACACCAACGAACCACCAAAAATGCGACAACCACTCCAACGATGGGCCCCACAGCCAAGCTCTCGGATTCACTTTGGAATAAGCGAACAATTATGTCACGAAACCCCCGCCATCCCTTACTACTTCGTTCCCTATTATCCTTCATAGCTGCCCCCTTTAGGTTTTATCGATAGTCTTTGGCCTGCAACTCGTACAACTCAAAGTATCGACCTTTCTTGGCCATCAACTCGTCGTGCTTTCCTATTTCAAGAATTTGCCCCCGCTCCATCACGACAATTCGATCGACCATCTTTACAGTAGATAATCGATGACTTATCATAATCGCCGTCCGCCCCGTAGACAGACGATGAAATTGATCAAAAAACTCCTGCTCCGATTCCGGGTCCATCCAACTTGTGGGCTCATCCAAAATGGTGACTTTTGCATTCGTGTACAAAGCACGGGCCAAGGCGAGTTTTTGCCACTCCCCCTGACTCAACTGTTCTCCCTCTTTGATAACTTTCCCGAGAACTGTTTCATACCCTTCGGGCAATCGGTCTATTACTCCTGCAGCTCCACTGAGACGAGCCGCCTCAGCAATTGCCTCACCATCTTCTAAATCGCGGGATACATCGCCCAACCAGATATTCTTTTGAGCAGACAATCCGAATTGTAAGTAATCTTGAAACAAAACGCTAAATCGAGACCGGTATTTAGCCAAATCAACCTCCCGAACGTCTATCCCATTAATTGTTACCTCGCCTTCGGTACGATCGTATAGGCGACACAGCAATTTCACGAACGTCGACTTGCCCGAGCCATTTTTCCCCACAATCGCTACATGCTCTCCAGGTGTTATCGTAAGCGAGACGTCACTCAACGCCTGTCGCGTCGTTCCTGGATACTTAAAAGAAACATTCTTCAACGCGATTTCCGGCGACGCGTTTTCATCGAAGCCAATCGGGGATTTCGGTGAAACGATTTTCGATTTAGATTCAAGAACTTCAAACAATTTTCCCAAAAACAAATTGCTCTCGTACAATCCGGATACACCCGCCACCAAAGCTCTCAAATGCCCCTGCGCCCGATTAAAACCCGCATAAAACAAAGCCATATCTCCAAGCGTAAACACACCCTGCGACGTTGCCTTCGCAAACAGGAAGAAACCGCCAAACAACGCCAGCGTCGCGCCCACAGTTACAAAAAAAGATCGAGTTTGTTTCCAATGAGCGATTCGCAATAACTCTTCCCGTAACCGAGTACGCAATACAACGTACCATTCCGATATCACGGGACCGAATCCAAAAACTCGAGATTCCTTCGCTGCCACCGCTTGAGTCAACAAGTCGTGATAATAATTCGCTTCCCGCTCCCTGCCCGAAGCCTCTTTTTGCCACTGAAACAACTTATTGGAAGATTTTACCTGTACCAAAAAACCGGGCGCAACCGCGACCAACAACAAAAGGGCAATTCCCCAATGATAAGTCATTAATAACGCAAGAACAGAAACCAAGGAAAGACCTTCCCGGGCAATCGCCGCTAGAACATCAACAAAGGCCGCCGTTCGTTTCGGAGCCTCCGTTTGGGCGATATGCAGGCTATCGAAATAAGACGGGGTTTCATAAAAAGACAGGTCCAGCTCGATCGACTTTTTATGCAATCGCTGCATCACATAATCCTGCAGCGTTTGTCCTTGAGCCGTGGTCACATAGGCCGCTAGCGAACGAAAGCCAGCGATCACAATTTCGATCCCCGCCATCGCCAAAACAAGGACAATCAAAGTTTTTGCAGCGATCCCAGTCCCATCCACCATACCGTCGGCAAACGCATCGAAAAACAACTTCTGCAAATACAAACTGCCAACCGGCAACACACCGATTGCAACCGTCAAGATGAGGCTCAAAAAGACCCACTTACGGCTCCCCGCCCAAACAAGCTTAAGTCCCCGCCGCAATCGCAATCCATCCTTCAGTTTTTTGAGCATTGCACTCAATTAGACGCATACTTTGAACAGAGATCAACCTCCAACAATAGACGAATTTTTAAAGGATCGATTGAAGATCCATTTTCTAAAATTAGCCTTACTCTCAGTTCCGCAGAATTCCAACGAACCGAGAATCTCTCCCGGTTTTTCGGCAATCCCTCAGCCTAGAGCATTGTCCATTTCATGAGACATTAAAGGTCAGGCGCGACGGGCCTGTTCAGATCTGATACATCCCTTAAAGATGCGTACGCCGCAAAGCCCATTATTAACTGAGCGTCTATTCTTAAGAAATATGCTCCAGTCTTTCACCCACTCATACATGTCGTATAAGTATCACATGATTTTAAACTAACTTTCGACCCGTTAATCAGTGACTCCCGATTCATCCAACCCGCAAAGACAGCTTTTCAAAAATCAACTAATTTTTACTTGAATACCCTATGCAATCTAATATTTTAATCTTAAACTCTCAATCTTTAAAATTTAATTCAAAAAGAAAGAGCCAGTGTTACTCATGATAAAAATCATGTATACTAATAGATATGCAGAAGAAGATAAACCTGCCGTCGCAACGCGACACCTGTATCGCCAAAGGCGATCCAGCGACGACGTCGCGATGTTAAAAAACGAATAC
>JAKYXN010000039.1 GCA_022538095.1 Puniceicoccaceae bacterium K14 | reverse complement strand
TGGCCGATGCGTTGAGATCCATCACGAAACAGGATTGCGAGGCATTCTTCAAGCATGCCAATTATGCGACTGAATGAATGAAAGATGCTCTAGAACGGACGCTTACCCTATATCGAACATGGCCAAACGCGAATCGATAACAACCTCACCGAGCAATCGATACGTCCCAGCAAGGTTCCCAATGTTTAGGGTGATGAAAAATGCGAAGCCTCCGTTCTCTTCGTTAGATGAGTACGAAAGCATAAATCTAGAAATACCCTATTTGCAAATGGAGGAATAATTGAGCGAGAAATATCACTTATCAAAAAACAAATGACGAGTAACCAAGCCAACGGAAGGTTAGCCGTTCATCCTAGTGTGTATAGCGCTTAGAATCTTACCAAGCAGTCGATCCCAAGGCAGCAATCGATCTGCACGCTGCCGCCTTCATCACATTGGAGCTTATGGGCAAAGACAAGTTAGCCTCCAAGAAGCCTATGCCAATACGCGTTAAGAAGGATGCTAAATTGCCTAGGCATTAAGCATCGTATCCAGTGAATTACTTCATGGTCGTCGGCTTCGCCTTCACGGAGGAACGAACACTCGCAATCAGGTAATCGCGATTGAGCTTGCTGATAAACTCTTCACTAATCTCCTTTGGACAAGCCGCGGAACACTCATATTGATTGGTACAATTTCCGAAGCCTGCTTCGTCCATCGCTGCTACCATGTTGAGTACGCGGGTATCTTTCTCGGGCTGACCTTGTGGGAGCAAGTTGAGCTGACCTGCTTTTGCGGATACGAAAAGCATTGCAGAAGAGTTTTTACAAGCTGCCACACATGCGCCACAACCTACACAAGCCGCTGCATCCATCGCGAGGTCTGCCACTTCCTTACCAATTGGCAAAGCGTTTGCGTCCTGACAACTACCTGTACGAGCGGTTATGAACCCACCTGCTTGCATGATCTTGTCGAAAGCTTTCCGATCTGTGATCAAGTCCTTCAATACAGGGAAGGCTTCGGCTCTAAATGGTTCGACGGTAATTACGTCGCCATCGTTAAAACTGCGCATGTACGTCTGGCAAGTCGTCACTCCATTTTCTGGACCGTGTGGTTCGCCGTTAATCATACTCGAACACGTACCACAAATGCCTTCGCGACAATCGTGAGCCACTGCGATAGGATCTTTCCCGTCTCCGGTCAATTTCTCGTTAACCACGTCGAGCATCTCTAAGAAGGACATGTTCGGGTTAAGGTTGTCGGCTTCGTATTCCTCGAAACGGCCTTGGGCTGTTTCGTTTTCTTGGCGCCAAACTCGTAGTGTTACTTTCATGACAAAACTTTCTATTTCAAATTGTTATACGATTACTTGTAGCTACGTGTCGCCAACTTTACGCTTTCATAGATGAGAGGCTCTACGTGACGCTCAGGCGCTTCGTTTTCTCCTTTGTATTCCCAAGCGGCCACGTGGTGGAATTTTTCATCATCCCGTAGCGCTTCGCCGTCATCTGTTTGGTGTTCTTCTCTGAAGTGTCCTCCACAGGACTCTTCGCGCGAGAGGGCATCGCGGCACATCGTTTCACCGAGTTCTATAAAGTCACCTACGCGACCTGCGATTTCGAGCGATTGATTCAAGCTTGCTGCAGTACCTGGGACACGCACATCTTGCCAATATTCTTCCTTGAGCCCTTGGATTTCAGTGATTGCTTCTTGCAAGCCAGACTTGTTTCGAGCCATTCCGCACTTATCCCACATAATCTTACCGAGGCGCTTATGGAAGCTGCGCACGGTTTGCTTACCGTTGTTGTCGATGAGCTTTTTGGTACGAGCGTTGACCTCTTCTTCCGCTTTAACGAACTCCGGGTGATCCGTTGATGGGGCTGCTTCGCGTGGAACATTGGCGAGATAATGAGGAAGAGTGTACGGAAGTACGTAGTATCCATCTGCCAGACCTTGCATGAGAGCAGATGCTCCCAAACGGTTAGCGCCGTGATCCGAGAAATTCGCCTCACCCATAACAAACATACCTGGGATAGAACTCATCAAGTTGTAATCTACCCAAAGGCCACCCATTGTGTAGTGCACTGCTGGGTAAATCCGCATTGGCTGCTTATATGCGCTTTCGTTCGTAATCTCGTGATAGATATCAAAGAGATTTCCATAGCGTTCACGAATCGCGCTTTCGCCCAAACGCTGGATTGCGTCGCGGAAGTCTAAGTAAACCCCAAGACCTGTGTCACCTACTCCGCGTCCGTCGTCGCAAGCTTCCTTCGCCGCTCGCGATGAAATATCACGTGGAGCCAAATTACCAAAGCTTGGGTACTTACGTTCCAAATAGTAATCGCGCTCGTCTTCTGGAATCTCGTGTGCTGGACGTTTGTCGCCCTTCTTCTTCGGTGCCCAAATTCGACCGTCGTTGCGAAGTGACTCCGACATCAAAGTGAGCTTTGATTGGTAATCACCAGATACTGGAATACATGTTGGGTGAATTTGGGTGTAACACGGGTTTGCGAAAGCAGCCCCCTTTCGGTGAGCTCTCCACGCAGCGGTTACATTGGAATTCAATGCATTTGTTGATAAGTAGAAAACATTTCCGTAACCGCCAGTACCCAGAACAACCGTATGAGCTGAATGGCGCTCAATTTTACCCGTATTCACATTTCGGGTAATAATTCCGCGAGCGTGGCCATCGATGGTGACAACCTCGAGCATCTCGGAGTTGTTGTACATAGTCACATTTCCGAGTCCAATCTGACGACTTAGAGCGGAATAGGCTCCGAGAAGTAGCTGCTGTCCCGTTTGGCCTCGAGCGTAGAACGTACGGGAGACTTGAGCTCCGCCAAAAGAGCGGTTCGAGAGCAATCCACCGTATTCACGTGCAAATGGCACGCCTTGAGCCACACACTGGTCGATGATGTTAGCACTTACTTGTGCCAAACGATACACGTTTGCTTCACGCGAACGGAAGTCGCCTCCCTTAATCGTGTCGTAGAAGAGGCGATACACGCTATCGCCATCGTTTTGGTAATTCTTTGCTGCGTTTATCCCACCCTGGGCAGCGATTGAGTGAGCACGACGCGGACTGTCGTGAAAGGTAAAGCACTTAACGTTATAACCAAGCTCACCCAAGGTCGCAGCAGCGGAAGCGCCTGCGAGGCCAGAGCCTACGATAATTACGTCGTATTTGCGTTTGTTGGCTGGATTGACAAGTTTGCCATCCATTATGTGTTTTTCCCACTTCTTTTCGAGCGGACCGGAAGGAATCTTTGAGTCGAGTATCATCGGAAAAAAGTGTTAGTGTTTTGCGTTAGCGACTTCGTGAGCCTCAACTGGGCAGCAGGAAGCGAAATCTGGATTTTGGATACCAACCATACCTGTCATTACCGCAATGACGATAGCCGCGTTTCCGAGAAAGTAGAGAACACTGATCGTTATCGCTAGCTTTTCGAGTAATCCGGACCAACTGCGGGTTCGAAGCCCAAGTGACTGAAACATACTTGAGAAACCATGACTCAGATGAAGCGAAAGCAGAGCAATCGCAATTAGGTAGAAAATGGATACGAGTGGCTGTTGGAAGCCGAGAACCATCATAGTGTGAACATCGTAGACCTTTTCTCCGTGTAGCATCGTCATCGGATAGAAGTCTTCTCCATGGGTGCTTTTAACGGTAAAATGCAACAGGTGATACACGATAAATGCGAAAACGATCAATCCACTGTACTTCATAGTACGAGATGCGTAAGAAGCACGTAGCGTTTTTTGCGATTGGTACCCTTTCTTTCGGGCAGCTCTGTTTTCTAACACAAGGGAAACGGCCATCCAAATGTGCAGAACAACTGCCACAAGCAGACCGATACGAATTAGCCAAAGGACTTTGCCTAACGACTGTAGAAAATGGGCGTATTCATTGATCTTCTCAGGAGGAAGGAAAATCTGAAGATTACCTATCAAGTGGCCGATCACAAATCCAACAAGGATGAGACCAGTAACCGCCATGATAACCTTTTTGCCAATAGATGTTTTGAAGAGGGCGTGTAAGATATTCATCGGAAATAAATAGTCATTTGATTGGAAATTGGTGGAGCGCTTATGCACTTCGGAAGCCAATAATCCGATGCAGAGAGATAGCTGTATGTTTTTCCTAGGTCAATTAGGAATCTTCCTTAACACACTAAGATTCATTAAGATAAGAGGGATCGATGCAACGCATTAATATTTATCATGACTCCTTTTCATATCAACAGCTTGGCTATCAATATTTTGCCCGATTTTCGACCCGCTGCTAAAATCTTGGCTGAAGATCCAAACCTAATTCGGTTCCAACAGCTGGCATCGACTCTCCCCCAACAATCCTAGGGACGGCGACGGGCCTGAAATTTTAAATACTCCGGGTAATAGTGGAACAGAGTAGCAATGCTTAAAGAATGGAAAATCTCACCACGTAGCGCCATCTGATAAACCTCGTCTATTGGAAACAGCTTTATTTCCAATTCCTCGTGCTCGTCCCAGGACACATTTTCCGTAAGCTCGCACTCTTCTGCCAAAACCAAATGACAGGTGTTGTTCTGAATCGCTGGATTGGGGTGAAGCGAGCACATCAAGCGATGCCTCTCAGAAGTGAAGCCGGTTTCTTCGGACAGCTCTCTCAATCCCGCAACAATTGGATCCTCGCCACTATCAATAACACCCCCCGGCAACTCCCAGGATGTTTTCTCCACTCCAAATCTGTATTGATGAACCAAAGCCACTTGTCCGTCTTTCGTGATTGGCAACACTTTGACCCAATCATTAGATTCGATACTGAAAAAGCTCCCTTCAGAGCCGCGAATAGGATGACGATACTGTTTCGCTTTGAGAGTGAAAATCTGGTTTGTGGTTATCGTCTCGCTACTGAGGACATCCCACTTACTAGGACTTTTCTCGTCAGAAAAGCTTCCCTCGTCCGACATACCTACTCCGCAGACGGGATTACGATTTCCTGACCAATCGCCAAACGATTCGGATCAATGCCAGGGTTTGCTTTAAGAATATCATTGAGAGATATTTTAAAACGGGCGGCTACTTTACTCAGGTAATCACCACTCTTGATGCGGTATCTTTGCGTCTCAGGCTCGCGACCTTCCAAGGGAGTAGATTCCTTTGGAGCTTTCGTCACATCAATTTCCGGGTTGTCTTTAGGCGAAGTTGAAACCCGGGGAGCCTCCACAGGAGCAGCAACGACCTGGACTCCTTTTGCTTCCAATTCTCTAACCTTCTTGAGCGCTGTACCCGCTTGGATGGTTACGCCTCGAATATTCTTCTTGTTACTTGAGATATCATCTTGGATGCCACCAAGCGCTTTATTAACTTCTTCACGCATTCCGGTAACGCCACTTATCACCTGCTTGAGCTGATCAGAATTCTTAGCAACCTCGCCTTCAATTGCAGCAATTGAGTCATTGCCCGAAGACAGCTCACTTAACTGAGCTTCTAAAGCCGTTACCTTGGTAAATCCAAGCCAAGCCAGTACCACTGCAGCGATCGCAAGAATAAGAGCCGCTATTCCGAGAAACAAAGGCGTTTTAGAAGGAGAATCGAGATCTGTAGAAGAAAGGTGGTCCATTAGGTTTTTGCGAAACTCTGACAATTTTAAAACCGAATGCGATATGAAAAACGCTACGAGTTAAGGGGCATGGACATTTTTTCGCTAAAATTCTCCACTCATTATCCAAGAAACTCTTGACAGGTGTTTGGATTCTAGGTTCTTGTTCCGCTCTCTTTTTTGCGGGGCGTAGCTTAGCCTGGTAGAGCGCCTGGTTTGGGACCAGGAGGTCGAAGGTTCGAATCCTTTCGCCCCGACCATTTTTCCTTTTGGAAAAATGATCCGATGCAAAAAAGTCTTCCTCTCACCGGAAGGTATTCATCGAAAGGATGAGAACCGGACAAAGGTTCGACGAAGCGAGCAGCGCGAGCGAAGATGGGACATGCGAAGCATGGGTCCGAAGGACTCCGAGCGAAGAGAGGACCAATCCTTTCGCCCCGACCATTTTTCCTTTGGGAAAGATGATCCGATGCAAAACGAGAGATTCGATCGCGAATACAAGTTGAGTGAAAAGCACTCGGGTTAGTTGCCGTCGAAAACAAAATCCTTATTATACAGGATTTTACTGGATACTAATCCAAATGCAGGCATAAGTTCGACGTATTGATCGACGTTGCCATTCTAGGCCCTTTATAAATGACTCCCGAGGACAACGATAAACTATCGCTCACTCTGTTGCTTGAGTATTCTGCAAACCTTCCAACGAGTCCGCGTATCTTCAGTCGACTCGACAAGCTTATTCAAGACGAGGACGTTGCCCTCGATTACATTGCATCTCTTTTAAAAACAGACCCTGGGTTGTCGGCTCATATCTTGCGCGTAACTAATAGTGCATTTTATGGAGCCGCAGTAAAAGTAACCAGTATGGAAGCCGCCATCTCGCGTATAGGGTTCCAAGAACTCAGGAATATACTCGGCCAAATCGTTGAGCATGATTCATTCTTCCAGGCTCTCCCTTGTTACGGCATCAGTGCGACTGAATTTTCCAACCAAAGTCTAAACGTCGCTATTGCAGCAGAAACACTCGCTAAGCGAACTGGAACGGATTCAGATATTGCCTATATCACTGGTCTTTTGCATGCCATCGGCAAATTATCGATCGATCTCTATTTGCACAAAAGAGAACGAGAATTCGACATTCCCCAAAAAGCTGGAGGAATGGAGATCACTCAATTTGAACTAGCAAGGTTTGGGATAAGCCATTACCGAGCCGGTGCGGAGCTTCTAAAACATTGGCAATACGATGGAGCGATCTGGCAAGCGATTAAGAATCTGGCCTGGCCACAGCATGCAGTCGCTTTCAAAGCTCCCACTGCGACTCTCGTAGTTGCCATTTGGATCCCCGCCCAGTTAAACGGATACAACTCCGACGAGCCTTTACCCACTTCTCTTAAATGGGCATTGAACGAACTTCGTATCAGTGCTTTGGACCTCCCCTCAATAATCGACGAATGCCGCTTCGAAATCAACGACCGACACAACCAACTTTCAATGCTTCTATAGTTTAGTCGGGCCATTCAACTCACCCCAATGTTACCCCTTCCAAGCAAGTTAAAACTGCTTCGGCAAATTCTGTACAGCGGGCGTTCTGCTGTGCTTGTACTATTTTCTACCACTGCAGTAGGAGGAATCGAATTCTCAACGCTTCCTCAACTCTTGGATCGCGGCACCCACGCTTTTTCTCAAGGCGACTACCACACCGCAGCGGATACATTCGCAAAGATTGAAGAGCTCTACTCTAAAGAGCCCGAGTGGGAATCGGGAGCCCTGCCTACGAAATTGCTCCCAATAAGTGGATATACCGCCTTCAAGGCCTCCAAATACGACCTCAGCTCCTACCATCTAGAATTGTTTCTCGATGAATACAGCGAAGATAGTCCAAACGAAAATTTCGCTTCGTTCTGTTTAGCTTTAGCCCTCACTGAATCCGGAGAGACCGCAAAGGCAATTGAGCAATTCCGATCGTTTCGAAATTCAAGCGTATCCATAGAACAAGCAACGGTAGCAGTGACCCATGAAGCGAGATTGCTTAAAGAAACAAACCAGATCAAGCAAGCGAATGACCTGCTAGTGTCTACTCTTGCGAAATCACCCGCAGGGAGAGCAAAAACTCAAGCCGCATTATTGCTGATTCGTAACTACATCGAAAACCAGCAATTCGATAACGCTGGAACGGTATTGTTCGAAACCCACTGGAGTGAAAATGCGATGCCTGAGCTAGCAGTCCTATCCTTCTCCGCCATCGAAGTTGGCGACTACCTCTTACAACAAAACAAACCGAGAGAAGCTCTCCTTTGTTACCGATTAGTAAGAGACAAGGTCCGATTGCTAGAATTACAGAAAGAGGCATTCGCCGAACTAGAACAACGTTATGAAACCAAACGAAGAGAACTTTCAATGGAAGCCCATCTATGGGATGATTTCTATGGGCGCGTTCTCCACAATACTCAAAGCCACCTAGATGCTTTGAGTAATATGGAAGATTACAGTGAGTTCCTCGCGATAAGAAAAGGCAAAGCCTTCAGTAACGAAAAACGTTATCGCGAAGCCTGGCTAATTTTTGAAAATTTGAGCCAATCAGTGAACGATGAAATTAGCTCAATTGGTTTCAGTAATTGGATACGATCTGCAAAGGCTTTAGAACGAACTGAAGAATCCATCGTAATCGCCAAAGCTCACTTACAAAGACACCCCGAAAGTAAGGAAGCAGCTAATACCCTCCTCGACCTAGGCTCTAGCTTGGTTGATCTCAAACGATTTGACGAGGCCCTTGATGTATTCACTTCTATAATAGAATCGCAGCAACACCCCAATCTTTATTATCCCGCCCTCTTTCAACGTGCGATTATCTTTGTCAGACTAAAGCAGTTTCCAAATGCTAGAAACGATTTCGCTCTCGTTTCTCAGTCATCCGATGACAACCATTTTAAAACCCAAGCTCAAAACTGGGTCGCTCTCACCTATTTTCTGGAAGGTTCGTTTCGAGAATCACTTGATCATTTCAAAAAAAATCACTCGGAATTTAACAAATCTAGATACAAATCGGAATCGCTCTACAGAATCGCTTGTTGCCAATTCGCACTCGGCGAAATCGATAACTGTATCCAATCTTTATATTCATATATTGAGAGCTATCCTGGATTCTTAAGAGAAGATGAAACATATCTACTTTTGGGTGATTGTTATCTTGAGGAGGGAAATTTCTCTGAAGCAATTGCATACTACCAAAAAGTTAGTAGTTCATTTGTAGACGTCTATTTCCACGCTCATCTCCAGATCGCTTTCGCTTACGAGCTATCAGGGCAAGTGGACCAAGCAATCGAATCCCTGGAACAGTCACTCCAGCACTGGACTGGTACAAGTCACGCAATCGATTCTCACCACGAGCTAGCACGAATTTTCTTAGGGAATGGGCAGTGGGAAAATGCTGAGTCAACTGTCACACAGGTTTTGCAGAAACATGGAAACAAGGTCGAAGCAGAAAACATTCTAAACTGTATTCAATTACTAAATAAGAAAGAAAACTATTTTCAAAACCTATCCACTCTGGCTCACAACACTCAGCAAACAAACATAACCCTACGATGCCGCCTTCAGCTTTGCCAAGCTCTATTCCTTAAAAATCAAGGAAAGAAACACCAAGCAGAAGTTATGCTCCTTGAGTTACCAAATGAATTAGAATTCGAAAAACTCCCAATCGAGGTATTAGCTTATTCGGGTCTAGAATTGGCCCGAATACAATCTCCTGCAGGAGAAGAAATGCTAAATCATTTGTTACGCTACTATCCAGAATCAAAATACATAAATTTTGCTCATTACGGATTGTCGATTACCAGCAAGTTTGATGGAGATAAAATACTGGAACTTGCATGGCTCAACAAGATCTCACAAGCCACACCAGAGTTTCCCTATTTTCAAGAAAGCCAACTAGCAAAAGGTAATGCCTTGAGCCTCAATCATGAATACAAATCAGCTCAAACTGTTTTCGAGGAAATTCTTCGACAACGCACAATTTCAAGCGAACACAAAGCCCAAGCCCTATTGGGGCTAGCCCGAAACGAGCATCTTCAAGCGGATTACGAAAAATCAATAGCCTATTACCAACGGATCTACACTTTGTATCCTGCTTACGATAATATCGTAGCAGAAAGCTACACACAATCAGCCGTCTTATTTGGTAAACTAGGTGAAGCCGAAAAAGCAGCCAATACTTGCAGAGAATTCCTCAGACAAAAACGCTTCGAGGCCCACCCTTTCAAGTCACAAATAGAGTTAACTTTAGAGCAAGCAATGGCAAATCTCTCAGCCGCAACTCAGCTATGATGAGACGTTTACTGTATATATTTGCATTGCTTATTTTCGCGTTTGAGCTCGTTGCCAAAGATCAACTTACTTTGAACGATGGTGGAAAAGTATTTGGTTACCTCCAAGGAATGGAAGGAGGTTATGTACGTCTTGCAGATGCTGAGCAAAACTGGCAATCGATTCGAAGATTTTCACCCGATACAATTAGGCTGTTTCATTTTGGCGATAATGATCTTGTCGAAGCAACAAAGCAGTCCCTTGAACAGAGCGACTATTACGGTGCGCTAAAGTTTCTCACTCGTTTGGTAGAGAAACGAGAACCCTACCTCGGGCTACTTCCCAAGAAAGAGGAAGCGTTTTTTTTAAAATACATTCACGCTCTTGGTGAAACGCAACAATTCGGCAAGGCCCTGGGGCAAATAAAGCTCTGGGAAATTCAGATACAGAACGCAGAGATTCTACAAACTCTGGAGCTTTGTAGTTTAAACTATTCTTGGAAATCAAACGACCCGAGCCAAGCCCAACTAATTGCAGAAGAACTAATAGAGAATGGATACAAATCCAGTCTACATCCAACCCCATGGATGATTCTCGCCTCTCTAGAACTTGAAAAGGAAAACTATGAAAGAGCTCTCTGGTTGAGCCTCCAGCCAATTACTTTTGGAGCCTCTGACGAGGCAGACGATCTCGCGACCTGCTACTCAATTGCAATCTTGTCAGCTGAAGGCACACGAGATGAGACTTTAAAGCAATCCTTGCAAAGAGAAATGGAAGCGAGGCGGCTCGCTTGGACCAGAGAACTGCCCAGAACATTGAATATAGGCTCTCATACAATTGCCCTCGAAAAAATCGATCCCCGCCCGGGAACATCGAAATCATTAAACCTCACTCAAATATATCAAACGCTCGGCCAACCTTGATTATGATAAAATTCTACCCCGCACTCTTCACGTTCTTCAGTCTATGGGCCTCCAAGAGTTTATTTGCTCAAGAAGCCTCAAACAATGGTGATTCATCTCTATTTACTATGATCAGTCAAGGCGGTTGGGCAATGATACCGCTGGGAATATGTTCCATGACACTCATCTATTTAATCATTCATTGTTTTCGTGAAACGCGTGCGATCAATTTTGGAACAGACCAATTGGCAAATCACATCACGAAGCTTTGCAGTGCAGGACGAATTGAAGATGCGATGTATCACTGTAAAAACGACACTACTCTGCTAGGACGTTCCCTCGAATTCGCGTTGGTGAAGGATGCAAAACTTGTCCCTAACGCAGACCGCTTAGAATCATTTAACAATGCTATCGCGGAAAAAATAGAGATCGAAGAAAATAACGTAAGTCAGTGGATACATTACATAAACGTAGTTGCGGGAGTCGCACCTATGGTAGGCTTACTTGGAACGGTAAGCGGTATGATAGGTGCTTTTCAAACCATGTCATCTGGTGGCATGGGGCGCCCAGAACTCCTGGCTGGGGATATCGGCGAAGCCCTCATCACCACTGCAACCGGACTATGTATCGGAATCCCAGCAATGATTGCGTATTCCTATTTCAACAATCGCCTCAATAACGCGATAATGGAAAACGCTCAAAGAGCAGGCATGATAGCGGATACTTTAGAAGACAAAACACAAGCAAATGCCAGATGAATGTGATGCGGTAACTCTGCAACTATCTCTGGTCCAATCGTTCGGCTTGTAACATTGGGCACCGAAGCTTATCGTTTTAGTGCAGAAGCGAACCAAAAAATTGCTAGTGGAATTGGCTAGAACAATTAGCGCTGACTGAGTTAGAGCCTAGAATCGTTTTGCTGCCGAACAAGGTGTTTCGGTGGCAAATCGACAATTTCGCTCAAACTAAAAACTGCAGGGCCTATTGCTGATAGGTCGTTTTTTTACAAAACGAATAGAGCCTCTTCTTAAAGATTTTTTCATTAAAATTAGGATGTATAGTCTACTCCAATCGCTCTTTTAGATCTGCATGAATGATATATCTCTTATTTTTAAGTCTTTGATTATCACTTGAAGAGCAATTTGTAGAACAAATCATAGAACTAAAACGTGGAACATTTTTACGGTAACGAACCACCCTCCGATTTAGACTCTCGAACCTCTTTCAACAGATAAAAACCGCCTTGCCAAATTATAGCCTAAGGAGTGACTTTGACTTAGATGAGAATTTCAGGAGGCAAAGCCAGAGGAGTAAGATTGAGTATCAGTAAAAGCGGTGTCCACCGACCAGCGATGGACAAACTGCGTCAATCAGTTTTCTCTAGCCTGGGAGGTGTAGTCGAAGACGCAAAGGTCTGCGATCTTTTTGCTGGCACCGGTTCCTACGGTTTGGAGGCCCTGAGTCGAGGAGCGACTTCTTGTACCTTCGTCGAAAACAACCGTCAGGCCTGCCAAATGATTAAGACTAACATTTCGATTGTAGCAAAAAGTATGGCAGTCCAGAGTTTGGATACAGAGATCCTCCCTATCGACGTCACTAAATGGTCCCTCGAAAACAAAAATTTCGATCTCGTATTTGTCGACCCACCCTACGAAATAATTGACCGAGTATCCTCCAGGTTATTTCAACTCTTTGATTCTATTCTAACTGAAAGCGGCATCGTAGCTTTCGAAATGCCTGGAAAGTTGGACCTCACTCACCCCAATTGGACTCTCAAAAAGCGATTCGGCAAAGGCGCTCACAACCCGACCTGTTGCCTTTATCATAGGACCTCTTAACGAGTCACCAATCCCCAGATCGACAACATCGAAAAGGCCCCAAGCCAAGCTGCGATAGGAGCAGAGCTCCCCAATTGAGGAGATGCAAGGTGAATGCCGACCGCTAAAGCGGTAGCAAATACTAAAGGAAATATCAGCAACTTTAGTGATGGGGGTGGTCTATCTTCCATTACGATAAATCGACACATTGTCAGGCAAGTTTCGTCAATTAAATACGCATTCACAAATCGCCATCGCTTAGATTTACTATGGACACGCGCAAAGAAGTATAATGATTATGTTTCATGTCTTCTGATGCATCGAAGGTAGAACTATCACTCGCCATACCCTGTTACAACGAGGAAGCTGTACTCGACATTTTTGTCGCACGGATTCGGGAAATCCTAGATCCGTTGAATTTGCCGTACGAACTCGTATTTGTAGATGATGGGAGCAGCGATAATACTTTAGAAAAGCTCAAAGGCTTTAGGTCCAACGACAGACGAATAAAGATCCTAGCATTTTCTCGAAATTTCGGGAAAGAGCCAGCCTTGAGCGCGGCGCTTCAACACTGTACCGGTAATGCGATTGTCCCAATAGATGCCGACTTACAGGAACCACCCGAGCTTATCCCGGAGATGCTTAAGCTCTGGCGAGAAGGCTATGAGGTCGTGACCGCTCAACGTAGTAGCCGCGACTCCGATAGTTTTACCAAGCGCTTTACGGCTCAATGGTTTTATAGGGTGTTTAACATGATATCCTCAACAAGGCTCCCGTACGATACTGGCGATTACCGGCTGATGGACCGAAAAGTCGTGGAAGCCTTTAAAGGCATAAGCGAACGCAATCGATTCATGAAAGGCATATTCGCTTGGCTTGGCTTTAAGCAAACATCCGTTACTTTCAAACGCGAAGAACGCTCTGCCGGCAACTCAAAGTTTGGATTCAAAAAACTGCTCGGCTTTGCCATTCGCAGCATTTTCGCATTTAGCTCTCAGCCTCTTCGTTTCCTTTCATACATGGGTGTGCTATTTTCTGTAGCCGCTTTTTCTTATGCCAGCTTCCTCTTAATTCGCACGCTTGCATTCGGTCGCGACGTCCCTGGCTATGCTTCATTGATGGTCGCCATCTTGTTTATGGGAGGCGTTCAACTCATCGGGCTTGGTGTTCTTGGCGAATACTTGGGGCACATCTATGATGAAGTAAAACGACGCCCTCTCTTTATCATTCGAGAAAGTCACGGAATTGAGACTCACTTAAAGTAAGGCGCTTAGAATGCCAATAGCAGCAATTGTCGCGGTCTCTGTTCGAAGAGGGCGTTCGCCCAAATGAGCTAAGGTAAATCCATTTGCCCGGAAGCAATCTCGCTCAAGCCCCGTCCATCCGCGTTCCGAACCGATAGCCAGCGTGATCGGCAATCGATTCTTATCGAATTCTCCCAAACCACATTTCGCTTCGTAATTATCCAAGCATACACGTGACGTCTCCTCATCCAAACTCGCTATCGCTTCCTTTAAATCTAGCAATGGATACACCTTGGGGAATCGCGTAGAGAAAGCTTGCTCCACACCTAACCTTACGTGAGTCCTCCACTCTTCCGTTGTCCAAAGTTTTGAAGATGCATATGAAGGCTCACCACGTTCAGTTTCAATAAACCGGATACTACGAACTCCTAAACTAGTCGCTTCCTGCAAAATTTTTCTGCAAGTTTGCGGCCTCGAAATTCCAACAATCAAATCAATTGCGAGCAGTGGTTCTGGTTCCAAGCCCCAGATGAAATCTAACTCAACGTAATCATCTTCGATAATGAGAAGAATTGCTTTTCCTCGAGGGCCATTAATCAACCCAACATCAGTCTCGTCTCCAATTTTTCTTCTCAATACTTCGAGTATATGCCCTATCCTTTTGTCAGTTCGAGCAAACTTGGAGTATTTTACTTCAGTAGGATCGAATAGTACTATATTCACAATTTTACTACAAATGCTTCTTCAAAAGAAAGGTATTTGACACACTACCTCTTGGCTTACCAATACAATCATCTTCAACAACTTCCACTGTGGAACAATTACACTCTTCAGCAATCTTGAATACATCACATTGCGGAATCACATGCATTTCGAGATTAACGCTGTCAATAGGTGTTTTTAGATAGCTATCTATTTTGAACGAATAGTCTTTCAAATAAGTAGGTACCTGAAAGAGTGCGAGCCCACCCGGGTTTAAACACTCCAAAATTGACTGTATCATGAATTTTATCACAGGTGGCGGATTGTGCTGCAGCACTATGACAGAGAAGACAAAATCAGTTTTTGGTAGTTTGGACATATCGTTCAAAGAATTGAATTTCAGTAGCGAGACCCTTTCAACCTCTTTGGCTTTCAGATACTCCTCTGCCTTTCGTAAATGATTACTTGATATGTCGTAGGCGAATACGTCGGAGAAAATCGTTGACAACCAACGAGTAATTCGCCCGGTACCACAGCCTATTTCAATACAGCTCTGGCATTCATCCAGATTAAGTCCATTTCTCTCAAGAGTATAACGAATAATTTCCGCATCCGCTTTTCCTGATTTCTCAAATAAGTCTCTAGATACCTCCAATTCCTCAGTTTTGAATTCATTTTGCGACATAACAGACCAGTGAGCATCCACGTCTCCCCACCCTTCCCATGTTGATTCAACCTTCGCAAAAAGCTGCAGCATACTCTCTGGTGAAGAATCCAATTCAACTTCCAACCTAGCCCCGTTTCCGGGCACAGCCGGCACAAACGTACTCGGGTTTTTTTCGAGGTATTCAATTGAATTAAAAAGATGGTATCTCAATTGCTTCGTATCCTGACACACTTCGATGTGTGGCCTAATAGTTTCATCCGAATCAGGTTCACGGTCCAAAAATAGGCGATACGCCCAACGAATATGTTCTAGTGTCAATGGCATACGCTGCTTATTAGTACAATTGTTATAAATAGATTTCAGTCACTTGAACTCAACTAGTTTCGTCTGCCGATCCAGTTATTTGCTACTCACAAATATTTCAGATAGGCCATGTAAAAGTGAACATCCTGATATTACGAGAAGTCCGAGGGTTTGTTTTGGCTGTCAATTGGTGGCCAGTGGACGGTACCAAACAAGCATAATTTACTGAGATTTCGTAGCCGTTGCACCCTACCCAGAGTTATTTTACAATCGTCACAGCAAGTATTCCCAGCTTCGAATGCAAATCAAATCGAGGCAAAAATATCAGCCAAAATAATTAATCATTTGCGTGAACAATCACTTAGCCTTCTTCTTTCACTAAAAGCCCAAGAAGAATTTTAATAATTTAATTTATAATCTCAATGATCAAAAAATTTCCCTCGTTCATGGCTATCTTGTTTCTTTCAACAGCTATCTCAATTGGAGCTCAATCAAATTATTTGGGCCGAACTAACATGACAAATTTTGGCAATGAGAAAACTTTCAGCAACTATCAATTCTTACAACCTGTACAAAGTTTCCAATCGAGCAGCTCGCCAGACCACCTATTCATAGTTGAGCGGAGGGGTAGAATTCAAGCTATTAATTTGAAAAATAATTCTGATGGAATCATTGTATTAGACGTATCCAATTTAGTAATACCTACTGCAGATGGAGATCGTGGTATGGTATCCGCTGCTTTCCACCCCCAATTCCCCGAAAAACCATTTCTTTTTGCCTACTTCACCGCGATGGATAATACAGATCAAGGTGAAGGAAACTATAGGCGGTTGGCACGTTACAAAGTAGACCCAAATACATTAATAGCAGACCGCTCTTCTGAAAAAATACTTATTAACCAGTATGACCCTGCCCTTGAGCATAAGGGTGGAACAATCCGTTTTGGAAGAGATGGTTACCTTTACCTTGGACTAGGTGATGGTGGCATCGAATTTGTCCGCAAAAACACTCAACAGATCACTAACGGTTTCTTCAGCTCCATTATCCGATTAGATATAGATGAACTTCCACAAAATCTTATTCCGAATCCGCATCCAGCTTCTATAGGTTCGTATCGAATTCCAGCAGACAATCCGTATATTGGCTTAACCAAGTTCAATGGTGAAAAAATAGACCCTAATAGTATACGCACTGAGTTCTGGGCTATTGGCTTTAGAAATCCATTCCGAATGACATTCGACCCAGATTCAAATGCGATTTGGGTAGGAGACATTGGCAGTAACCAGTACGAAGAACTTAACTACGTGACTGAAGGGAAAAATTATGGATGGCCCTATTTTGAAGGCCCTAAAACGCAAACCATAGCAGGGTTTAGCAAAAAACCCAAAGACGTTCAGCTTGAAGCTCCCGCTTGGCACTACGAATGGGGATCCGGCGCTTCAATCATTGTAGGGGAAGTCTATTCTGGAAAAGCGTATCCAAATTTAAATGGCCGACTTCTTGTCGGCGATTTCTTCAATGGAAATATCTGGGGAATGAATACTGATCCTAATAATTTGGATCCAATCTTAATTGCAAATGTTGGTCTCGGAATCACACACTACGACACTGACCCTAGAGACGGAGGTATGCTTATTTCTTCCTTTCACAATTGGATAATGAAACGACTGGTTCCCATCAAAATACAACACGAGCCTACACAACTTCTGAGCCAAACTGGTATATTCAAAAACCTAAAAGATCTCGAACCCTCTGAAGGCATTCACCCATACAAAATCAATGTATCCTCTTGGTCAGACAACGCTATCATAACGCGTTATGTTTCTTTACCTGAAGGAAAATCGATCGAATTCAAAACAAATAAATCTTGGGATTTTCCAACTGGTACTTTTTGGGTACAGCATTTTGAAATTGATGCCAAACGAGGGAGCCCCGCTAGCCGCGTGCGTTTAGAAACAAGAATAATGGTAAAAACCGACGACGGAGTTGTTGGCTCAAGCTACATCTGGAATTCTGAACAAACAGATGCCAAACTCGCTGATAGTACGGGGTTATTTAAGGACATACCTATTATTGACGAACATGGAAAAAAACGAACACAGAAGTGGTTTTTTCCTGGTAGTGCTTCTTGCATGGCTTGTCACACGAACCAAAGCGAATATATATTAGGCTTCAATGCCGGCCAGTTAAACCGAAGCTATAAAAATCATTCGTCTCAAATTGATTGGCTCGCTCAGGCAGGAATATTTTCCGAAGAAAATTTACCTGATGGGGACTATCCTCGACTATCACCTGCAAACGACGAATCAGTTAGCCTAACCCATCGCGTTAAGAGTTATCTACATGTAAACTGTGCCCACTGCCATCAACCAGGTGGACCAGCAATTGGAAACTGGGACGGCCGCATCGATACTTCGATATTTACAGCCAATATTCTCGAAGGTAAACCTGTGCGACATTTAGACAACCCCAATGATCGACTCATTCGTCTTGGCGACACAAAGCGTTCAGTACTATTGCAAAGAATCGAAAGCGAAGTAGGGCGAATGCCACCCCTCGGAACATATGAAAAGAACGAAGAAGCGATTAAACTAATAACCCGTTGGATTGAGGAAGATACCATAAGGCTAAAAGAATTTGAAGGTAACAACTAGCTACGCTAGCTTTACACGGGCCTCACCTTTTACCAAAATTCATCTACAATTTCAAAATAATTTATCGTACACACATTGATGAAACGAATCCTCTCAAAAGAAAAACCAGTTATCGATCCACAAGAACTCATCAAAGAGTTAAGTATCGAAGAATTTAATAAGTATTCAGACGAGTATTATAAGAAGCTTCCCCTTCCGACTTTTCAACAAGCGAAACCCTTTTCTGCTTCTGGCGAAACGGCCCAACATTTCGTACACTTAGGCTTACTTTTTGAAGCCTTGCAATTAGGGCCATCTCTCAAAGTGTTAGACTTTGGAGCTGGCACTTGCTGGGTATCAAAAATGATTTGGCAAATGGGCTGTTCAGTCGTGTCTACAGATGTATCCGAAGAAGCATTAAAGCTAGGAGAGGATTTAGTTACAAAATATCCAGTTCCAAAAAACACCAAATCAAATTGGGAAGGAAGACTTTTCGATGGGCATAGAATAGATGCAAGCGATGAGTATTTCGACCGCATCATCTGTTACGATGTTTTTCACCACGTTCCTAATCAAGAAACAGTAATCAAAGAATTCTATCGTGTTCTCGATAACGGAGGAATTATAGGGTTCAGCGAACCTCTAGGAGATCACTCTAGCAGTGCCGAATCCCAAAAAGAGATGAGGGACTTTACTGTTCTCGAAAACGATTTGGACATGCATAAATTGGCTGATTTGTTCAATTCTGTGGGATTCAAAGGACCCTATTTCAAAGTTGCCGCAGACCCTTCTCTCGCCTTCTCCTTAGAGGAACGCGACTCTCTGATGCAAGGAGTTATGCCCGAACAGGGCCTCAGCAAAATCCAAGACTTTATAGGGAGTAAAGGAATCTACTGGTTTACAAAAGGAGATCCAGTCCAGGATAGTAGAAGACCTGAAGGTTTATCTCATATAATAGTACCTGAAAAACCTGAATACAAAGCGAAGATCGGAGAGATTCTAGAGGTAAAGCTCAAACTAGAAAACAATGGCACTAGCCGATGGTTACACGACAATGAAGATGTATTTGGTGTTGTTAATGTGGGTACGCGCTTGATAGATCCAAGTAGCGGAGAAGTTATTGCTGATCATGCTCGAGCACGTTTTCCGCACGATATCGATGCTGGCGTTACCTATGAAATGACCATTCCACTGACCTTCGAAAAAATTGGTATTTACACAGCTCGTATCGAACTCGTATCAGAATACGTATGTTGGTTCTCCGATCAAGGTTCTGATCCGGCGGTCATCACAATAAACGTAACTTAAGGTCCCTCTAACAGTTATCATGGCGGCCTCCATAATAATCCGTAGCAGAGCTATGGGCCTTGGCTAATTAGTTTTCTGAATCCATTACTGCAAATATCACATTCATTGTGGTACCAAATAACGAGTGTAAGATAACCAATGGAATCAAAAACATTTTCATTAAAGCGTATTGTCTCAAACCCATTGCTTCCTTGGGTATTAATCCTCGCAATCTGGATAGCTTGGATTCTTATTCCATTTTTCGATGTTGGTATGGCAACTCAGGATCAGCTTGGGTTTTCTCTTGAGGATCCATCCAATATTTTCAAAGAGGTGTACTCTCATGCGAGAAAACAAGGCCGGATCTACTTTAATTTTACCAAAATCGTGGATGTCTTTTTCGCAGTATTTCCAGACCATGATTTAGCCAAAGTCGTTGGATTCAGCTTATTTGCCCTCGCACCACTTTGCTTCTCCTATGCAGTGTTTAGATCAAACATCGCTCGTTTTGTTTTTATTTGGTTTTTCTTTTGTTTCATTTGGCTTGGAACCTCTCACTTACCTCCTGCTGCTTATCCTGCCGTAAACCATTTACCTTTCATTTTTTGGATTCCCATCGCTCTGCTAATTAGAAAATCAACTAAACGCACAGAGCCACCAAACATGGCAAAATTACTCATCTTAGGAATTCTAAGTTTCATATGTTTTTTTCAATACGAACCTGTAGCCCTAATGTCGGCTGTATTAATCCCATGGATAATTTATACAACCGAGCTTTCAGTTAAGGCTAAACAAAGGTTTTATTTTGCTACAGGAACAGCTGTTTTCGTTTACGCACTCTGTTACCTAACATGGTCGTTAAAACACCCTTCAAGTTATTCAGGATTAGAGATCGGCAATACAACATTCTTTAGCATCATAAAGGCCTTTATAGCTTACTCTATAGGATCGCTTCCTTGGTTAGGTACCTTCAACACAACCCAATCTTTCACCTGGGGAGACAAAATCTATGGAGATCAACTTCTTAAGTATCAGATCAATTCGATACCATCGATAGGTATCCTTGAACTAACTATAAGCGTACTAGGTATAGTAGCGATTATCGCCATTGTTTGCTCCAAAAATAGAGCCCGAAAATTCGATTGGGAGAAAACGATTGGAACGCCTTTCTGGAAATTATTACTCTTATCACTAATTACATTAGGAGCTATAAATGGTCCTATTTCATTATCAAAAAAATACCAACTTTGGGCTGACAAATGGAGCGAAAGTTACTTAACGAGTCATCTCGCATTGTTCCCTCTTTGTGCAATTTTTGCTTGCTTAGCACTGTATTTTGGAAAATTGGTTCGAGTTAAAAAGCAACCTATAGGTCTATTAATATGCCTACTCATTTCCGGTGTATCAGCTATTTTTGTACATGATCACAATAAACAGTACAGTGTTTACTTAAGAGAAAATTTAGCTCGCTGGGATGCTGTTTCAATGATCTCTAGTTCGTCTCATTTATGGGGTAATGTTCGAGTTAATGCTCCTCAACTATATTTCGAAATACAGTCTAACGAAAAAGATTGGTCAAAATACTGGAATGAATACACAGAAAAACGATATTCCAAATCAATAGACTTTAGTGCATATTTGGATCCTTCTGAGCAACCAGATAATGAGTATGTAAATACAAAAATATATCATCAAGGGAACGGTTCTATTCGGTGTATTATGGTTCAAACGACCGAAGCTTTATTCATTATTTCCACAAAAAGTAACCGCCCTACTCTTTTGGTTGATAGAAATTACAATGGAATTAAGCTTAATTTAAGTAGTTTTAATAAAATTGAAGGATCTCCTTATTTCGCTTCAAAAGTTAAGAATAACTCACTCTTTGTAGGTCTAGACAAAACTGTATCCCCTGTTTGGTCATTTCCATCTTATTAGGAACAAAAAAGCGAATGCTTCTCTCAGCATTCGCTTTGTAATAAATTCGAAACTACTAAGTATAAACTATCCGAGCTTGCTTTCGATGAGTTCTTCGAGCTTGCGGATATCTACGCCGAAGGCACGGATACCTTGAGCGGTCTTTTCAGTAGCCATCGCATCTTCGTTCATCATCCAGCGGAATGTCTTCTCATTCATTTCGATCTTTTCGATTTCCTTAGCAGCTGACTTTTCTTCGCTGAGCTTTTGCTCGACTGCGGCTGTGGATTCTTGAAGCTCAGCTAGAAGAGCCGGTGAAATTGTCAAAAGGTCGCACCCAGCTAGTTCTAGGATTTCACCTATATTGCGGAAGCTCGCTCCCATAACCTCAGTCTTGTATCCAAACTTTTTGTAGTAGTCGTAAATTGACTGAACAGAGATAACACCTGGATCTTCAGCACCTTCGTAGGTTTTTCCAGTGCTTGCTTTGAACCAATCCATGATACGTCCAACGAACGGGGATATCAAAGTGATCTTTGACTCAGCACAGTGTATTGCTTGGGCAAGAGAGAAAAGAAGCGTCAAATTACAGTGGATACCTTCTTTCTCAAGTTCCTTTGCTGCATTGATGCCTTCCCAAGTCGAAGCGATTTTGATGAGAATACGGTCGCGGCTGATACCTGCTTTTTCGTAGAGAGCGATAATCGTCTTCGCTTTTGCGATAGTTCCTTGCGTATCGAACGAAAGCCGAGCGTCAACTTCGGTAGATACGCGGCCTGGAACAATTTTAAGAATTTCGATTCCGAAAAGGACGAGAAGCTCGTCCATTACAGCATCTACGAGAGCTGCACCGGAAAGGTCGGAATCTTTCAAGCTCGCAACCGCTTGATCTACGAGGGCTGCGTATTCCTCTTTTTGAGCAGCTTTTAGAATCAAAGACGGGTTTGTCGTCGCATCTTGCGGAGCATATTCCTTTATGGACTGGAAATCGCCAGTGTCAGCAACCACAGTCGTGAATTGCTTGAGTTGATCCAATTGGTTAAGAGTAGATGTGTCTGTCATTTCTTTTTCTTGGTTCGATAGGGAAATTCTATAAATTTCATTAATTAGCGGAGCAAGCGGTCTAATGTCCACGTAAATAATAGTGACCTTTCGCTTGGCTTGTAAAAAATAGGAAACTCATAAATTCTATTCGCAAATCCACTTATTGCAATTGCACCCCATGCTCAAAGAAAGTTTTCACAGAACCACGCAGGTCTTACTTGACCGTGCGTACAAACAAAACCAAGCGACAATTGAAAAACTGGGCCCTCTAATGGCTGAATCCGTAAAGTCAGGCGGAGTCATCCATACTTTTGGTAGTGGGCACTCTGAAATCATTGGTAAAGAGATGGTTGGGCGAGCTGGAGGCCTTGTTTGCGTCAGTGCGATGATCGATACCACGGCAGGGTTTATTGAAAACCTTAATGGCTACGGAGCAGAGTTGGCTGAAAAGTACGATCGAAACTACGGTCTGCGAGCAGGCGAATTTATCATTGTTATCTCAAACTCTGGAAAGAATTGCTCGCCGATAGAAGTCGCAGAATACGCTAAAAGTAAGGGTATGACCGTTATAGCATTAACCTCAATTGGGATGGCTCAGTTAGTAGAGACGAAGCACCCTGGCGGCAAAAAACTTCATGAGATCGCTGACTTCACTTTAGATAATTGTGGCTCAATGGGTGATGCCATCGTAGAACTAGCTAACACGGGCAAATTTGCCGGACCTACATCTACAATGGTAGGAGCTTTACTCATCAACACGCTGCAAATGGAAATTCTAGAGCACCTTATTTCCGAGGGAATTGAGCTACCTCTTTTGAAGAGTTTGAATACTCCAGGCGGAAAGGAATTTAATATCGACTTGATGAGCAGATACAAGGGACGTCTCAGCAAACCACTTTAGGTTGCCTACAGTTCTGTGTATGCTGTTAAGCTGCTGTTGCTCATGGGTAGATTCTTTTTTAATCGATTCACAAAGGAAGTGAGTGAAACTTTCGTAGAAGGCACTGAGCTAGCTGAGACCCTACAATTGATAAAACAAGGCTAGGCTTACCTCCAATATTCGCTTTAATGTCCAATATTTGGCAGTATAGTAGCTGCTCAATTGTGCAGAACAATCGCCATTTGTCACAGTAACATTCAACGAACTCCTACTTTGGAACCTGATCAGGAAAAACAATTCAAAATAGATGGCTCGCAAGCGAGCCGTATCTACCTCCTCCCCAATATGTTTACCGCCGGAAATCTGTTTTTTGGTTTCATGGCGATTCGCACCTGCATCGAAGCCAGGTTCCTAACTATCTCTGACACTAGCTTCGGTGATCCAAACCAGCTCTATACCCAAGCAGTACTTTTCATCTTAGCTGCCATGTTTTGTGATTCACTCGATGGCAGAGTCGCTCGTATGGGAGGGCGTGAATCGCTTTTCGGCGCCGAGTTCGATTCCATAGTCGATATGGTTTCTTTTGGATTAGCGCCTGCTTTGATGGTGCTCTTTCTTATTTTGAACCCTGAGGAAAGTGAAATTTTCAGGAAAATCGGCTTCTTATTGAGCTTCGTATACCTCCTCTGTGCAGGAGTTCGGCTGGCACGGTTCAATGTTATCACCCACCCCGCAGTTTATCCAGCGAACACTGACCGGAGCAATAAAGACTTCATCGGTCTCCCCGTACCTGCTGCTGCTGGCATGATTTCAACGCTGGTCCTTTTAGTCACAAAACAGGATATGCAGCGGTTCGCTATCGTATTGCCATTCCTTATGCTGCTCATCTCTTACCTTATGATCAGCTCAATCCGCTATCCGAGTTTCAAAACGATTGATTGGTCTACCAAAATCCGCTTCCGAACATTCGTTTTACTGCTCGCGATTGGAGGCGGTGTATACCTTTTTCGGCAGTACGCCTTCGTCATTATCTTCCTCGCCTACTTACTCTATGGATTAGGCCGACACTTATTGATGATAAGGCGTTTACGTAAAAATCAGTCGAATTCGTAGAAATTTAACAATCAATTGCGAATATCTCGTTAAAAAAGAAACAATAACTTGTGATTATTAGGTTTTTTTTAACATATTGGTTTTTCTTCTCACTACTTTAGTCCTTAATCAACAATTCAAATTTGCTATAGATCCCTTGATGTTCAAAGATTTAGTGCAGTTATCCAATTAATTCACAAAGCATAGTAATACTGATTGTTTAATAAGTTATTGAATACTAAATCATAAGCATTGTCAGTAACCGCAAAATCTCTCCTAATCCAATTTAATGAAATTCAAAATTAACCGAGGCCATTTCAGTAACGGTCTACAACAAGTCCTGAATGTTGTAGGCTCCAAAGCCACGATGCCGATTCTCAGCAACGTGCTCATTGAAGCAGATGGCGAAACGATCTCGTTGACGACTACCAATCTCGATCTTGGGATTTGCGCCAAGATCAAGGCTAACGTTGAAACTCCAGGAGCGATCACATTGCCAGTCAAACGCTTAGCCACGATAGTTAAGGAATTGCCAAACAGTGATGTGAAGGTTGAAGCCTCGGCCAATCACCAAGTCAAAATTGCATCCGGTGGCTCGAATTTTAAAATAATGGGGATCGACCGCGAAGAGTTTCCAGCTCTTCCAGAATTCAGCGATGATCGCTCTTTCACTATCGAGCAAGGCGTCCTTGCAGGAATGATCAAGAGCGTGGCGTATGCTCAATCAAGCGATGAAACACGCTACATGCTCAATGGGGTATACTTCAATTTCGTGGAAGCGAGCGAAGACGCAGAGTCTGGCAAGCTGAGCCTCGTGGCCACCGATGGTCGACGTCTTGCGAAAATTGACAATGACATGGACGTAGGAGACGGGATGTCAGGAAGTTTGATTCTCCCTGCGAAAACTGTTTCCGAGCTCATTCGTTTGTTGGACAAGGGAGAAACTCTCAAAATTGCATTTAATGATCGCCGAGTTGCTTTCCAAATTCACACCAAGGATGAAGATGATGGGTTTGTGGGTGATATTCACTTGGTTTCAAAGGTAGTTGAAGGAAATTATCCAAACTATCAGCAGGTAATTCCAAAGGAAACGCATCAACGTATCAAAGTTGAGAGAGAGCTTTTCCTCCAAGCAATCCATCGGGCAGCGTTGGTAACAACAGATAAGTCCAACTCTGTTAAGATTCAGATAAGCAGCAATTTAATGGAGCTTTCTGCATCGAGCCCAGATTTTGGCGAGTCACACGAATCATTGGCGATCGATTACAGCGGTCCGGATCTTCAAGTCGCTTTCAATCCGAGCTTTTTAATGGATCCGCTAAAGTCATTGTCGAAGGATGAGATCTTCTTCGAGCTGAAAGACGAAGTCAGTCCGGGGGTATTCAAAACATTGGAAAGCTTCTTGTGTGTGATCATGCCAGTGCGCATGACCTGATTTGTGATTCCTTTCAACGGAACAATTTTAACTAAAGCCGCGTCAATTACAGTTGGTGCGGTTTTTTGCTTTTTAAAAGTAGAGACTTTTTGCTAATTCATCCCACTTAGATTATGGAATCATCCCTACCGGTGTATATTCAAGCGCTTGTCTATTCGTTTATAGGACTTTCGATACTAACGAGTATACTTAAAAGTCGGTCGATTTCGCCTCAGCTTGGCATTTTGAACCGTTGGTTACGTTGGTTCGGAATCTCCTTAGGCTTAGCTTATTTAATCCACGAATCGTCGTTTTCTAGTAGGCCTTATTGGACTCTAGCTGTGATATGTTTTCTTAGCTGGTTGCTTTTAGAAACTCTGTACAATTGGATAGCGATCACAGCTTTAAGCCGGAGTAATTTCAATTTGTTTCCCTATTTTCGAGAAAACCGAACTGGAGAAGAATGGCCTGCAGATCCGAAGGTCATTTCGATTCGAGATTGGTTGAGGGAAAACGGTTTTAAGAAGATGCAAGCGCTTGTGGCTGATCTGGGTAACGATATGACACTTCGCTCTTCTGTGTATCAAAGCAGTGACGACACGGTTCGAGTGCAAATTTTGTTCCTGCCACAAACAAACGGATATATTTCGAATAGCATATCTTTTTATTCTGAAAGCGAATCGGGCGATTGGGTTGTCACAGATAACCAGTTTATTCCGTTCGGTGGTTTTTACCCGGACAACTGGGACTTGAGCAGGCATCCTTGGACAAGAAAAATAGATAATTTATTTTTCAAACACTGTAAGCGTGTGGATGACGAGGGCTTGATTAATTTCGATGATACTCCGATTGATATGCTTAACGATCACCAAAAAGCACTTGAAAATACAAACCTCGAGCTAGGCTTTCTAGTTCCTAGGCATCTTCAAGAGGACCACGGAAGAATCAGCTGGGAAGGTCGTTATCGAGTTTGGAAAGAAGTCTGGCTTCTAAATTACCTGGGTATTAGCTCCAAGCATTGATGTGCTCAATCAACCGCCTATATAAGACATTTCCACTCTAGGCTCTGAATTTAGTTCGTTTGACGAGTTACTGCGTAGCTCTGAATATCTGTCATCTCTTTTGTTCCAAATGGAATAAAGCAATTCGGTAAGCTCTTTACTCGAAATTTCTTTTCTAACAACGCTACGGATATCTGTGCCTTTTGAAGCGAACAAACAAGTGAATAGTTTTCCATCTGCAGAGAGACGAGCTCGATTGCAGTTTGAGCAAAAAGGTTTTGTAACAGAGTTTATGATACCAAATTCGGAATTGATATCTTTGTACTTAAAGCGCGAGGCCACTTCACCTTTATAGGTAGGTTTTAATGATTCGAAAGAAAAGTGCTCGGATAGCTTGTTCAGTATTGAATCGACAGATACTACTTCATCTAATTTCCATTGGTTCGTGTTCCCAACATCCATATATTCGATGAACCTAAGAGTTATAGCTCTTTGTCTCATCTCGGTCGCCATGGAGATGATTTCGCTATCGTTCACCCCCTTTTTTACGACCATGTTGACCTTTGTTTTAAGGCCAACGGAGAGTGCAGAATCAATGCCTTTTAGAACGGTAGTAGCCTTAGTTTTTCTACCGCTCATTTTTTCAAGGGTATCATCTTTAAGGCTATCTAAACTAATATTGATTCGATCCAAGCCAGCTTCTTTCAATTTACTTGCGTAGCGAGGCAGAAGGGAAGCATTCGTAGTAAGGGATAGATCTCTTATTGAGGTTTCTTTTTTCAGAGAGGAAACAAGCTCAACCAAATCGCTTCTCAAAAGGGGTTCTCCGCCTGTTAGCCTAATTTTCTCCACACCTAGCTCACAAAATGATTGAGCGATACGGAGAATTTCTAAATTCGAAAGAACCTTACTTTTGGGAAGAAATGCATAGTCAGGACCAAATATTTCCTTGGGCATGCAGTAAGCGCATCTGAAGTTACACTGATCTGTAACAGATATTCTCAAATCCCTCAATGGTCTGCTAAACTGGTCCAATGCCTTTGCCATACGAAGGTTATGGCTACCCTCAAAGGAAATAGGAGTAAAGCGTGTTATGAGAGCTATGACGAAAAGGAATCCAAAATCTCGTTAGATTCTTTTCTCAGTTCCAGGTACTCCCTGTTGTCTTCAGGTATTTCTAGAAGAATTCTTCTCAGCCAGTCGAGTGACTCAAGCGTGACCCTCTTTTTAATCGTCTGTCTATTTCCTTCGAGTTCTAGCTTCTTCGCCCAGATCCCTTGGTTTGTGTGCAAACCGATATAGATAACGCCTTGGGTCACAGCATTTTCTTGTCCTTTGGGTCCTGAATACCCAGTTGTACTAAGTGTATACTCTGCCTCGAACACTTCAGCAACCCCAGAAGCCATTGCAATTGCCACCTCGTTGCTTATAGAGCTATGTTGTTGTATCATGTCTTCGGGCACATGTAGCAAATCGATTTTTGATTGGATGCTATAGCAGGTAAGCCCGCCCAAATAAAATTTGGCGGCACCGGGAATGTCTGTGATTCCGCTAGAGAGCATGCCACCAGTGCATCCTTCTGCTATCGCTAGAGTCCCACCATTTCGTCTCATCAGATTGGACACAACTTTTTCTAAAGAATCGTGCCCAAAACAGAGGAAATCGAGACCGAGTACTGTTTTGCACTTTTTAGCGGCTTCCAAAAGCTGATCGTCATCGCTCATCTTCGGAAAACTCAGCCTAATATCGACATGTCCATTGTGAGCGCAAAAGGCTACGCTCAAATTTTCGTATTCAGAAAATACAGGCGTTAACTTAGTTTCTAAAATTGATTCTCCAACACCAATTGTTCGAATTTGTATATAGCTTTCCTTATTGTTGAGTAAGCTACATTCTTCTAGAAGAGGAAGAACGTGCGTCTCAAAAATTGGACGCAGCTCTGAAGGAGGACCAGGTAGCATAACTAAATGCTTGTCACCTTTGTTTAGATACAACCCAGGAGCCGTTCCAAATTCGTTAGGAAGTATCTCACAGTCTTTGAACTTATAAGCCTGTTTTAAGGAATTCTCCGGAGTTTCCTTCTTTTTTTGGACAAAATAGCTGCTGATCTGTTCAGCTATGCCCTCATCGAAAACAAGTGTTTCCTTTAAAGCCGTCGCTATCGATTCTTTTGTAAGATCATCAACAGTTGGACCAAGCCCACCTGTTGTGATGACGAGATCAGATTCTTCCCAAGCCTCTAAGAAATCCTTCTCAATATCCTTACTCGTATCTGAAATAACCAGGCTCTTGGTTAGCGAAATACCTCTGCTTCGAAGTTGGTCGCCAATATAGGACAAGTGCGTATTTTCAGTAAGGCCAAGTAATAATTCTTCTCCTATCGTGATAAGAGTTATCTTAAAGTTGGATTGCAACATAGGGTTAGTAAAAGCAACTTAGATGAGTCGCCGAAGGGTCTTTTTCCGTGGAAAATGGGATCTAGTTTAATTGTATCTTCGTAATAACTATAACCACTAAATATGAAATGCCAACGTCTGCATCTAGCATTTTAAAAGAAAAGGTAAGGCGGCTTCCTCAAAAACCTGGGGTATACCTTATGAAGGATCGTCTTGGAACCATTATATATGTGGGGAAAGCGAAAAGCTTGAAGAAACGCGTTTCGAGTTACTTCCAACCCTCGAGAAATTTTGCTCACCAACCCAAGATTCGAGCTTTGGTGGAAATGATTAGGGATTTTGATTATATGGAGGTGAAGTCCGAACCCGAAGCGCTCTTGCTCGAGGGGCAGTTGATAAAAAAATGGAAGCCGAAGTATAACACCGATTTCACGGATGATAAACGATTTCTCTTGGTACGAGTAGAGGCCACACGCGATTTGCCGAGGTTTACTTTAGTCCGATTTAAGAAAGAAGATGGGGCATTGTACTTCGGGCCGTTTGCTCATGCTCAGCATATTCGGAAAACGCTTGCTGAGATGCGTCGCAAGTTTGGTATCCTGCTTTCAGACAGTAACCCCAAAAAATTGGGAAATGATCAGTTTTTATTGTATGAGGATGTTCGAGCGGAACTGTATGGCCATAGCAATACAGTGACCACTGCCGAATATGCAGACAGAGTGGCAAAAGCGTGTGGTTTTTTGGAAGGAAAGTCCAGGGAATGGCTCAGCGACCTAAAAGAGGATATGCAGAAGGCGGCGATGCAACAACGTTTTGAAAAAGCTGCAGAGCTTAGGGACATTGTTTTTGCTCTGGAATCTTCGCTGAAGAAGAATAGGAAGTTTGAGAGATCACTGTTACCGAGAAAGGATAACTTAGAAGATCTAAAACTAATTCAGGAAGCATTGGAACTGCCCGAATTACCTCGTCGCATCGAGTGTTTCGACATCTCTCATATTTCAGGAACTTTTGTAGTTGCATCTATGGTACATTTTGAAAATGGTTTGCCTAACAAGAAACACTATCGTCGCTACAAGATTAAAGATCACGAAGGAAACGATGATTTTCGTTCAATGGAAGAGGTCGTCGGTCGCCGGTACGGCCGCTTAGCGAGAGAAGGGAAACCTTTTCCGGATCTTATCATTATAGACGGAGGTTTAGGGCAAGTAGGGTCGGCATTGAAATCATTTATTGCTCAAGATTTGGAACCGCCTGCACTTGTTGGCTTAGCTAAGAAGCATGAAACGATCATCTTTCCGGATGAGCGAAAGCCACTTCGTTTACCTTTGAGGAATGGAGGTCTTCAGCTAATGCAACGGGCTCGGGATGAGGCCCATCGGTTTGCCAATACTTATAATGCAGATCTAAGAAGTAAACGAATACGAGAAAGCATTTTGGATGATTTTTCTGGATTAGGTCCAAAAAAGCGAGCTATGCTGTTCGAGCACTTTGGTTCTTTCGAAAAACTAAAAAAAGCGAGTCTCGAAGAGTTACAAAACGTTGAAGGTATTGGGCCTAAAACAGCACGATCGCTTAAGGAATTTTTGGGTACGCATTCGAGCAAGAAACAAGATTTGGATTTGTAAGCTAAAACGCCCCTTAAAAGAAAGGGGCGTTCAGGTGTTAAACTTGAGAATTCTCTATAGTTTTGGGCAAAATCTTTCCTATATCTTCCAAAGAAAGAACTTTCTTTGGTATGTCCTGTGAAGGCGAATGAGGAACGACTTTCCAGAATTTATCCTTAGACTGTATCCAACTACTTAGGATATTCTTTGCAAGTGGGCTTTGAGTAGCTTCGCAGTGAGCTTCAACTACTTTTTGCAAAGCTTCGATTTCACTATTCTCTGCGAGTCGCTCGATGTCCACCATTGCTGGGTTGTATCTATTTGGCAATACATTCTCTTCGTCGTAAACGAAAGCGAGGCCGCCACTCATTCCGGCACCCACGTTGATTCCTGTGGTTCCGAGTGTAACGATAACACCACCGGTCATGTATTCAAAAGCGTGATCACCGAGTCCTTCCACAACAGAAATTGCTCCACTGTTTCTGACTCCGAAGCGTTCCCCTCCTCTACCAGCAGCAAAGAGTACACCGCCGGTTGCACCGTATAGGCAAGTGTTCCCTACGATTATGTTGTCTTTCCAAACGTAGGTTTCTTCTTCTTTCGGACGAATAATGATTTCGCCGCCAGACATTAGTTTTCCAACGTAGTCATTCGCTTCGCCAAATAGCTTCATTCGAATTCCGTTTGTAAGCAAAGTACAGAAGCTTTGACCGGCAGTGCCTTTAAGCTCGAGGTCGATGGATGCAGGTGGCAAATGGTTGCTTCCGCGAATATACGCGACTTCTCCTGACAAATGGGTACCTAAGCACCGGTCCGTGTTTCCAACATTGTAGGACCCTTTGAAATTGGCTCGTCGCCCGACAATTACATCGTGGCATTCTTGGATGAATGTTTGATCGAGACCGCCATTGAATCCGAGGCGTTCATTACGTGCTCTAGTGTGGTAATGCGGTGCTTCACCTGAAGGATCAGGCCTATGTAAGAGACCGCTTAGATCAAGAGTCGATGTTTTGCTATTTTCAGGATCATCAATTTGTTCAAGAAGCTCAGTCTTTCCAATGATGTCGTTAATTTTGCGATATCCGAGTTTAGCCAAATATTGGCGAACTTCCTCGGCAATTGCGTTAAAGAAGTTGATGACGTTTTCGGGAGTTCCTTTGTATTTCTTACGAAGGTCATCCCTTTGGGTTGCGACACCTACAGGGCAAGTATTCAAATGACAAACACGGAACATTGCGCAACTAGCGGCAATCATTGCTGCTGTTCCAAAGTTAAATTCTTCGGCTCCTAGGATTGCGGCGATAATGATATCGCGACCGGTTTTCATACCACCATCCGTACGAAGTATGACTCGTTTCCTAAGATCGTTCTGCATTAAAACCTGGTGAGTTTCTGCGAGACCGATTTCCCATGAAGATCCTGCGTGTTTCACAGATGAGAGCGGAGATGCCCCGGTTCCTCCGTCGTGTCCTGAAACAAGTATTACGTCCGCATATGCTTTAGCGACCCCTGCTGCAACGGTTCCCACACCTGAACTGGATACGAGTTTAACACAAACTTTTGCTCTAGGATTAACTTCCTTAAGGTCGAAGATCAACTGAGCCAAATCTTCGATCGAGTAAATGTCATGGTGTGGTGGTGGCGAAATGAGTGTGACGCCAGGAACGCTGAAGCGAAGCCGAGCGATAAGCGGAGAAACTTTGTGACCAGGAAGCTGACCCCCTTCTCCTGGCTTCGCGCCTTGGGCCATCTTAATTTCGATTTCCTTAGCGTTGGAGAGGTACTCAGCAGTTACTCCGAAACGGCCAGAAGCGACTTGCTTTATTGCGGATGACGCGTTGTCGCCATTCTCTAATAGGGAATAGCGTCGAGGATTTTCGCCACCTTCTCCCGAATTCGACTTGGCCCCTATGCGGTTCATGGCGATGGCGAGTGTTTCGTGGCACTCGGGTGAGAGTGCTCCCATTGACATCGCGGCAGTGGTGAAGCGGCGACGGATTTCTTCGATTGGCTCAACTTGCGAGAGATCAACGCCCTTTTCCGGGAAGTTTACCTTGATCAAGTCTTTAACCGCATAAGTAGGATGTTGATCTGACTTGTTGCGGTAGTTTTCGTAATCTTCCTTTTTTCCAGATTTTAGGAAACGATGCATGCCACCGACAACTTGTGGGTTCCAAGCGTGAAACTCTCCTCCTTTGCGAACAACTTTGTAGTAACCGGCACTTTGAAGTTCTGCGTCTGTTTCTTTGCTGTAAGCTTGGCTATGGCGAGCGAATGTTTCCTCACCTATTTGTTTGTAGGATATGCCATCAATTGGGCTAGATGTTCCTATAAAACATTGATCTATAACTTTTTGAGAAACCCCAATTGCTTCGAACGTTTGTGCGCGACAATAGCTGTAAAGGGTACTGATACCCATCTTCGCCATGATTTTGAGTAAACCTTTATCGATGGCCGTACGGTAGTTAATGATCGCTTTTTCGCTATCGATACCTTCGTCGAGTTCTCCATTCTCAGCGTAATTTCGCATAATGGAGAGTGCGATGTAGGGATTCACAGCATTTGCTCCGAATCCTAGCAAACAAGCGATTTGGTGCACATCACGAGCTTCACCTGTTTCAGCAACGATATCGCACTTCATTCTGTGACCCGCTTTGATTAAAGCCTGATGAACCGCTCCGGTCGCTAAGAGCATCGGAATAGCAATTTTATCAGAGTTCACATCGCGATCCGAAAGGATGACAACCTTGGCTTCTTTTTCTTCGACGGTTTTCAGCGTGCGCTCACAAAGGTTTTTAACGGCTTCTTCGAGTCCTTCGGGTCCGGATTTGGCACCGAAGGTTGTGTCTATACGCACAACATGGTCTTTGAGAAAATTAACATCAAAGAGTGAATCGAGTTCGCTATTTAGAAGAACAGGTGAACTAAGTTTCACAAAACCAACGGTTTGCGGAACATCTTCAAATAGTGCCAGGCGTCCTCCGAGGAACATGCTCAAGGACATGACTGCTCGTTCACGGATTGAATCAATTGGAGGGTTCGTTACCTGAGCGAAGAGCTGTTTAAAATAATTGTAGAGCAATCTTGGCCTCTTCGAAAGAACGGCCAATGGCGTGTCGTCCCCCATGGAGCCGATAGCTTCCATTCCGGTATTTGCCATTGGCTTGAGAATGATTTCGTACTCGTCCTTGTCGTAGCCAAACGCGATTTGCGGTTTGAGTTGTTCGTCTTCTGCCTTCGCTGCTTCGTAAGGCTTATCCTCGGAAAACTTATGGAGATTGAGTAAATGTTCGGCGCACCAATCTTTGTATTTTGGATCGTTGGCTATTGTTTCTTTGATCTCATTGTTCTCCAGGAATTTCTTTTCTTGGAGGTCGACTGCTATCATGCGTCCTGGACCCAGACGTCCAGATTTTACTGTTTTGAGATCCGTTTCGTCGATTAAGCCGAGCTCGGATGCTAGTAGCATCGTTCCGTCGTCATAAATTTTGTAGCGAGCTGGGCGTAGGCCATTACGATCGAGTGTGGCAGCCACGAAACGACCGTCAGTAAATGCAATGGCCGCTGGGCCATCCCAAGGTTCGAGCATGCAGGAATGATACTCGTAGAATCCTCGTCGTTCTGGGCTGATTTCTTTGTTACTTTCCCAAGCTGGGGGCATCATCATGGTAGCAGCGTGAATGGCACTGCGTCCGCCTAACATAATAAGCTCCAATGCATTGTCGAAACTAGCTGAGTCGGATAGTCCTGGTTGGATTATGGGGCTTAGATCTGAAAAACGATCTCCCCAAACACCGTGAACTTTTGAGCGCTCACGGGCTCTCATTAGATTTCGATTGCCTCGTATTGTGTTGATTTCCCCGTTATGAGCCATCATGCGAAATGGTTGAGCGAGGTGCCATTGAGGGAATGTGTTTGTCGAATACCGCTGGTGAAAGATCGCGAAAGCGGTTGTGTATTTCTCGTCTCTCAAGTCCGGGAAGAATTGTCGGACCTGGGGAGAATTGAGCATTCCCTTGTAAACGATGGTTTTGTTTGAGCAGCTGCAGATGTAGAAGTCTTGGATTTCGGCCTCGGCGGCTTTACGTTCGGCGATTTTCTGAGCGAGAAAGAGAGAGCGCTCATATTCAGCAGGCGTAATATCTGAGGTTTTTGCTATGAGGGCCTGGACAATCTTTGGTTGGGTTTCTTCCGCTTTGCGGCCTAAGCATTTCGAATTCACTGGGACATCTCGCCAGCATAGAAGTTTAAGGCCTTCGCCTTTGATTGCTTCTTCGAAAATCTTTTTCCCGTGGGCTTGAGCGTATTCGTCATTGTGCCGGAGAAAAATGGCTGCGACGCCTAGGTCCTCCTTATCAAATATCTTCATTCCCTGCTCTTCTAGAAAATCGGAAAAGAGCTCGTATGGAATTTGAGTCAAGACGCCTGCTCCATCGCCGGTTATCGCATCGGCATCAACAGCTCCTCGGTGAGCCAAATTTGTTAGTGCCTGAAGCGTCTTCTTAAGAAGATCATGTGAGGCAATTCCATTTATGTTGGCAATTACGCCGACGCCACAGGCATCGTGTTCGTACTCATTGCGGTAAAGTAATGGAGAGGCTTTGATTTGCTTCATCTGTGGTAAATACAGTGTTGGTATGGTGAGGAAATTTCCGTGAAGGTTAAAAAAGGCCGGTATCTTCCGATCCGGCCCAAGCTATTTCTAAAATTGCAGTTGCTTCTATTTATTAGAAGAAGCGGATGGGCTGAGATTGTTGCATCTTTTTATGCTCCTCGTCTGTGCAACCACGGTCGGTCGGAGCTGCCGTTTCAGCGTCAGTCGGTTTGATCAGTTCATTACTGATCATGTATTGCTCTACTTCGTCGCCGCTGACATCTGCTAGCATGATACCATCGATCTCCACGCAGGGTGAAAGTGGCTGGCCTGATTTGGCGACCATCTCGGCGTAGTTTTCCTGTGAATTGATGATGTCTATATCCTCATACTCCAGGTTGTGCTTTTCCATGATAGCTCGGACACCCATGCTCCATCCACAACGTGGTTTCAAATATGCTTTAATTTTCATAACTCGATATCTCCTCCTTTTTAAGTGCAGGTTTTATGCCCACATTAATCCAATGAAGGGACATGTTCAACTTTGAGGCCACCTTTCTGGCAAGTATTTTCTATGATTGCCCACGACTACTGTGGAATGCGTAACAAATTTGAGAAATTCCATAGTATAGGACAGTTTATGTCTTATGCCTTCTGTATTATTATCGGAAATGCATACTCGAATCTTGCCAGCTGATTTAGGTGGATCCAGATTTGGGTAAATAAAAGAAGGTAACCGCCTCACTGCATCTTTAATAAAATTACACAAATAAAGCATACGAATTATGGCCAAAACGAAACAAGCCCCCCTACCATCTCCAGATAATCGCGCTAAGAATGTTGAAATGGCGATTTCGTCGATCACTAAGCAATTTGGCGAGGGTTCGATTATGCGTTTGGGGAGTGGATCTCACCTGAAGGTTGAGACTATTTCGACAGGGTCACTTTCGGTTGACTTAGCATTAGGCGTAGGCGGTTTACCGCGTGGCCGAATTTGTGAAATTTACGGACCGGAGTCATCGGGTAAGACGACGCTATGTTTGAGCTTAATTGCGAATGCTCAAAAGCAAGGTGGGTTGGCCGCTTTTATCGACGTGGAACACGCTTTGGACCCGAAGTACGCTCGAGCACTTGGTGTGAATGTAGACGATCTTTTGGTTTCACAACCGGATTGCGGCGAGGACGCGCTAAACATTACTGAGTCGCTCATCCGCTCAAATGCAATCGATGTGATCGTGATCGACTCTGTGGCAGCTTTGGTTTCTCGGGCCGAGTTGGATGGTCAAATGGGAGATGCGACTGTAGGGTCGCAAGCTCGTTTGATGAGTCAGGCGATGCGTCGTTTGACTGGTATTGTGAGTAAAACTAACTGCATTTGCTTGTTTACCAATCAGATACGTGAAAAGATCGGTGTAATGTTCGGTAGTCCAGAAACAACTCCGGGTGGACGTGCTTTGAAATTCTTCTCTTCTGTGCGCATGGACATTCGCCGTATTGGTCAAATTAAAGACACTAGCGGGACTGTCATGGGTAATAGGACGCGATTGAAGGTCGTTAAGAACAAGGTTGCTCCCCCATTTACGGATTGCGAATTCGACATTATGTATGCTGAGGGAATTTCAAAAACAGGTTCAATCGTTGATCTCGGTGTAGAACACAAGGTGCTTGAGAAAAAGGGAGCGTGGATTTCTTTCGAAGGCGATTTAGTTGGGCAAGGCCGCGAAGCAGCAAAGGCTTTCTTAGCAGAGAATCCAGAAGTCGCAGACCGTATTTCAACCGCAATCACTGCGATTCTTCGCCCTACCGAAGAATCTGCGAAAGAGTTGCCTGAAAAAGAAACAGCTAAAGTGAAGGCGTAAGTTCGCCTTCTGCGGCAAATTTTCTACGTAGAACAAAATCTATTTACTCGGGACCGCTTTCATGCGGTCCTTTTCTTTGAAGGAATAAGGTGTCAAAGTTTAAAGAATTGAAGTCGGTATGAATGATCAGGATACAATCGTTGCTGTGGCAACGCCTCATGGCGAAAGCGCTATCTCTATGCTTCGAATAAGTGGACCGAAGTGCTTGAGCCTGGTTGATAACGTTTTCAAGCGAAAGTCCCCTCCCCGCCCGCGAAGATCTTCTCATGGAGACTACATTTCATTGAGTGACGAGTTATTGGATGACGTTGTTTATTGTTACTACCAAGGCCCCTCTTCTTACACAGGCGAAGATTCTTTGGAGATAATGTGCCACGGTAACCCGCTCATTGCTTCGAAAGTTCTACATGATCTTGTCGGCCGCGGTTGCAGGCAGGCAGATCCAGGCGAATTCACACAACGTGCGTTTCTAAACGGACGTATCGATCTTACTCAGGCAGAAGCAGTTATGGAATTGATTCAAGCTCGTAGCGATAAGGCGATTCGAGTAGCAAACAATCAGCTACGTGGAGCGTTTGGTAAGCAGCTAGCTGTTCTTAAAGATCAATTATTGTCTAATGTTGCTGTTATAGAGGCTTACATTGATTTTCCCGAAGAAGACTTGCCGGAGGAGCAGAAACAAGCTCAAATAAATGGTATTCAGAAAGTAATGACTTTTTGCTCTCGCCTGATTGATAGTAGTAAGTATGCCGCCTTGTTGCGTGACGGCGTTAAGACTTTAATATTGGGTGAACCGAACGCAGGTAAAAGTTCTTTGTTGAATTGCCTTCTTGGCTTTGATCGAGCGATCGTCAGCGAAGAACCAGGTACTACTCGTGATTTTCTCCAAGAAAGACTTATTTTGGGTGATTATAGTATTCAATTGTTAGATACTGCTGGCCTGAGAGAAGCAGAAGGAACGATTGAGCGCCAGGGAATTCTGAAAACGATAGAACTAGCTGAGGAGGCTGACGTATTTTTATTGGTCGTTGATGGATCACTCCCCTGCCCTACGCTTCCTGAAGAGATTTTGGGGAAAATGAACTCTGAAAATACGATAGTTATTCGAAATAAGGAGGATTTACCTAAGTCTGAGGAAGGTTATTCCATTTTAAGTGGTTTCAGTAGCGTCTCCATATGTGCCAAAGACGGAAACGGTTTAGAAGGTTTACGGAATACTCTATTCTCTTTGATCGATAGTAATTTTTCGAGTGCAGATGATGAGCTTATTCTAATTAACGCTAGGCATAGCTTGGCATTGAATGAGTTAAAGGAATGCTTAGAGCAGGCGTTGGCGAAGTTCGAATTAGACGAATCTGCAGAACTCATTGCGAGCGACATGCGTGGTGCGATTGATGCGATTGGACGCATATTGGGTCGGATAGACAACGAAGACATGCTCGACGTGTTGTTCTCATCGTTTTGCATCGGTAAATAGTCGTTTTATGGATGATTTGGGGGTCCCTTCCCCCTTTTATCGGCTTGAGCTCATACCTAGCATGGCTATGGTCCAGCCGATATGAATTTCTTGAAGGATCCTTTTGATGTAATCGTTTGTGGGGCTGGTCACGCTGGATGTGAAGCTGCGCTTGCTGCCGCTCGTATGGGTGTTCGTACACTCGTTTTAAGCGGCAATATCGATACTATCGCACAAATGAGTTGCAATCCAGCTATTGGGGGCGTCGCTAAGGGACAGATAGTTCGAGAGATTGACGCTCTTGGCGGCGAAATGGCTGTAAATACAGATGTGACTGGTATTCAGTTCCGTTTACTGAATGCGTCCAAAGGTCCAGCAGTCCAATCTCCAAGAGCTCAATGCGATAAGCGAGCGTATGCTTTGCGAATGAAGCATGTTTTGGAACTCCAGGAAAACCTGCAGGTTTTTCAAGCGACTGTGACAGGATTAATCTTTAAGGATGGAAAAGTCGTCGGATGTCGTACGAATATCGATGTGGATTTCCATGCCAAGACGGTTGTCATTACTACAGGCACATTCTTACGAGGATTGATGCATATTGGGAAAAATAAGAACGAAGGTGGTCGCATGGGCGATTATTCTGCGAAAACCTTGTCTGGGAGCTTTCTCGAAGCTGGAATCGAACTTGAACGATTGAAGACGGGAACGCCGCCGCGGCTTTTAGGAAGAACGATTGATTTCAATAATTTGGAAGAACAAAAGGGGGATTTTGACCCAACCCTGTTTGCGTTTCATGACACGAGGGATGAACGAGACTTGTTCCACGTGGAACAGAAAGGTGAAACTCTAGCTGGTTGGAAGCCTGGAACAGATCAAGTTTCATGCTGGATAACATATACGTCTGAGCAAACTGCGAATGTTGTGAACGAGAACCTGCATCTGTCTGCAATGTATGGAGGAGAGATAGAAGGAACCGGTCCACGGTATTGTCCAAGCATTGAGGATAAGTTCGTTCGGTTTGCGGATAGGTCACGCCATTTGTTGTTTCTCGAACCGGAAGGGCGGCATACTGATGAATATTACATCAATGGGCTATCAACGAGTTTGCCGTTTGAGACTCAGATAGAAATGATTCGTTCGATTTCTGGTTTGGAAGAGGCTCAACTGCTGAGGCCTGCGTACGCAGTGGAGTACGATTTTGCTCCTCCAACACAGGTTTTTCCACATTTAGAAAGCAAAAAGGTGGAGAATTTGTTCTTTGCTGGACAAATCAATGGCACATCGGGTTACGAAGAAGCAGCTTGTCAGGGATTGGTTGCTGGAGTGAATGCAGCACTAAAGGTGAGGGGAGACGAACCGCTCGTGCTCAAACGTCATGATGGGTATATTGGCGTCCTAATAGATGACTTGGTTACAAAGGGTACTCAAGAACCTTACCGAATGTTCACGAGTAGGGCGGAACATCGTTTACTCTTTAATCACGGAAGCTCGGAGAATCGTATGTTTGATTATGCCAAGAAATATAGACTTTTGGCTGATTCTAGAATTTCTAAGATCGAAAAAAAGAGGTCGGATATTGAGGGGTGTATCAAGTGGATGAACTCGAATAGAGTAGGGGAGTTGACTTGGGCGAATTTGGTGAGACGCAACCAACCGGATTTTGAAATGCCAAAGGAATTGATGGGCTATTCGAAAGAGGTACGTGATGAAGCGATGTACCAGGTTAAATACGATGGTTATTTAAAACGAGAGTGGAAGCAGGTGGAAAAGCTTAAGAATGTAGAGAATATTAAGATACCTGTTGGTTTTGATTTCCTAACCGTGAATGGTTTGAAGAAAGAGTGCGCTCTCAAGTTGAATGACTTTCAGCCTGCGAATTTGGGGCAAGCGAGCCGAATCAGTGGAGTGAATCCTGCGGATATTAGCATCTTAATGATACGTTTTTCCAGTTAAGATATTGATTATAAATTATTTACATGGTTTTAATGCTCTATTTCACCTAATTGTAACCTATTGGCTGTTGCCTGTTTCTATATGTTCCACGAAGAATATTTGTAGATACCATATTTGCCATGATCGATACTGTTTCACAGAAAAAGATACTCGTTGTAGACGACGAAATTGATGTAACTGAACTACTAAGCTATCACCTTCGTCAGAGGGGGTTTGTGGTTCAAGCGGTTAACGATCCTAAACGTGTATTGGAAGCCGCACGAATGTTTACTCCGGACCTTGTTGTTTTGGATATAATGATGCCAGGTCTTAGCGGACTGCAGGTTTGTCGCATGATGCGCGCAGATTCGCGTCTGAAGACTATTCCGATCATATTTCTGAGTGCGAAGACGGAGGAGGGTGACCGAATCGAAGGGTTTGAAAGTGGTGCGGACGACTATGTTTGCAAACCATTTAGCCCTAAAGAGTTGATGCTCAGGGTGATGGCGATTTTGAAGCGTTTTGGCGACAGTGATGATGAACCGGCGAACATCGAAATAAATGGTATTGAGATGGATATCGAACACCACAAGGTTAAGGTCGAAGGCAATCCGATCGAATTGACGGCTACCGAGTTTCGCTTGTTGAAGCTTTTAATGCTGGAACGTGGAAAAGTTCAGACGAGAGAGGTTCTCTTGCAGAAGGTTTGGAATTACGAAAACGATATTGAAACGCGCACTGTTGATACTCACATGCGCCGTTTGAGAGAAAAATTGGGCGAAGAGGCCTCTTGGCTTGAGACAGTAAGAGGTGTGGGGTATCGCATGATAGAACGACGCTAGGTTTTCTGTCATCTCATGGAGTATTTGTTTCTTATAGCCTTTTTCGCGACGACTCTTGTTTTCGCGACCAAGTATTTTCGGCAAAAAGAGGCGATTAAACAACTCTCTGAGTCGCTTGTTACACGGACGTCGATTCTTACGCACTCAAAAGAATTTCGTGGAAATAATAAGCACTGGAGTTCTTTGTTGGGAGAGCTCAATCAAATCATTAGTGATTTCCAAAAACTGGAGCGCCAGAGTACGGGTCGCTTGAATCAGATTGATACAACTTTCAGCAATTTGCAGGAAGGGGTTTTGATCATCGATAGAGACAATTACGTCTTGATGGCTAATACTGCATTGGGATCTTTGTTTCCGTCTGTCGGTTCCGGAGTGGGGAAGCGAGTTGAAGTTTGCTTACGAAGCTCGGATTTCTTGAAATTTATTCGCGATGTAAAGCGGGGAGAGGGTGAGTTGCGCAAGGAACTCAGCTTTTCGAAAGGTCAACAACAGGTTTGGATGGAGGTTTCTGCTTCCAAGTTGACGCAAGCTGAAGAGGGCAATGGCCCTTGGTTTCTTTTTGTGCTTCACGATATTAGCCAGTTGATGCGTTTGGAGCAGGTGAGAAAGAACTTCGTAGCCAATGCCTCGCACGAGCTGAAAACTCCCGTTGCTATTATCAAAGGCTATTCCGAAACGCTTGTCTCCGACCACCATACAATGGAAATAGAAGACCGAGATCGTTTTTTAAATACGATTCATCGTCACGCGGAACGACTTTCGCTCCTAATAAACGATCTCTTGAGTCTATCGCGTTTGGAAAGTGAGGCGCCTACCCTCGAGTGGAGTCACAGTAATATAATAGGGTGGCTAAGAGAGATTTCCGCAGACTACGAATTGAACCTAAAAGGCGAAGACCGATGCTTTTTTGCAACATTGCCTGAGAATATGGAGGCCTGGGTCCGTTTTGACGTTTTGAAACTGCGACAGGTCTTCGACAACTTGGTGGAAAATGCGAATAAGTATACTCCCAAGGAAGGATGTATTGAGCTGGGAGCAGTGGTTGCGGGAGAAGAATTGCATATCTGGGTAAAGGACGAGGGACCCGGTGTTCCCGAAGCGGATCTTTTGCAAATCTTCGAACGTTTCTACCGTGTAGACAAAGGTCGTTCTCGTGAGACCGGGGGCACAGGCTTGGGACTAAGCATCGTCAAACATATCATCGAGTGGCATGAGGGTAAAATTTGGGCGGAGAATGCTGAAACCGGTGGATTGAGGATCGTGTTCAGTCTCCCGATCGTAGAGCAGTTGACGAATGTTTCTACGGCAGAGCTTGTTTGACGAGAATCGTTAGCAGACTTGCATTCGAGAGAAAGCTTGGTTTTTACCTGTTCTCCTATGCCTTACGATCAGCACATTGTTCGGGTCAATCAACGAAAAGAAGAGCTCAAAGGAAAACTTGAGAAGGAACTCTCTGGATTTTCTGAAATATCTTTGGAGATCGGCTGCGGTCACGGGCACTGGCTAGTTGATTATGCTGCAGCCAATCAGGAGAAGTTTTGTTTGGGTATCGATATGATGGGGAGTCGCATTCGGAGGTGCATAAAGAAACAGGAGCGCTCCGGGCTTCCCAATGTGCGCTTTGTTCAGGGAGAAGCGTTCGAAGTATTGGAAACACTACCAGAAAAGATCAAACTTGAAGAGGTGTTCATTCTCTTTCCAGATCCGTGGCCGAAAAAACGCCATTGGAAAAATCGTATTATCAACCCGAAGTTTCTTTCTCAGCTAGCGACTTTTTGCCAGCAGGGAGTCATCACGCATTTTAGGACTGATGTAGAAGACTACTATAACTGGGCAATCGAAGTTGTCGGTGGACATCCAAATTGGGAGATCACGACTGACATCGAATGGCCGTTTGAGCGTGCGACTGTCTTTCAGGAACGCTCCGAATCCTATCATTCGCTAATTTTTCGCCGCGTCTAACTATAATAGACGATTGAGATCACCTGTGCGAGTAAGGTGACTGCAAGTAGGATAACCGAGAAAACGAAGAAGGAATCGAAAGAACGTTTCCGATAGGGGAGGTCTGGTTTTGCATTTTCCAGCGTGGGAATTTCTTTTTTTGGCTTTGGAGAAGTGGACGATGCTTTGGCGTCCTTTTCCTTCAAAGTAAAAAGCGCATTGGTAAGATTTTTATCGGCCATGGTTTTTTCGTTTCAAATAGGTGACATTGAACACAAAATGTTATACAAGTTATAAGACTTGTTAACGAAATTGGTTTTCTCTGAGAAAAAATTCCAGATATAGAGCTAATTTGATTTAGAGGGTTGACGAGCTCAAAATGATAAGCCAACAAAGCGATTCCTTCAATCTTATGCCTGGCAAGAAAACACTCATATTTTCCCTCTCTAGCATAGCGATTCCAATGGCTGATTCATTGGCAGCCGTATCGCCATCTGCAGACGAATTTGCACCCTTGGGTCTTCCAGTCTCCAACAGTATTCTCACTGGTTGGGTCGTATCTCTCCTTCTTTTATTTGGGATACGAATGATGGTTGGAAAACCTTCGCTTGTTCCTTCAAGAGGGCAGGCAGTTATCGAAAGCTTCTTGCTTTGGTTACGCGATACAGCGGAACCGATAACGGGTAAAAAGGCAATTGGAGCGACACTCCCATTCGTGCTCGGGTTCTTCTTCTATATACTTATCCAAAATTGGAGCGGATTATTTCCAGGAGTTGGAAGCATTGGATTTGGTGTAACTGATGCGGAAGGTCACTTCCACATGACTCGCCCGTTCATTCGTCCAGCAAATGCGGATTGGAATGGAACGATTGCTCTAGCCCTTGTCGCTATGTGCGCTTGGCTGTACATTTGCCTAACAAAAGCGGGTCTCGGCGTATTGATTGCTGATCTCTTTGGTAACAAAGCAGACAAGAAAGAAGTAGGTGCAGCTATGTGGATGGCATTGTGGCCCGTGTTCCTTGTTGTTGGTGTTATCGAAGTTGTTTCTATTTGTATCCGACCATTCACTCTTTCTGTTCGTCTCTTCGGAAATATCTTCGGGGGTGAAAACCTTCTTCACGCTACCAATTTCTTTCCAGCGTTCTACTTCTTGGAACTCATGGTTGGATTTGTTCAAGCTCTCGTGTTTATTCTTCTATTCAGCGTTTATGTGGGACTCATTTGTAACCACGGCGACGGCGAACATCACTAATCAATTTCAATAACTTTTGTTGGCGGGACCATGTACCTAAAATGTGGGCGTCATCATAAATACTAAAAAAACAAATCCAAAAGGACATGATTAACATCCTAGCAGAAATCACAGGTAACTTAACATCATCAATCGGCGTACTCGGTGCGGCACTTGGTGTAGGCTTCATCGGAATGAAGGCAGCGGAAGCAGTGGGTCGTAACCCAGGCGCTTCTGGTAAGATCCTCGTTCAGTCAATCCTCGGAATGGCTCTTGCAGAAGGTCTTGGTGTTCTCGCCTTGTTCCTCGGTTAATTCGTTAACACTTTCGTCGTGCCGCCGATAGAACGGCGGCGCGATTATTTCCTTTTTCGTTTAAAACAAATTTCCTTCAATCTGAAATGCTCGACCTAATTTACGTTATCGCTGCGGCAGATCCACATGCAGCTTCAGAAAGCATCCCTGAAAAATTCGGCTTAGAATGGCAATACATCGGGATGCAGGTGTTCAGTTTCTTGGTCCTTACTGCAATACTTTGGAAGTTCGGTTTCAAACCAGTTCTTTCAACGATTGACGAGCGCCAAAAGAAGATCGAAGACGGTCTCAACTATGCTGACGATATGAAGGCTAAGTTGGCGGATGCTGAAGCCCAAAGCGCTGCAGCTATCCAGAAGGCGTCACAAGAAGCCCAAGTCATCGTAGACGATGCTCGGAAGATCGCTGAAGACAAGATTGCAAAGGCTACTCAAGAAGCAGCAGGCAAGACAGAAGAAATGCTTGGCAAGGCAAACAAGCAAATCGATATGGATCGCAAGCAAATGATCGACGAAGCTCGTTCAGAAATTGCTCGTCTCGTAGTTGATACAACTGCAAAGGTTTTGGCCAAGGAGCTTACTCCTGAAGAAAAGAGCCGCTTCGCAGATTCTGCTAGTACGACACTTACCGGTCAAAGTAACTAATTTTCCTCTTACTGAATGAAGCAAGACAAACAGATCAAAGAGTACGCGAAGAAGCTTCTTCAGATCAGCAAAGATGGCGAAACGCTATCGGAAGAGAAAGTTGAAGCAGTCTTGAAATCGTTGGAAGCGAACCCTCCACGTCACTATCAAGCAGTCTTGAAGGCTTATCTTAAGCTTGCTGAACAAGATGTGGCACGCAGCACAGCTCTTGTTGATTATGCAGGAGAGCTAAGCCAAGCTGGATTGGATGCGATTCAGTCGAATCTTTCCTCAGAATACGGACGATCCATCAGCGTCATTACTCGCGAAGAACCAAGCCTCATTGCCGGTGTTCGAGTTCGCGTTGATTGCGACGTTTACGAATCTTCGATCGCTAGTTCACTCGCTAGCCTCGAGTCATCTCTTTAAAAAATAAAAACCTTAGATCTTTTTAACGCACTAATATCATGAGTTCCGTCATCGAGCAGATCGAACAACAAATCGCTAACCTCCAAACCAAGGCTGTAAAAAGTAACACGGGTAAGATCGTCCAAGTTGCTGATGGCGTTGCAAAAGTAGATGGCCTTTCAGAGGTTATGTACAATGAGATGATCGAGTTCCCAGGAGGAGCAATCGGGATCGCATTGAATCTTGAAGAAGATGAAGTCGGTGTCGTAATTCTCGGCGAAGCAAATCACTTGAAGCAAGGCGACGAGTGTAAGTGCACGGGACAGCTTCTCTCTGTTCCAGTAGGCAAGGGCCTTCTCGGTCGCGTCGTTAACGCATTGGGTCAACCAATCGACGGCAAGGGAGCGATTGAAAGCTCTGATACTTACCCAGTTGAGCGTATCGCTCCTGGTGTTATCGCTCGTAAGTCAGTTGATCAGCCGTTGATGACAGGGATTAAGTCAGTTGATTCCATGATTCCAATCGGTCGTGGTCAACGTGAGCTTATCATCGGAGACCGTGGTACTGGAAAAACGTCCATCGCTCTCGATACTATTATCAACCAAGCGAACATCAACAAAGTTGGTTTGGCATCAGGCGACGAAAATTTCCGCCCGGTTTACTCAATCTACGTAGCAGTTGGACAAAAGAATTCTAATGTTGCTCGTACCATTGGTGTTCTCGAAGAAGCAGGCGCTCTTGAGTACACAATTATCGTATCTGCTCCAGCTGCAGACGCGGCTGCGAATCAATACATCGCTCCTTATGCAGGTGCTGCTATGAGTGAGTACTTCATGCACAATGGCATGGATGCGTTGATCGTTTATGATGATCTTTCCAAGCATGCGGCGGCTTACCGCCAGATGTCTCTAATTTTGAAGCGTCCTTCTGGTCGTGAAGCATATCCAGGTGATGTCTTCTATCTTCACTCACGTCTGCTCGAGCGCTCTGCTCGCGTTAACGAAGAGAACGGAAATGGTTCGGTAACGGCTCTTCCAATTATTGAAACACTTGCGGGTGACCTTGCGGCTTACATCCCAACCAACGTTATCTCGATTACTGATGGTCAGATCTTCTTGGAAACAGATCTTTTCAACCAAGGTATCCGCCCGGCGGTTTCGGTTGGTCTTTCAGTTTCTCGTGTTGGTTCTGCCGCACAGATCAAGGCAACGAAGCAAGTTGCGGGTAAGTTGAAGCTTGAGCTCGCTCAGTTCCGTGAATTGGCGGCATTTGCTCAGTTTGGATCTGACCTTGATGCCAAAACCAAGTCTCAGTTAGATCGTGGAGCTCGCATCGTTGAGCTCTTCAAGCAGCCAGCATTTAGCCCGGTATCCATCGAGCTTCAAGTTGCTATCCTCTGGGGCATGCAAAACAACTATTACGATGCTGTTGATGTCTCCGACATTGTGGCAGCTGCAGGATCGGTAGGAGAGTTTTTTACCAGCCGCAAAGAATCTCTCCTCGATTCTATCCGAAACAAGGCGAAGCTCGACGATACGCTTAATGATGAATTGAAGAAGGCATTTGAAGAGTGGAAGCCAACATTCTCTGCTTAATCAGTTCGTACTACTGCTAAACGAAACTAGAAACAGATGGCTAACCTAAGAGAAATTCGAGGCCGAATAAAATCGGTCAAGAACACTCGCCAAATTACCAGGGCGATGGAACTTGTAGCGGCTTCGAAGATGAAGAAGGCGCAGCAAGTCGCAAATGCAGGTCAGCCTTATGCTGCATTGCTTGCAGAAGCTCTCTCAAATCTGGCAGATCGGGTAGAAAATCTCGACCATCCTTACCTACAAGGACGAGAAGTTAAGACACGTGGTATTTTAGTCGTAACCAGCGACAAAGGATTGTGTGGCGCTTTAAATGGAAACATTTTCCGCGAAATCGCTGGGATTAAGGACAACGCAAAGTTTGTTAACATCGGTAAAAAGGGAAAACAGTATCTTGGAAAAGCAGTGGGTGAAAACCTGCTCGCAAGTTTCGAAGTAGCCGATACAGTACCGTACTTACAGATCAAACAGATCATAGAGTTCATGATCGAAAAGTATGAGGAAGGCGTGATCGATACGATCGAAGTCATTTATCCTCACTTTGTGAATACATTGATCCAAGAGACTACAAACGCAACGCTTTTGCCAATCCGCGACCTTGATGAAATTATCAAGAAGCTTCGTGGTAAGAAGGCGGGCGAGCGCAAAGCAGTCGTAGATGAACGTAAGTTCAAGTTCGAGCCGGATCCAGCTACGATATTAGCGAGTCTCTTGCCGCTATATATTAACCGCGAAGCCTACCAAGCGGTCCTCAGTGCCAAGGCAGCTGAGCATAGTTCAAGAATGGTTGCGATGAAGTCTGCTAAGGACAACGCAAACAAGCTTATCGATTCCTTAACGCTGGAATTTAATAAGGCACGTCAAGCTGCCATTACCCAAGAAATCCTAGAAATTGCCGCGGCCACAGCGTCCAACGGCTAAGAAAAACTTTAACGAAAATAAACCTCTTATTACTAGCACCGCTATGAGTAACACCGGAAAAATCCTTCAAATAATTGGGCCAGTTATTGACGCTCAATTTGGGGAAGAACTCCCTTCAATCTATCAAGCTCTTACCGTTGATTTTACTGTCAATGGACAGGCTGAAAAATTGACTTTGGAAGTACAACAGCATTTGGGTGAAGGAGTCGTTCGTGCCGTAGCGATGTCTTCAACTGAAGGTCTTCAAAGATGTATGGATATCGTCGATACCGGAGCACCAATTTCCGTACCAGTTGGTAAGGGAGTTCTTGGACGTATTTTCGACGTTACAGGTGAGCCAGTTGATAATCGCGGACCTATTCCACACGAAAAACGTTACCCAATTCACCGTGCGGCTCCTCCACTTACTGAGCAAGATACAAAAGCAAGTATCTTGGAGACAGGTATCAAGGTAATCGACTTGATTTGCCCTTTCATCAAAGGTGGTAAAGTCGGTGCTTTCGGTGGTGCGGGTGTTGGCAAGACTGTTGTTATTTTGGAACTCATTAACAACATCGCGAAGACTCACGGTGGTTACTCAGTATTCGCTGGGGTAGGTGAGCGTTCTCGTGAAGGTAATGATTTGTATCATGAAATGTCTGATGCGGGTGTTATCGACCAACAGTGCATCGAGAATTCAAAAGTTGCGCTTTGTTACGGTCAAATGAACGAACCGCCAGGTGCACGTATGCGTGTTGCACTTTCTGGACTTTCAATGGCTGAGTACTTCCGTGACGAAGAAAACCAAGACGTACTTCTATTCGTAGATAACGTTTTCCGTTTTTCTCAAGCAGGTTCGGAAGTATCCGCTCTTCTTGGACGCTCTCCATCTGCGGTTGGTTACCAGCCTACGCTTGCTTCTGAAATGGGTGCGTTGCAAGAACGTATTACTTCTACAACGAAGGGATCTATTACTTCTATCCAAGCGGTTTACGTACCAGCGGATGATTTGACTGATCCGGCTCCAGCGAACACGTTCGCTCACTTGGACTCAACAATCGTACTTGAGCGTGCGATCGCTGACTTGGGTATCTACCCAGCGGTTGATCCTTTGTCTTCAGTGTCTAAAGGTTTGGAACCAACTATCGTTGGTGAAGAGCACTACGAAACTGCTGTGGGTGTTCAACGCGTTCTTCAACGCTACAAAGACCTTCAAGATATTATCGCTATTCTCGGTCTGGACGAGCTTTCACCAGAAGATAAGCAAACAGTCTATCGCGCTCGTAAGATCCAAAAATTCCTTTCTCAGCCATTCAACGTGGCGGAAGTTTTCACAGGCATTAAGGGTCGTATCACACCTGTTGCTGACACAATTCGCGGGTTCAAGATGATTCTTGATGGTGAATTGGATCACGTGGCGGAGAACGACTTCTACATGAAGGGCGGAATCGACGAGGTCCTTTCTGATTCTAAAGCAAGCTAATCAGTTTGGTAACTGAGTACCCATAAAAAGTAATGTCACTAGAGCTAGAAATCGTAACTCCTGAGGCCAAAGTATATGAGGCCACCGTTGATTCGGTAACGCTTCCTACATCAAGTGGCGAAATCGGTGTTTTGCCAGGTCACGTGCCATTGATGACGGAAATCCAAGCAGGTGAGATCATCGTTCAAAAAGGTGGATCAACTGAGATGCTTGCGACGAGTAAAGGATTCGCTCAATGCGTCGGAGATCGTATTTCTGTTTTGGCTGAAGACGCAATCGATATTCAGTCTATTGACGAAGATGCGGTTGCCAAGGCACAGGCAGATGCCGAGGAAGCTCTGAAGAATGCTGAAAGCATGACTGATGAAGAAGTTGAAATGTTGGAAACAACGATTCAATACGCACACATCCAGTTGTTGCTTAAGCAAAAGAAGCGTTAGTCGTTTAGCTATTACAAATTTTCTAAGCCGTTCCGTTTTTGGAGCGGCTTTTTTTGTGGGACTTGTGCTTGTTTAACGCCGTATTCTGGCGGTCTAAAAGAAAGGTACTTAGCTAATTGAGGTAAGCGTCCGTCTTAGGGCGTGTTGACTTTGCTTTGCTTCCAGTTCTTTGGAGTGAGGTGTTCCGCTTCGAAGTTTGTAATCTTTGGCAGTTT
>JAKYXN010000038.1 GCA_022538095.1 Puniceicoccaceae bacterium K14 | reverse complement strand
AATAGACGTAGCAGCGTTCCGTTTCGATTCGAGACATCCACACAGAATATCAAAACGCTGTTTCAAAAACCAGACGCCCTAGAACGGACGCTTACAATTTACATTCAGACAAAAAAAAAGCACGCCAACTCGGCGTGCTTTTTTCTTTTTAAAACTAAACCTCGATCGGCTTCTACAAGCTTTCAAGCAAACGCTTCGTCTCGTCGTACTTTGCCTGCGTTTCCGCTAATTGTTTTTTAGCCCCTTCTACAACCTGGGGGGGAGCTTTGCTTATGAATTTTTCATTCTTTAGCTTGCCAGATCCCGCAGCGATCGCCTTCTCCAGTTTTTGCAATTCTTTGCTGAGGCGTTCTTTTTCTGCCTCAACATCAACCGCGCTAGACAAGTCCAAATAGACCGTTCCAAGATTAGCGACCGATCCAGGCAAATTCTCAACGGTGTCCTTGAATTCTATCTCAGCCGCACCTGCAAGTTTTTTAATCGTATCCAAATTATCCTGTAATACGTTCAAGCTCTCTGGAACGCCCGGAGTTACAAACAAAGTCACGTCCCTTTTAGAGGCTACATTGTATTCCGCTTTTACCGCTCTTGCCTTTGCGATAATTTCTTTCACCTGCTCGATATCTTGAGCCTTCTTCGAATCAACTGTGACTCCTCGCTTAGCGAGTGCCTCACGCAATTCCGCTGAAGATCCCAGAACTGTATTCTGCAAGAAATCGCCCTTTTCGCAAAAGCCCATCGCCTGCCACAATTCTTCAGTAATATGTGGCATTACTGGATGCAACAAAAGCAAGGACTGGCGAATCACGAGATCCGATACTGCAAGAGCTCCCCCATTTCTAGGATCATCCTTTGATAGGAGCATAGCCTTAGCAGCCTCGACATACCAGTCACAAAAATCTCCCCAGAAGAAAGTGTGCAACGAATGTGTCAACTGGTGGATTTCAAATTTCTCGAACTGACCTTCCACTTCCTTCATCGTTTCCAGCAAGCGATGCAGGATCCAGTTTCCGTAACCATCAATTTCAGCTCCCTTGAATCGATCAAGCACTGCATCCAATGATTGGTTACCATCGGTAGCTCCATTCATCTGACGGAACCGGCACGCGTTCCAGAGCTTGTTACAGAAGTTTCTACCGATTTCGATTCGATCTTCGGCGAATAGAATATCAGAACCGCTTGGCGCAATGTTTATGATACCAAAGCGCAAACCATCGGCTCCGAACTTTTCGATCAAATCCAATGGGTCTGGAGAATTCCCCAAAGATTTAGACATCTTACGCCCTTTCTGATCTCGGATCAGTCCATGAATAAAGATATCGCGGAACGGAATTCGTTTAGAGATTTCCTCGTCTGACAGCTCCTTCTTGTCTTCGCCCATTAACTCCAAACTCGCCATGATCATCCGAGCCACCCAGAAGAAAATGATATCGAAGCCAGTCACTAACACACTCGTCGGGAAGAAATAATTCAATTCCTTGAGCGTTTTTTCATCTTGCGACGGCCAGCCAAAAGTCGCAAATGGCCACAAATACGACGATGCCCACGTATCCAAAACATCATCATCTTGCTCCCAGTTTTCTGGATCCGAAGGACCATCGACCGATACATGGATATTTTCAGAGTTGGTTCTATCTTCGCCCTTTTTGTACCAAACTGGAATGCGTTGTCCCCACCAAAGCTGACGACTAATGCACCAATCTTCGATATTGTTCAGCCAGTGAAGGTAGACTTTTTCCCAACGTTTAGGATGGAAGCGGATAATGCCTTTTTCCACTGCACGCTTTGCTTCCTCTACCTTGGGATACTTCAAGTACCATTGCTCCGATAAGCGTGGCTCAATCGGCACATCTGCTCGTTCAGAAAACCCAACATTGTTGTCGTAGTCCTCGGCCTCAACCAGAAGTCCAAGCTCCTCCAGCTTAGCAACCGCAGCTTTGCGCGCCTTAAAGCGATCCATTCCTGCAAATTCACCCCCGAGCTCATTCAGAGTCCCATCAGGATTCATTACATCAATCAACGGCAAGCCATGACGCTTTCCAATATCAAAATCTACTTGGTCGTGAGCTGGAGTCACTTTCAAGACTCCAGTCCCAAAGTCTTTTTCCACTGCTCGATCCGCAACGAAAGGAATTTTTTCTCTCGGGAACGGCCTCCAACAATGTTTACCGATCAAATCTTGGTAACGTTCGTCATCCGGATGAATCGCAACTCCGGTATCGCCCATGATCGTTTCCGGGCGAGTCGTTGAAATCTCTACAAAGCGACCGGGCTCTTCCGCAACCTCGTAACGCATCTTATACAGCTTACCCTTCTGAGGTTTCATAATCACCTCTTCGTTACTCAAAGCCGTTTGCGAAACAGGACACCAATTCACCAAACGCTTCCCGCGATAAATATAGCCACGCTCGTATAGTTTTACGAACGCCTCATGCACAGAACGCTGATAGGCATCGTCCATAGTGAAAGTCGTCCGACGCCAATCACACGATGCCCCCAAAGTGCGCAATTGGTTTAAGATAATTCCACCATGGTCATCGCTCCACTCCCATGCACGTTCCAAAAATTTCTCACGCCCAATTTCACGACGAGACGATCCTTCCTTTCGCAAGGCTTGCTCAACTTTTACCTGTGTCGCGATAGACGCATGGTCCGTTCCTGGGAACCAAAGGGCAGATTTTCCACTCACGCGAGCACGACGAATAAATATGTCCTGCAAAGTGTTATCCAACACATGCCCCATGTGCAACATGCCAGTCACATTTGGTGGTGGAATCATTATAGAGAACGGCTCCTGCCCTTCTCTCACTTCTCCTTCGAAACATCCATTTTCCTCCCAAGCTTTATACCACTTGGACTCAACATTCTTAGGATCGTAACTTTGGTTTAATTCCGTCGCCATTCGCTTATCTGTTTATATGGGAAAAAGTCTTAAGCGAATAAGAGCTCTCCTGCTCAAGACAACAAGAATTTGGTCTTTAGCGCTCAAGTTCAGGAACCCAACCCTTTAGAAAGCAAATTCGAAATTGCCTGTCTTGCTGCTTGAACAATCCTCTAGCTCACTCTACCTACCTCCATTAAAGCTCAACGGACCCCGTGTAGATGATTCAATTTCAGGAAAAGCGCATTCTAGCAGAAGCGAGCAAAAAGCTCGCCTTCGACCTATCCACAAGCACTGCGGACAAGACCGCTGCCTGCAAAGAATTTCTTAAGGAGCAAACAGCTATAATCAAGCAACGCCACCGAGACGGATCTTCCGGAATGGTCGTCGTCAAAGAGCTCACCTGCGTGGTCGATTGCCTGGTAAAAAGCCTCGCAGCACCTGCCCTGCAAGCACTCAAAGAGAAAGACTTTGGAAAAGACCTATCAACTGCTATCGTAGCAATTGGGGGATATGGGAGAGCGGAGCTAAGCCCCCTGAGCGATGTGGATATCATGTTCCTATATCCTTCCAAATCAAACTCGAGCCTCCTTGAAAAAGGCCAAGAACACATGGTCCATAGCATGCTCTACCCACTTTGGGACTGTGGTTTAAAAGTCGGACATTCTAGCAGGACAGTTGACGATGTCTTCGACGAAGCTCGAAGCGATATCCAAACTAAAACATCCCTACTCGAGTCACGCATTCTATACGGATCAGACCAACTCTACAAAGGGTTCAGAAAATCCTATTATCTGTTTTATCGTAAAGAGAATCCCAAGGAATACATAGACGAACGCCTAAAAGACCAAAAAGACCGACGCGCCAAATTTGGGTCCAGCGTTTTTCTACAAGAACCTGATATCAAGAACGGAGTCGGTGGTCTGCGAGACTATCACAACACTCTTTGGATGGCTCAGGTAAGGTTAGACATTCAACAGGTTGAAGGCTTGGAGCAACTTCACTACTTGAAGACTCAAGAACTCAAAGAGTTCAACGAAGCCTACAACTTTCTTATTCGAACACGAAACGAACTCCACTTCCGCTCTAAACGCCCAACAGATTTACTATCATTGGAAGTTCAGCCCAAAGTCGCGAAATCGCTCGGTTACACCGAAGCCGATATGTTCGCCCGAGTAGAAACCTTCATGAAGGACTACTACAAGCATGCGAACACGATATTCGAAATTTCCACTGTCATTGAAAATCGCCTGTCGCTCAAAGCGGTCAAAGAGGAATCAAGTGGCGCCCACGGCACGCTCAATAGTATCAAGGAATTTTTGAAGGTCCGTCGAAAAGACAAACTCACCAAGCTAGACGGGTTCATTATTCGAGCCTCAGAAATTTCCACGGATAATCCAGACGTTTTCAAAGACGACCCACTCCGGCTCATTCGAATTTTCCGCCACAAACAGCTGCACGACGTCAAGTTGGATTTTGAGCTGCGAGCTCTAATTAGAGCATCGCTTCCCATGATTGATGAGAACATCATTAATTCAGAAGCAGCCAACTCGACCTTCCGCACCATATTGCAAGAAACAGGCAATGTGTATCCAACTCTCAACTCAATGCACGAACACGGAGTGCTCGGACACTTCGTCCCCGAGTGGGGCAAATTAACCTGCCTCGTACAGCACGAATATTTTCACCGTTACACGGCAGATATTCATATCCTCCATACGGTGCGTGAACTCGACAATATTTTCACCGATCCCGATCCAATTTACCGACCTTACCGAGAAGTGCTCCATAGCTTAGACCAACCTAAGCTCCTATACCTTATCCTCTTTCTGCACGACATCGGAAAAGCCAAAGGAATCAAAAACCATGCTGAAAATGGTATTCCAATCGCTGAGAAGATTCTCGAACGAATGAGGTTAGACGAAGGTAAAAGAAAATTAGTTAGATTTATTATTCGAAACCATTTAGAAATGGCACGATTCTGGCAGCGGTATGACCTCGATGATCCAGAAACTGCAAAAGTTTTTGCCGATAAAGTTGAAACTACGGAACAACTCAGATTATTGTACACTCACACGTTTTGCGATGCTCGCGGAACGGCCCAACGGCTTTGGAATAGCTATAAGGACACCCTTCACAGGACATTGTACACTCGCACATTAGAAGTTCTTAAAACAAACGGTAAAATTGATGAGCTCTATAAAAAGCAAAAAGAAATGACCCGCCAAGAATTGCTAGAATTAAATATCGAAGGAGTAAGCAACGAAGAAATCAACGCTCATTTCAAATTGCTTCCCGATAGGTATTTTATCAATACAATGCAGGACGAGATAATCTTACACATTAAGATGATCAATCAACTCTTGCGAGATATCTCCAACGCCGAATCCATAGGAGCCCTACAACCAGTCATCGATTGGAACCAAGACGTCAATAGAAGCTACACAGTAATCAACGTCGTTACCTGGGACAGAGCCGGACTTTTCCATAAGTTAGCAGGATCGTTGAATATCGCGGGCTACAGTATATTGAGTGCGAAGGCTACTTCTCGAGATGACCATATTGCAATCGACACTTTCTACGTAACCGAGAGCGAACGAGGCTACAGCAACGCCAAGAAAGCCAGACAAGATTTTGAAGCATCCCTCAACGATTCATTGATAAACAATGCTGACCTTTATCCTCGAATCCGAGAAATCAACAAGCAACTCGCTTCCAATATCTTTACAGCCAAGGACAACCCCCTAGCTGACACTTTCAAACCTCAAGTCGAAGTGTATCAGGAATTGTCTCTCAAGCGAACAATTCTGGAAGTTCAGGCTAAGGACCACGTCGGACTCTTGTACCAAATTTCCAATTGCGTTTCCGCTCACGAATTCGACATCGCTTTCGCTCGTATTAATACCGAACGTGGCATCGCTATCGATACTCTTCATTTAGCGCCTGGGAACAATAAAAAGGCAATCAAAACAGAAAAACTGGAGGAGCTCAAAAAGGACCTTCTCCAAGCATTGCAAAAAGAAAGCTAAGACACACAAAGGTGTCTTAGCTTTAGTAAATTTTAGAGTTTGAATAAGCCTAATTTCGGCTGACCACTTCCGCACCCAAGTTCTCAAGTTTCTTGCGCATTTCTTCTGGAGCCTGTGATTTTTCAAAACACTCTCGAGCGCTTATCAAACCGCGATTGTACAAACTCAGTAAGTGCATATCCATCGATATCATACCAAGGGCAGCGCCTGTTTGTATGTCTGAATCAATACGGTAAGTCTTATTGTCACGGATGAGCGCTTGAATGGAATTCGTTGTCACCATTACTTCCAAGCCAGCAACCCGTCCGCCTCCTTCTTTCTTACACAAAACTTGAGAAACTACAGCAACCAAAGAAGACGCCAACTGCGTGCGCACCATTTCTTTCATGTTCGCTGGAAATGCATCTACCATACGATCAACCGTACTTGCCGCACTATTCGTATGCAGAGTCCCGAAAACTAAGTGTCCCGTTTCCGCAGCGCTGATCGCAGCTTCAATCGTCTCCAAATCTCGCATTTCCCCTACCAGAATAACATCCGGATCTTGTCTCAATGCTCTACGGATCGCATCAGAAAAGGTTGTTACATCGACTCCAATCTCGCGCTGAGTTACGATGCATTTATTGTGATTGTGATAATACTCGATTGGATCTTCGAGCGTTATGATATGCCCACTCTTATTTTGATTGATGTAGTTTATGATCGAAGCAAGCGTCGTACTTTTGCCGGATCCCGTCGGACCGGTTACCAATATCAATCCACGCGGACGAAAAACGAGATCCTTTATTTTGTCAGGCAAGCCAATCTGCTCTAGGGAGAAAAAGTCATTTGGTATCTGGCGTAACACCATCCCGTAATTGCCCTTCGACTTTAATACGGAAACACGAAAGCGAGCTCGGTCGAGATATGCGAATCCAAAGTCGGCGCTTCCAACTTCCTTTGAAGCTTGGATTTGAGTATCTGAACTGATCGATTGGACTAAACCCTCAGTATCCTTAGGAGTTAGATCAGGACCGTCTACGGATACCATTTCTCCACTCATTCTAAGCGTTGGAGGACGCCCAACCTGAATATGAAGATCGGAGGCGCCCTCATCGACAACCAACTCCAACAATTCATTCATCTCATAATTCATACCCAACTCTATCGGATGCATGCATGGAGAACTGAATGACTAAGCTAGCAAAATTCGTCATCGAGACCCTCGACACGGAAGGAAAGAATCAGAATCATCAAAGATCCCGTGGCTTTCCCACTTCGTGGCTCTCGTCTAAACCGCCTTAAACTCAGAAACCGTGACTGCCAGCACCTCTTCAAGAGTCGTCAGCCCAGCCACAACTTTGCGGATGCCATCTTCCCGCATTGTCCTCATACCTAATTGTTTAGCGAGAGTGCGCAGCTGAGTGGAAGTCCCACCAGAGTATATCATTCGCTCTACTTCTTCGTTGATTGGAAAAATCTCAAAAACACCAAAACGTCCCTTATTACCGGCAAAACCGCATTCTGGACAGCCCTTCCCCTTCTTGAAGTTCGTGGAGCCCAAGGAACTCGGCGTCATCCCAATAACTTGTAATTCATACGCATTCGGAGCATAACTTTCGCTGCAGTGCTGGCACACACAACGAACAAGGCGTTGAGCGACTGAAGCTCTTAGCGAGGTTGCCACTAAATAAGGTTTCACGCCCAGGTCAACGAGTCGCGTTACCGCCGAAGGCGCATCATTCGTATGTAGAGTACTAAATACCATGTGACCTGTAAGAGACGCATTAATCGCGATCTCAGCAGTCTCTAGATCACGAATTTCCCCGATCATAATGATATTCGGAGCTTGTCTCAGCATCGATTTCAAAGCCGCCGCAAAATCCATTCCAACATCCTTCTTAACCGGAACCTGGTTAATGCCGGACATTTGATATTCAATCGGATCCTCAACGGTGATGATCTTGCAATCCGATCGGTTAATGTAATTGAGACAACTGTACAAAGTCGTCGTCTTGCCGGAGCCTGTCGGACCAGTGATCAATACAATTCCGTCAGGCAACGAAATCATCTGTTCAAAAACATCTTGGTCATCGCTCAAAAAACCAAGCTCAGGCAACCCTTTCATCAACCCGGTCTTATCTAATATCCGCATGACAATGCTCTCACCGTAGGCAGTGGGCAGCGAAGATACACGCAGATCGTACTCCTTACCTTCAACCCTCACTTGAATCCGTCCATCCTGAGGCAAGCGCTTCTCCGCGATACTCATTTTTCCCATAACTTTGATACGGGAAATCACCGGTAGCTGCAAACGCTTCGGAGGTGGATTCGGAGCATCCTGGAGAACGCCATCAATGCGAAACCTAAGGCGAAATCGATTTTCCAACGGTTCGAAATGAATATCCGAAGCACGCTGACGTACCGCGTCCGCAATGATCACTTGGACCAATCGAATGATAGGAGCATCTTCCTCTCCGTCCAGATTAGTATCCAGAACAACGTTCTTGGAACTAATATCTACCTGATCGGCTAGTTCTTCCTCATTCTCGCTATAAAGCTTTCTAGAACGATTTCTATCAGGGTCGTAAGCAACATCGATTGCTCGCTCGATTTGTCGCTTATCTGCTAGTACCGGATTGATTGATACATTAAGGATGTGCGACAGGTTATCGATCGATTCAAAATCCAATGGATCCGAAATCGCGATTTTAAGAGCCCCGCTCTCGAAACTGAGAGGAAATGCGTTAAAACGCTTCGCCAATCGCAACTCTAACAAGTCACCTGGCGATGCAGGCAAAGCACCGCGTGTCAAATCTACGGAGCTCATTGAAAACTCCGTAGCAATCATATCTACGATAGACTCACGCGAAAAGAAGCCGCGATCAATCAGTGTATTCACCAAGGCATCATCGCTTTTATCCGTCATGGAATCACGCATAGCCAGGAGTTGCTCGCTTTGAACAAGCTCCTTGCGCTTAGCCAACTGCAGGATTAAAGATGCGTCTGCCACGGTTGCCTATCTTTTCATTCGCCTCACTTACGATTCAAGCGATCAGCCTCACTTAAGAGACATCAAGAACTCAGCATTCGATTTGGTCGCCTTCAAACGTTTAATCAACATTTCCATCGATTCCACACTCGGTACACCTTGCATCACGCGACGCAAGCCGTAAACCTTCTCCAATTCGACTGGGTGGTACAAAAGCTCCTCTTTACGCGTTCCGCTGCGCTCGATCTGGATTGCTGGGAAAATACGCTTGTTAATCAAATCGCGATCCAAGTGGATTTCCATGTTACCCGTGCCCTTGAATTCTTCGAAAATCACTTCGTCCATCTTGCTTCCCGTGTCAACGAGAGCGGTACCCATAATTGTTAAGCTACCCGCACCTTCGATGTTACGCGCTGAGCCAAAGAACCGCTTCGGCTTTTGCATCGCAGTGGCCTCAATACCACCGGACATTATTTTACCACTATTCGCCGCTAAGGCATTATAAGCACGTGCAAGACGCGTTATAGAATCGAGTAGTACGACGACATGCTTCCCTTGCTCAACCATGCGTCGCGCTTTTTCGCATACCATTTCCGCTGCGTGAACGTGACTCGTCGGAGTCTCGTCAAAAGTAGAACTGATAACCTCTCCCTTAATCTTCCGCTTAAAGTCAGTCACTTCTTCCGGACGCTCGTCGATCAAAAGCACAATCAAGTGAGCATCTGGGCAGTTTTCCATCACGGAATTTGCAATGCCCTGCAAGAGAACCGTTTTACCGGTACGCGGAGGCGCTACAATCAAGCCACGCTGACCGTAGCCAATCGGAGTCAACAAATCAAAGGCTCGCATGGATACGTCCTTCTTGCTGTTGCTTGGCATTGGCGTTTCCAAGACCAGACGATTGGTTGGGTAATAAGGGACCAAATCTTCAAACGGCGTCACTTTCACCATTTCTTCTGGAGCTTGACCCATTGCAGAAACGACTTCCACAGCAGTCGGGCAACGCTCGCCCTCTAGTGGAGCTTGAGCAATCACTTCTACAGCGTGCCCTCGCTTGAGGCTATAATGCCTAATCAACGACGCTGGGACGTAAACACTCTCTGGTTTCAATTGATAACTAGTCGCTTCGTGGACAACAAATCCGTGGCCGTTGTCAGAAACGTCTAAATAACCAACATCCTTAAAGCCGTGCTTCGCTTCATGGAACTTCTTATAAACCGCTTCGATCACTTGCTTGCGACCCGGCTTGTCCTCAAATTCGATTCCCATCTCAACCGCCTTGGCGATCAATGGATCCTGCTTCAACGCATAGATTTCAGACAAATTTACGGCATCCTCAGTAACTTCTAATTCCGCTCGCAACGCCCCTACGTCTTCGAATTTCGTGAAACGCTGAGCATCCGGTAGGTTTCCTCCGACTTCGTCTACATCGCTAGGTGGCATAGGCTGTGTCCAATTCGAACCTCCTTGCCCACCGCGTCCCTTTTTAAAGTTTCGCGGTTGATTCCCTCCAGCCTGCTTTTGGCGATTGTTCTTCTTGTTAAAATTGTTTCCTCTTTGCTGATTCTGTCTATTTCCGTTACCTCTGTTCCCCCGATCTTGACCTCGTTCATTGCCTCGGTTTCGGTGGTTACGGCCGTTCTTATCGCTATCAGAATCAGATTTCTCTTCAGTCGCATTCTCAGGCACTTCAGCTGGCTGAATGGGGCGCTCTTTCCCAGGCCCACTTGACTCCTGCGACGGCTCATCCTTTGGAGCTGCTGCACGGCGATCGTCCTCTGAAACCGAAACGACCTCAATCACTTCGACTCCGTCCATATGAGAGCCGCGACCCTTAAAGTCCGAAGGACGAAATTCGCCCGAATCATCTAAGTCCGCTTTTTTGCTTACAGGCGCCGGTTTCTTTGGCTCTTTCTTCTCAGGAGCTGGGCTTGGAGGCGCTTCTTCGACAGGAGAAGCTACCTTTTTCGCAACTTTCTTCGTCGCCTTTTTCGCCGCTTTCTTGGCAACGCGCTTGGTCGCTTTTTTTGCAGCCTTTTTCGCTGCTTTTTTAGCCGCTGGAGCTGCCTTTTCGTCGCCTAAGTTTAGCTCCAAAGGTTCCGCTTTGTTTTGTGTTTTGTCTGATTCGCTAGACATATCAAAAATCTAGTGGTGGTTGGATTGACCAATCTTCGACTCGCTAGCCACTCTGGTAATAGCAAGTCAGGAGAGTTTATTAAATTTAAAGTGGGTTATTATTTATTTCATTAACAAGCGTTTGAATTTGGACTCTTAGAAAATCGATTGTTCCATCATTTAATAAGGTATAGTCCGCTTTCTCGGCTTTATCTTTCAGAGGTAGTTGCTTGGCTATTCGAGCCAACGACTGCTGCCGATCTAATCCTTTTCTCGACAATCGCTCTAACTGATTTCGTTGATCAGAGAACACGCAAACAGTTAAATCAAACCTATTCTGAAGGTTTTTCTCGAATAAAAGAGGAATCTCTACGACCCAATTTAAAGATGCTTGAGCCTCAACCTCTGTCTGCCAGCGCTTTCCTGTCTCCGGGTGCAAAATAGCCTCTAGGTCCTCCAACGCTTCCGAATCGGAAAAAACGATAGCTCCCAAAGCCTTGCGATCAATCCCGCCTTCGCCCAATCGCATATCCGAACCAAATCGCTCGACTATCCGCTTTATTACGCTCTCATCCGAAGCCAAAAGCTCATGCACAATTTTGTCACTATCCAACAGGCGATACCCCAGCTCCTCAAACAGGCGAGCCGCCGTCGATTTCCCACACCCAATGCCTCCGGTTAATCCAATTACCATTTAAGAAGGCATATTCTATGTATCGGGATAGCATTCAACCGCATACTTGCAAGTTGATGTTAGATTTAACACTAGCTCTTTAACACAACGGCGAAAATTGTAAAAACGCTCCGTAAAGCATTATCAATTTAGCATACGATTCCAATGTCACAGTTCACACTGTATTCAGACGAAAATTTCAGTTACTCAAATCCGCCAATTGACTATAGTTCTCAATCTAAATGACTACATTCGTATAGTCCCCATCTCCAATAGGCCATGACACATATTCGCAATCCAATTCTACCCGGTTTTAATCCAGATCCCTCTATCATTCGCGTAGGCTCAGATTACTACTTAGCTACATCCACTTTCGAATGGTTTCCAGGAGTGGCAATTTACCATTCTCGAGACCTCAAAAATTGGAAACTTCTTCCCCACCCCCTAAACCGTCTATCTCAACTAGACCTCACAGGAGTCGAAACGGCTAAAGGAGTTTGGGCCCCTTGCCTAAGTTACTGTGAGGCCGATCAACTCTACTACTTGGTCTATACAAATATGTATAGCCACTGTAGCCAATTTTTTGACATGGATAACTTTGTGGTGACCGCTAAACACATTGAAGGCCCATGGTCAGAGCCGATTTACATTAACAGTAGCGGATTCGATCCCTCGTTATTTCACGACGACGATGGCCGAAAGTGGGTTACAAACCTAGAGTGGGAAACGCGTTCTGGATACGAACAGCCAGGACCAATCGTCCTTCAAGAATGGTGTCCCAAAACTCAAAAACTCCTCGGCCGCCCCAAACGCATATACCGAGGCGGAACTGATCGCGGATGCCTCGAAGCTCCTCACCTCTACAAACGAAATGGTTTTTATTACCTCATGACCGCAGAAGGTGGCACAGGTTATGGCCACGCCGTCGTTATGGCTCGATCCAAGGCAATCGATGGTCCCTACGAAGCAGATCCTGAAGGAGCCATGCTTACCAACGTTCCGGAGGAATTTAACGAACGCCATATAATCGACTGCGCAAAACCCAACCGTTATAATTCCGAATCCATTCTGCAAAAGTCTGGGCACGGCTCGCTTGTCGAAACGCAAAACGGTGAATGGTACATCCCCCACCTTTGTTCCCGTCCCTTGCTCCCTAGCCTTCGATGCCCACTCGGACGAGAAACCTCTATACAAAAAGCTTATTGGAACGACGAGGGCTGGCTCCGATTGTCATCCGGAGGAAACATGGCTTTGATGGAAACAGAGGCTCCTCAACTTACCGAACACCCGTTTCCCCCAAAGCCCGCTAGAGACGAATTCGATTCCGAGTCTTTAGACAATAAATACCAAAGTTATCGAATCCCGATTGATCCTTCTTGGGCTTCGCTAACAGCTCGCGCGGGACATCTTCGTATTCGCGGACAAGGATCTATATTCTCATCGCGACGCATGAGCTTAATCGCTCGTCGCATAACCAGCTTTAAGTTCACAGCGGAAACCTGTCTCGAATTTTCCCCTTGGCACGCTTCTCAATCAGCAGGACTTACATGTTTCTATAGTGCTTCTAACCTTTATTACTTGCGCGTGTACAATAGTGAAAGTTTGGGAGGCAGAACTCTCGGACTTATAAAGGGAGACAATGGCGAAAAAACTGAGTATCCAGAATTTAGAGTTAAATTAACAGATTGGAATAAAATCTACCTGAAGGCAGAACTCAACCACAGCGAACTTCAATTCTCTTACTCTCCCGATGGCATCAATTGGAAAAACTATGGCGACGTATTAGACGCATCTATACTCTCTGACGAGTACCCTTTTCACAAATTCACCGGATGCTTCGTCGGCCTATTCGCCCAAGATCTACACACCCAGGAAATGCACGCGGATTTCGACTACTTTGAATACCGAAATATTTAGGCAATAATTTCTCTATCGTTTCCGTTGTCAGCCTGTATAGACAGGATCGAGCCTTAAATTCTACGATTCAGAGCATTGGCTTATAAGATAATGAAACCTATATCAAGTTCACGTTTTCTACTCTGCACTATACTAGCAAGCGTTACTGGGTGGGTTCCGCTTCTGACTGCTGACAATCAATTACCTGAAAAAAACTCCTCAAATCGGACAACTCCATTAGAAGCCAATAAACATCTTCGAGCTAATCACAGAATTTCAATTCAACAATTTTCCACAAGAATGAAAAACATCGTTATCACATCACTCGCAGCTGATTCGCTCTCACTTGGCCCACACTGGCTCTACGACGATTCTGAAATCCAGAAACACTACCCAATCGGAATTTCTCAATTAGACGCACCGCGATCAAATTACCATCCAGGCAAATCAGAGGGAGATCTAACTCACTACGGCGATCAATCGCTCGCCTTGCTTGAATCACTAGCAAACCGACAAGAGTGGTCCGCCAATCTATGGCGAACAGACTGGGCAGCCTATTGGGGTTCGCATCCACAAAGTTATCAAGACGGCGCAACTAAAGCGACCCTGGCTAATTTAAAGGACGGAAGCAAGGAACCATCCGATAGCAGCGATATCTCAGCTGTGTCTCGTATGGCACCCCTGCTAGCGTACCTCTGGGACGCTCCGTTGGAAGAGCGAGTAGCCGCGGCACGCGCTCAAGTCAGTATCACTCACGGGTATACAATTGTTGCAGACGCAGCCGAGTTCTTCACGCGTAGCCTTGACGTAATTGCCGGCGGCGCAGATTTCGAGACGGCGTTCGAATCCTCCTTAAAAACAGGAAACGGGAATACAGTTTTGAGCGACTATTTCACCGCCGTTAAAGACGCGATCAGCAAAGACACCAAGAAACCCTACGATTTGTTAGGCTTGAGCTGCAGCGTACATAAAGCATTCCCACTCACCCTGTGGTTTGCCCTAACCTTTGAAAACGAGCCTACAAAAATGATCAGCGAAAACGCAATTGCGGGGGGAGACAATTCCGCTCGAGCCATGATTCTTGGCATGCTCATCGCAGCCCAAGGAAAGTATAACGAATTGCCAGCCGAATGGAGTCGGGAGCTAAACAGCAAACCTCGTATCGATGACGCCTTAGCGAAATTAAATCTTTCGCAGTAGCAGTTAAAAAAATTTGACCAATTTTCGCGCAACTCAAGACGCGAATAGGTGTACTTAGGCATGATTCAACTTCATGTCTAAATTACATGCACTCTCATCATTCTTATATAGGTTTTTCGCCCGCGCGTAATATTTCCATAATCATCGCGTTAATTCTAGTTGTATGCTCTTGTCTGGCCGATCCCATAAGCGAAGCCACAAGTGACGACGATCTGGATATGTACTTCATGAAAGTCATCGAATTGGACCCTATTGTCGTAAAAAGCGAAGAGTTCTCGATATCCATTTTCGCCGAAAAGAACGCAACTGAAAGCTACGCTGAACGCTTCTCCCACTCGGTCGTCGAGGTCGCTTACGGCACTCTGGAAAAGTCCACCGGCCAAGGACTTGTCATAGCGGGAGAAAAAAATAATCCCCATCCTTTTATCGTCATACACACCTTTCTTGATCTGGACGAAAATGGCCTTATCCAAGAAGAGCTCTCCCCCACGGCCGAGCAGCTCAGGGTACTTCTCAAAAAATGGGAGGAACTAACCCAGTCAGACGACCCCGAGAACGACCCTGAAAACGAAGACGTGTTAATTGGTTTTGAAGATATAGCCAACGCCTTTCCAGTGCCTCTTGAAGGCGTAGCGTCAGACCTATATCTGGCCACCTGGACTGAGAATACAATGAAAGACCAGCTTAAGGATAGGTTAAAGAATCTCACTCTGGCCGATCTTACAAAATACAAACAGGATAAGTATGATTGGGTATTCTATCTTCCACCACGAAGCTCAGTCAACAAGGCTCTCAAAAAAGTAATTCCGATGGCAATGAAAGAAGCAAAGCTCGGCTTCTTCAAGCGAACTGCCGCTCGAGCTGCAATCGCCACATTCAAGCCTATTATCAAGGATGCCGCAGAAGGGCTACGGAAAGGCATGCTCTATTATACTGTATTGAATGCGATGGGACAAAACTTCAATGACGGTGACATCGAAGCGCTCACAAAAGCCTATGTCGAAGCCCTTATGCCCCGTGGAAAAATTCTAGGAAGCGACAAAAAGCAACGAGCTCTCGAAGCCGCTAAAAAACAAAAAATTAAAAATATAGAATACGCCAAAGATCCGTTCGTGCCGCCAAATCGACTACAAGAATTTGATCCTGCGTCGTTCGCTAAATTCGAAGGCAAATACGGCAAAGACGCAAAAAAATCATTCTGCTCCTTCGTTTTTGAAAACGATGCGTTCACCTGGAAAAAGAATGAAAAAGACAAAAAGATCTTCTACCCTGCAAGCGAGTTCCTATTCGTATCCGAAGACAGCAAGATGACCATCGAATTCCAAACTAACATCGAGGGACAAGTAACAAGCGTCGAAGAACGTTGGGTCAGAGATCGACGAACCCTTCCCAAGATCTAATCAAGATCAAATTGAAATAGTTTTGCTTGGTGACGCGCTCCCCTAAAACTTTACCGGCCTTGAGTTAGTTTTCCGATAACATAAAACTAAGGAAGACATATGAAAACCAAAGGAAAACGTTGCAGCCAAGAACAGATAATCGATGGCGGTCGCAAGATCGCCGAAGTTTGTCGGGAAATGGGCGCAGCGAACAAACGTATCACAGATGGAGGCGAAAATATGCTGATATGGGCTTAAGCGAGGTTCGCCGCCTCAAGCAACTTGAGGAAGAGAACGCTTCTCTTAGGAAATTGGTATCCGACCTCAGCCTGGACAAGCACATGCAGCAGGAGGTGCTTTCAAAAAAGCTCTGAGGCCCGCCGACTTCCCAACCCTTGAAATTTATATTGCATTGTCATAACGGATACACACTATGTTTTCACGATCCTCGCACCGTCAGACTTCCTAAGCTCACCTACAGTTACGGGAGTGAGTCACGACTTGATGGCCTGGCTTTCCGAACTCGGAATTGCAGATATTGTCGGGTCACTCGAAATCGAAGGCATTACACATTTCGTCGTCCCCCCCATTCCCTCTAAACGAGTCGACCCCAGTTTTGTACGTTTGCTGAGCGATTCCCTTTGAATATATTGCAATGCGAAAAGCCTTCATCTCTTTCTAAAAAAACCAAATTACAATTACAAGTCGCACTCCACAAATCACCTCACAGCAAAAGGCATTTCACATGAAATCGCCGCATCTCGTTACAAATAGCCATAACCCTTTTCTCTTGCACAATTTTAATTGGACTGAATCATAATGCCTCTCCGCCGGGTACAACTACCTCCTTCAACCCAACGCTCATTGACGCACTATGGCATATTCAGTTCGCCCCTGTTTAGGATTCTTTAAAGCACCCTTTGCAAACTACTTTAGACTCTTTTTACTGACGATAGTTACAAACCTACCTTCAATCGCCCAAACATCTATTGACATTGTTCAGTACCAATACCCAGAAACTCTACTAGTCGATATAGACAGCGGCAATTTCGATCCAACCGAAGGCGAATATTTCCTTCAATTTCGGGAAACTCTGGAAAACAATGAAGCCTGGTTGAGCGTTACTAACGCCCAATTCATTCCTCAGGGAGGTGATCGCTTCCAAGTGATTACCGATGATACCTTCTTGGATGGATTCTATCGGGTAGTCGTTTTTTTCGAAGCCGGCCCAGTCATCGCTGAATTCTCCACTTCCTCCTTCGAACTAACAGAAGGCAACGAGAGTAATTTCGCACTCGTTAAATTCTCTTCCCCCTTCACCGGAATCTTAAACTACACCGTCGAAGGTTCGGCATCTCCTCCAGATTACGAAGAGCTAACCGGATCGCTCCAACTAGAAAACGCTCTCGAAGCACTGATCGAAATCAGAATCAATGATGACGAGACTATCGACGAGTCGAAATTCGTTAGCTTGACCTTATCCCCATCGGATGGGGTTTCGCTCGGTTCAATCACCAACACCTTGGTCACCTTTCAAGAAAATGATTCTGTTTGGCTTGGAAGTTTTTTCGAGGGCGAGCTAGAAGCCTGCTTCAACGTCCTATCAACCGAAGCAAACGGAGAGGTTACTGCGACCCTCTCAAGCGACGGAAACGGAGTAATTCCTTCTGGAGATTACACGATGGAAATAAGCACCGGCGAAAACTCCTTCGAAGCCAGCGTTTCCAATATTATAATACCGGAATCTGAAAGCTTTCTAAACAAAGCCATGTCGCTCTCCATTGAATTCGCCGCTCGGAACGGAGTGACGGAACAAGAAGTATCCAACGGCTTTGTACAAGGAATCGCAACTCTCACCACAGCAGTGACCGATTCGCCACACTTAGAAACCATCAAAGAGATAAGTTTCTTCCTCAAACAAAAGCCCACCCGCCTATCCGAGAAAACTGCCCCTCTCAGCGATAATTAATTACAGCCATGACATCTCGCAATAAAACATCACTGCTCGAAGTTCTGGCATTTATCGCTCTTTCTTCGGCTCTAGGAATCAACTCTGCTCACAGCCAAATATTGTCCTCCAAAGGAAAAATCCAAGAAGAGGGAGTTTTCGCAGAAGACGCCTATGGAGCTAGCCTAGCGCAAGAAGATAACACGCTCTTCGTAGGACAAGCTGCCTACACCGATCCCAATCTACAAGGCTCTGTCTATTGCTATACTCGAATCGACGACGATTGGATTTTTCAGCAGCAACTCTTTCCTGACGTTCGCGTAGACGGTGATGGCTTTGGCCAAAGCATATCATTCGAGAATGGCATCCTTGCAGTTGGTTCACCCAACTTCCATAATGATCCGGTTGGCTACGTTTATCTCTTCAAGCTAGAAAACGGTATCTGGACGCAGTTCGACAAGCTCGAATCCGATGACGGGGGTGACGATCTTGCTTTCGGAAAAACGGTAATCTTCAACGAAGGCCAACTATTCGTTGGGATGGAAGGGCACGACTCTAACCAAGGCACAATCTACGTGTACGAAGAGATTAACAACGATTGGGTCGAAGTCCAAGAATTGCGCTCTTCTCTGACTGCCAACAATTTTTATTTCGGACGTTCCTTTGACGTAGATGGCGACTTGCTTGCCTCAGGCATCACAAACTACAATAACGCCAAGGGGATCGTATCCGTTTACGAGAATCAAAATGGCACTTGGGTCGAAACCACCTCGCTTGAAGCCGACGATGCAGAAGATTTCGACCGCTTAGGCGGGGTCATCGATATATTCGAGGGCCAGGTTGCAGTAACCGCTTACAACGGAGATTCTGAAGAGCAAAACAATATAGGAGCAGTTTATATCTTTGAATACGACGATACAGACTGGTCTCAGATTGCTAAAATCGTTTCTGGTTCAGAAAACTCGTTTAATAGGTTTGGCTTTCATATCGAATTAGGTGACGAGTTGCTGCTCGCCAGTCATGGTAATACATATGTCGAAGCTTTTGCCTATCCAGCTGGGAAATGGGTATCAGCCGACGATGTTACTCCCAGAGAGTCCTACTTCATTAACGACATTTTCTTCGGTAGCGACCAACTGATCTATGTTGGCGGCCAGGGAGCAGAATCCGAAGAAGACGAAGCGTATGTGGAGCACTATAGCTTCGATCACGCAGAAGCCACTCTCCGAGAACTTAAAGCTGCCCTCTTTGCCGATGCGGCTGCTGAGAGCGATATTTGGGAAGAAGATGAGGCAGCATTCAGGTATTTGGATTTCATTTACGAGGAGATCGAAGGCGAAACTGAAGCAGACTACGAAAATCTCGATGAACATTACGGAGAATCTGAAGAGCAAAGAGCCAATTACGCTAGAGGAAACTTTGATCGATTTATCGATCAAGCCGCTATTAGCGACGAGTACTCTAATCTCTTGCTTGATACCTACTATTATCGAACTCAAGCCGAAGCCATTCGGGCGACCAACTTCATATTTTCAGCTAATCAGAAAAGGCTGGGACCACCCTTTTCTGCTCCCAGCGGACCCGAATGGGTAATTGATTTCGAAATTGCCGACTACCAGCTTGGCTTGGAAAAGCTCAAACTCGCCTTGGAAAAGTTCTTCGAGCTATTCGCCGTCAACGAAAGCTATCCGGAAGCGGCTGCTAAGCGAAAGCAGATCTTCATAGAACACTCTCCCAATCGGTCTTACCGCCTTCCGCAAATCATAATTGACAGTCAGTCATCCGAAGATTCAGAGCTCGCCTTCGAAGGGTATAAAGACCTCGTACTCCTGTTTCAAATACTGCAAAAATATGGAGAAACCGCTCACAAACTAGCCACACTGCAAATAGCCAACGGCCAAACAGAAGTGGCCAAAGAAACGGCTGCCGGTGCTCAAAGAACTATCTTCTTTCACGGAAACATGGTCTTAGAAATGTTTCCCGAACTCGACCCCGACTCTGCTGAAAACTCTGGCCTCACCCAAGCGATCACTGCATGGCAAACAAGCATAGGAAATCTAGACAATGCCCTCGTTCTTTCAAAGGGTGACGAGAACATTCTCGGATTCTCCAACGACTTCCTCATGCTAACGCAACGTGCCACGCTGCAACAAACGCAAGATTTCATCTACGATTCCTACGACATCTATAACCAATTTTTGGACACCGATGACTCGGAATCTCCTCTACGTACTGCTTTGGAATCTCAAGCCGATGCAGTCGTGGCCTACGAAACACTGCGCAACAACCAAGACGATCTTGCAGAACAATACACCGAATCAACTATATCCTACGAAGCCCGCCTAATTGAAATCGTAGGAGCTGTACCCGGCGAGCCAGGCTATGATGAACCCGGAACAATAGAAGGCAGCGACCTGTGGCAGCAAATTCAAAGCATCGAAGCCGCTCGACTACGCATTCAAAAGAACAGTGTAGAAATGAGTAACCTCCGCCAGGAAGTTCAAATCGAAATCGAACGAGCCGGAGCGGTACAAACTGCAGTCATCAAATATGGGAACAAACAAGCTAAGCTAACGCGTGACATAGGCCATGTAGAAGCTGCTCAAGCAGGCGTTGATTCTCTCCTGAGCCCTACTGCGCTCAGCAAAGGAGGCTTTGCTCTCGGCCTAGCAAACGGAATTGCCCAGGCTGTTGGTGAAGAGGTAAAAGCAAAATTTGAGGCAGACAAAGAGAAACTCGCCGCCGCTGAAACAGCAGAGATAGAAGGGATCAACAGTGCTGCCTATGTAAAGACACTTTGGCTACAAATGAATGTACTTCTCGTCGAATCGCAAGAAGCCTACATCGTCTATCGTCAAGAGCTCGGCAGAGCGAAAGCCCTCATGCGAGAAAAAGCCTTCATAGAAGGCCGTATCTCTGAACGTGAAGACAGTCTCGCAAAACGCTATTACGCTGACCCAATCCACCGCCTCATTTCTAACAATGCAGTTGTCATAGCGAACAACGATTTCAACGAAGCTCAACGCTGGCTGTTCTTTACCCTGCGCGCATTAGAGTACAAATGGAACAAGACTTTCAGCTACGACGATGGTTTGAAAACCTGGGATCTCGCCGCCTTATTTCGTTCCCGCAACGCCACCGAACTCCAAAGCCTCTACAACGCAATGAGCGTCTACAACGAACTTTTCGAGAGCACAACAATCGAAGACGACCGCTATGATTGGTTTTCAGTGAAAGAAGATTTCATGGGACTCCGCGAAATAGACACAGACGGACAAGCCGCTAGCTACGAAAATCCGGATACCGGAGAATTCGAATCTGCTACCGAAGCATTCCAAAGACGTCTAAACGAACTCACAGACGAAAATGGAAGAATACGTATACGCTTCAGTACTGTAAGGCAAATACCTGGAGGAACCTTTTTCCTCGGCCCTCGATTCAACAACGACGGCTCTCTCGCCGATTCAGGGCTTTATCTAGACAAAATTCGTTGGATGAAAGTTCGTATCCCAGGCAATCATACAACAAATCGAAACACTGTATCTGGCACTCTACGTTATGGCGGTACAAGCTTTGTCCGCCGGCAAGAGGTGGGCTCTATCGATCCGAATCGACCCGACGCCATGGAAGACGAAATGACAGGCTACAGCACTCGCTATCAATTTTTCACTGGAAACGGGTATCGTTTTCAAGAAGCTCTTCAAGTAACCATCTCTATGTTCAAAGCAGATACCAATGACGAGCGCCCTGAAGGCTTGCCTGACTTGATTGATATTCTTCCCTCAGTTCAACAAATCGACTCCTTCCGTGAACGAAGTGTCGCGGCAACAGATTGGGAACTCGTCATAAACGCAGAAGACCTCGGAACCTCAGTGCTCGACGCCAACGAAGTAGAAGATATCGAAATCTACTTCTACCACTGGACAGCCGAACGCCCCGACTAAAAACCAGTACTCGGAATATTGATGAAGGGGCGTCCTAAAGTAGCACTTCTGATCGAATCCTCCAACACTTACGCCCGCGATCTCCTCCACGGAATCCGAGCGTGGCTGCGTGACAATGAGGCTTGGAGTATTCGCCTCACTGAACATGGCCGTGGCGCCAATCCACCTTCTTGGCTCAAAAATTGGCAAGGAGATGGCATTATAGCTCGAGTGGAAAATAAATTCATTGCCAACACGCTTAAGGCAACAGGACTACCCGTTGTCGATGTAAGCGCGGCCTTGCGTAACCCTCCTTTCGATCGCGTAGCAACCGATAGCGAAGCCGCTACCCAACTCGCGTTCGAACATCTCAAAGAGCGCGGGCTTACTCAATTCGCCTATTGTGGTGATTCTCGCTTCCAGTGGTCTCTTCAACGCCAAAAGTATTTTGCTAATATAGTTAAATTTTCTGGATACGAATGCCTCGACTACACATCCCCCCAGGACGCGCGGATACCCGAACGAGAATTTGACGCTCTGATTAATTGGTTAAAGAGACTGCCCAAACCTGTTGGAATCTTGGCTTGTTACGATATTCGAGGGCAACAGATCCTCGAAGCTTGTCAGCAAGAAGGTATACGCGTACCGGATGAAGTAGCCGTCATCGGAGTACACAACGACGAACTTCTATGCGATTTGTGCGATCCTCCCCTTTCAAGTGTGATACCGAATGCACGACAAGCTGGGTATAAAGCGGCCGAAATCCTCAGCCTTCTCATGGTAGATAAGCTCAGGAAAAAGACCCTACAAACCCTCATGATAGAACCAATTGGGGTCGCGAGTCGCCAATCCACTGACCTTATAGCAATAGACGACGAAAAGATTTCACAAGCTATACGGTTCATCCGAAATGAGGCAGAAAAAGGGATATCCGTTGCCGACGTCCTACAAGCTGTCCCAATGTCCCGAACACTCTTAGAGCGCAAATTTAAAAAAACGCTAGGCACCACACCTCATAGTTATATCAACAAAATTCGCATCCAAAAAATAAAGACGCTTATAACCACTACACAGCTTCCGATTAGCGAGATAGCTGACCGCTGTGGATACGAACATATAGAATACCTCAGCGTCGCATTCAAGCGCGAGACAGGCCTCTCTCCAACTGAGTTTAGAAGCGCACACAAAACACAGCCTACACGCTAAAAAATTCACCGATCCAAACGAGCGGTCAAAATACGCAATATCTCAATTATTATGTGAATTTTCACAATGCAGTTTCATCGCATTTGCGCTATTGTGTCTTCTCATTTTCCCGCCTCATATGTCCCTTTTATACAATATTGCTCTTTTGCCAGGCGATGGCATAGGTCCTGATGTCATCGCAGAAGCTGTAAAGGTTCTACACACGGTAGAACGAAAGCTAAAAGGTGTCGCCTTTGAACTTTCAGAATACCCAGTTGGAGCGGGTGAGTACCTTCGAAGTGGCACCCCTCTTCCGGACGCTTCGATTGAAGCATGCCGCAAGGCAGACGCCATACTTCTAGGCGCGATGGGCATCCCCACCGTCCGATGGCCGGACGGAAAGGAAATGACGCCGCAAATCGACCTTCGTGAGATATTTCAACTCTACAGCGGTGTTCGCCCAATCTACCTTTATAATTCGATCGATTCCCCACTAAAAGATTTCGACATGGGAGAAATCGATTTCGTTATCGTACGCGAGAGTACCGAAGGGCTTTTTTCGGCAAGACTTTCTCAATCGGACCCGAGCAAAGGCGAGGTATGCGATACTCTGCGTATCACTCGGAAAGGTACAGAAAGAGTTTGTCGAGCTGCCTTCGAAATTGCCCGCAAACGGCGAAAAAAATGTACCTTAATAGATAAAGCGAACGTGCTACCTTCGATGGTATTCATGCGAAAAATATTCAATGAAATCGCCAAAGATTTCCCCGATGTGGAAGCAGATTACGTCTACGTCGATGCCGCCTCTCTTTTCCTCGTGCAACGACCCAATGACTTCGACGTCATGGTAACGGAAAACATGTTTGGCGACATACTTTCTGACCTCGCTGCAGGCCTCGTTGGAGGCATGGGCATGGCACCTTCGGCTGATATCGGTGATAAGCAAGCCATCTTCCAACCCTCTCATGGCTCTGCCCCTGATATTGCTGGCAAAGGAATCGCAAACCCAATTGCCACTATCCTTTCCACCGCTCTTATGTTGGATTGGCTAGGATGCGAACAATGCAAACGGGGCGCTAACGCAATTCGAGACGCCGTTTCCCGCGTATTTTCAAACCCCTTAAACCGCACTTCCGATCTCGGCGGCTCAGTATCAACCGAGCAAATGGGAAATCTGATATCCGAAGCCATCCAACTAAATCCCTAGAACCTACCCCAAAATCTAATGTTGCCTCGTAGATATATCGTAGTTGTTTCCACCTTCCTACTCTCGTTCCTTTTATACGTCGACCGGGTCTGTATATCCACTGCCAAAGGGCAGATCGTGACAGACCTTGGCTTGAGCGATGCCCAATTCGGCTGGGTGCTCTCAGCCTTTGCATTTGGCTACGCTCTCTTTCAAGCCCCCGCCGGAGCTCTGGCCGATAGATTGGGCGCTCGCGTTTTACTCGCTTCCGTTGTCGTTCTTTGGTCTGTTTTTACCGGCTTAACCGCAGCTTCCGTTGGGTTCATTTCCTTGCTAATTATTCGATTTTGCTTCGGTGCTGGGGAAGCCGGGGCCTTCCCAGGAATGGCACGTGCCGTTTATTCTTGGATACCAACAGGCGAACGTGGCTTAGTCAAAGGCATCAACTTCTCCGCATCCCGTCTAGGAGCAGCGATTACAATGCCATTGCTTCCTTGGATGATCAACGGAATGGGTTGGAAAGCCTCCTTCGTCCTTCTCATGTTTATTGGTTTCGTATGGGCAACCGTTTGGTACGTTTGGTTCCGCGACGAGCCTTCTGAAAAGAAAAATATGCCTCAAAAAGAACTGGAGTATATTTTATCAAACCGTCAAAGCAGCACTTCAAAAGAGACAAAGCCACAGCCACTTCCCATTGGAAAAATTCTTTCTAACAACAACATGTGGTTCATGATGGGACAATACTTCGCAAGTAATTTTACTTTTTTCTTCTGCCTTAGCTGGCTATTCCCGTATGTGCGCTCCACCTACAATCTAAGTTATACGGAAGCAGGATTCTACACTATGATCCCACTCCTGGGTGGAGCTCTTGGCAACCTCGTCTCCGGAGCACTCGTCGACGCATTTTACCGAAGCGGTAAGCACGCGATTTCGCGACGCCTTCCCGCTATCATCGGTTTTGTCCTTGCTAGTCTAGGCCTAATAATGAGCGTGAACCAAGCGGACGTCATTGGAGCGGTCATTTGGTTATCGATTGCCATCTTTGGAGCAGATATGACTCTCAGCCCTTCGTGGTCGTTCTGTATCGACATCGGCGGATCCCACGCAGGGAAAGTTTCTGGAACAATGAACATGGCGGGTAATTTGGGGTCGGCCATCGTCGCCATCGCCTTTCCTTACCTTTTCGAGTGGACTGGTGGATCGAGCGCATTCTTTTACGTTGGAGCTGGTTTAAATCTATTTGCCATCATATTCTGGATACTTTCTAATCCAAAAGGAAAAATAGAGACTGCAGCTGCTTGAGCTATAAAACAATGACCTCTTCGAAATCGAATCAATTGCGTGGTGTTTGCGTTGGAGCCGGTTACTTTAGTCGCTTCCAATACGCAGCGTGGAAAAGAATCCCCGAAGTTGCGATCAGCGCTATCTGCAACCGTAATCTAGAAAAAGCTAAAGCGCTGGCGAACCAGCTAAGAATTCCCAATGCCTACGGAATCGATCAACTAGAAGAAATGCTCGATGTCGAAAAACCGGATTTCATCGATATCATAACCCCTCCGGAGACTCACCTTCCAATTGTTACCGCTGCTGCAAAACGCGGCATCGCAATTATTTGCCAAAAACCTCTCGCTCCGACTGCGGAAGAAAGTAGCAAGATCGTTGAAATAGCCCGCAAAGAAGGAGTCCGCTTTCTCGTCCACGAAAACTGGCGATGGCAGCCTTGGTATCGTGAGATGAAGCGTCAATTGGACGCAGGCTCCATTGGCAAGCTCTTCTCCATTTCCGTCCGCATGCGGATGGGCGATGGGTGGCCTGAAGATGCGTACCTCGCCCGCCAACCCTTTTTTCGCGAGTACCCCAGGCTCCTCGTCTATGAAACAGGAGTACATTTCCTCGACACCTTTCGCTACCTAGGCGGCGAAGTCGAATCAGTATACGCTCGTTTACAGCAGCGAAACTCAATTATCAAAGGAGAAGACGCTGGGCAAATCGTCGTCGGTTTGAAATCGGGCGCCACTGCGATCCTCGATGCCAGCCGGTATAATGAAGCTGAAACAGCAGACCCCCGTTACACTTTTGGGACTGTACGAATAGACGGCAGCCAAGGACACATGGAATTGGATACAGAAGGAAATATTACATTGAAAAACCTCGGTCTGAATCCGAAAAAACTGGACTACCATCACGAAAGAATCGATTTCGCTGGAGATTGCGTATACAATCTGCAACGACACTTTACAGATCGTATGCTAGACGGGCTTCCCTTTGAAACAAGCGGTGAAGACTACCTTAAAACCATCGATCTCGTCGAGGCCTCTTACGAGTCAGCAAACAAAGGAACGGTTATCTATCTCTAAAAATGAATTCGCCCAAACCATATTTCTCGGGTTTCGATCACCTTGCAATCGCCGTACCAAATACCGAAGAGGCTCTTAAAACCTGGCGAGACACGTACGGATTTCCTGTCGTTTGCAGCGAAGCAGTAAACGATGGCACAGTACGATTAACCCACCTCGACATGGGCAACGCTCACCTGCAACTTGTTGAGCCCTTAACTCCCGACCACCCTTTGCAAGAATGGCTTAAAAAAAACGGGCCCGGTCTACACCACTTCTGCATGCGCGTTGACAACGTCCAACACAGTTTCGAGACTCTGCCAGAATCTGGCATCTCAACAGCCCCGGGAGTACACCAAGGCACACAAGGAAAAAAAGCTCTTTTTCTCAACAAGGAGCAATCCCAAAATATTCAGGTAGAAGTCACCGGCCCTTAACAAATCCGTCGCTATGTACCCCTGTCTTAATCTTTCAAATACGTTCGCTTCACTCCCTCCAGAATGGCCAGAAGATCCTCTACCTGAGATTCGCCAAAACCTTGATGAAACACCCGACCATAAACTAATCGTTCTCGACGACGATCCAACAGGTACTCAAACAGTAAAAGACATACCAGTCGTAACCAATTGGAAGGTATCAACTCTTCTCAGCGAACTCAAAGCGCAATCACCTGGATTCTTTATCTTAACAAATTCAAGAAGCCTAAACGAGATCGAAAGCAGAACGCTTCACCAAGAAATCGCCTCAAACATTCGCCAAGCCCTCGCGCAATTGGATCGTGAAACCAACAAAAAAACAGTTACCATCATTAGCCGGAGTGATTCCACTCTGCGAGGCCATTACCCCCTAGAGACAGATGTTATTTCCGAAGAGCTGGATACGCCAGATGTGCTGATTATAGCTCCCTATTTTGAAGAAGGGAATCGATACACGATCAATGACGTTCACTACCTAACAGAGCACGACACTCTAGTGCCGGTTGGCGCAACACCCTTTGCAAAAGACAAATCCTTCGGATACACCCAGTCACACTTACCTAGCTGGGTCGAAGAAAAGACAAACAGTAAGATATCTGCATCAAGCGTTACCTCTCTTTCTCTTGAAGAGTTGCGTTTGGGTGGACCGGATGAAGTTTGTCAAACAATCGCATCTTTGCCTCGTGGCAGCGTTTGCGTGGCTAACGCTGCCTGTCCTAGGGATATAGAAGTCTTAGCCTTAGCGACGCTCAGAGCGGAGAAGAAAGGTATAAAAATTTTATTCAGATCTGCGGCATCGATCGTATCCGCCCGACTCGGACAACGTCCTCAAGATTCGCTAACCACAGATCAGCTCACAGAAAAAGACGCTAAAAACGGCGGACTGACAATAATAGGATCATACGTTTCCAAAACCACCGCCCAGTTGGATTACCTCCTCTCGACTTCATCGGCGAAATTCGTCGAAATATCAGTTGAGGACCTACTTGCCCCAGAAAAAGCGGCGACAACGATTAGCCACACAAGCGAAGTAATTAATACGGCACTCAGTTCAGGGAGCGATGTCGTTGCGTTTACAAGCCGTACCTTAGTTTCCGGAATTAATTCCGAAAGTAGCCTCGCAATCGGTCGAGCGATCTCCGATGCTCTGGTCTCAATTACTCAGCAAATCAATGAAGCTCCTCGGTACTTGATTGCAAAGGGCGGTATCACTTCCAGCGATATCGCAACCAAAGCGCTTAGAATTTCGCGAGCAATTGTTCTCGGCCACGCAATTCCTGGGGTGCCTGTTTGGCAACTTGGGCATGAAGCAAAATTTCCCGGCATGAATTACATCATCTTCCCAGGCAACGTAGGCACCGCAGAGTCCCTCGGTGATCTCATATCCAGCCTACAATTAGCAAAAGCGACCGCCCCTAATTAAAAATCTCCCATGAAAATAAATACAATAACTTCACTTCTACTCGTATTGGCAGCAGGATCTTCTTTCCTGTTTGGGAAAGGCGCCACCGAACCGACTGCCCCAAAGGATCTCGTTTTCAAAGAAGTCGACGGACTAGTCGCCATTGAGGCAGAACATTTCATCTCGCAAGAGCTCAGTCAAATACGTGCTTGGCATTTAGTCTCACCTACAATGCAGCCGAACCTCAAACCCGATATCGATACACCTCATGTTGTCGGATCAAGCGGCAATGCGTATTTGGAAGCCCTTCCCGATACCCGCTGGACTCATGACGAAGACTTAATAGCAGGAGAAAATTTCTTCAGAGAGCCTGGATTAGCTGGCATCTTAAGCTACAAGATCCATTTCGACAATCCGGGACGGTACTATGTATGGGTACGACATTTTTCGACGGGTACAGAAGATAACGGGATTCATGTAGGACTCAATGACGAATGGCCTGATTCTGGCAAACGTTGGCAAACAGTCATCAAACGCCAGTGGGCTTGGGAAAGTCGTCAACGTACAGAACAATTACATTCTGGCGAACCGTTCAAATTGTATTTAGAAATCCCAAGCGCTGGAGAACACACCATTCACTTCTCGATGCGCGAAGACGGCTTCGAATTCGACAAATTCATACTGGCTCTCGATCGCTATTACATTCCCGAAAACCTAGGGCCTGCCTCAATAGCTAAGTCTGGAACAATACCTAAAGAACATAAATTGTTGGGAGATTATACGGAAGAGCCAATCACTCCGTTTACTCCTGCTAAGGAGCTGCCTTTGACCATGCCTGAAGGGTCTGCCGTTTTACGTCCGAATGATTTTAATATCGAAGGGACAAACTACTACCTCGACCGTGGCAAATGGCTTGCAATTAACCCAGAGAAACACAAATCAGCCTCGGCAAAAACGATTGTTCCGGTTGGCAACATTACCTACGATATAATCCTTCACGCAGTTGGCGAAAACGACGGAGGAAGCACGTTTACCCTCAAGTTAGCTGATAAAATTATTGGTGAGTTTTACTGCCCAATGAGTCGCAACACATTCGAAGAAGGACTCCATTTTTCCACTGTATTCAAAAATATAGACATCAACGAAGGAGAGATAATCGAAATCTCATCTAATATCGTATCCGACGACGGGAAGGAATACTGTCGCGGGCGGTTTGCTGGACTAACCTTCGTTCCCTCAGGAACTGACAACAGTACTATCGCAAAGATTAGACGAACGCCAATAACCGAAGATCCCAATAAGGAAGGGAAAGACGTTTCCCCTGTTTCAATAAATGGAGAATTGAAACAATGGCACAAAGTCACGCTAGACCTCGAAGGTCCTCAAGCGAATGAATTGGATGATGATATTAACCCATTTACAGAATATCGATTCGAAGTACAATTTACTCACGAATCTGGTTCGCCTAGCTATTTGGTTCCTGGATACTTTGCTGCCGATGGCAATGCGGCAAATACATCCGCGACTTCAGGCAATATCTGGCGAGCTCATTTATCTCCTGATAAAGCGGGTGGATGGATTTACGAAATCTTATTCCATGAGGGCCCTCGCGCCTCAATTGGTGACAACGCTGGCATGCAGGTAGCTCCTTTCCATGGAATAAGCGGTTCCTTCAATGTTAGTCCGACTGATAAGGCTGGACGCGACTTCCGCGGACAAGGGCGTTTGCAGTATGTTGGAAAGCACCACCTCCAGTTTGCTGGTTCGAAAAACTACTTTCTCAAAGCCGGTCCCGATGCCCCTGAAACGTTACTAGCCTACATTGACTTCGATAACACAGAGACTCGCCTCCCAAAGAAAGGTCCCCTCAAATCATGGAGTCCGCACATCGAAGATTGGCAGGAAGGCGATCCAACGTGGAAAAATGGCAAAGGGAAGGCTCTCGTCGGAGCATTGAATTACCTCGCGAGCAAAGGCGTTAATGCTTTCTCTTTTCTGACCTACAACGCAGGCGGCGACGGAGATAATATTTGGCCGTATGTAAATCGTGATGACAAATTCCGTTTCGATTGCTCAAAACTCGACCAATGGGGCATTCTTTTCGACCATGCTCAAGCAAACGGACTCTATCTTCATTTCAAACTCCAAGAAAACGAAATGGACGACAATCGAGCTAAAAGTCGAAAGACTCACACCTACATTCCAGAAGCGTTAGACGGAGGCAACACAGGCCCGGAACGAAAACTTTACCTCAGAGAGCTGATCGCTCGGTTTGGCTACCAACTTGCTCTAAATTGGAACATTGGCGAAGAAAACACTCAATCTCTCAAACAGCAAAATGACATGGCTGAGTTCATACGAGAGACAGATCCCTACGATCACCTCAGAATCATCCATACATTTCCTGGCCAGCAAGACCCTGTTTACACCACTCACCTCGGGCCAGACTCTCTATTAAACGGTGTCTCGTTGCAAAACCCATGGGACCAAACTCATCAACGCAGCTTAAAATGGATAAGAGCTTCCGCGGCATCTGGAGCTCCTTGGATCGTTCCAAACGATGAACAAAATCCTGCAGGAGTCGGTGTCCCACCAGACCCTGGTTACAAAGGATTCAGTGGCATGTCCCAAGAAGGTCCTGACGGTTACGACATTCATGATATACGAAAGCTTACGCTCTGGGGCAATTTAATGGCGGGGGGCTCTGGCGTAGAATATTATTTTGGATACAAAATGCTGGAGAATGATCTTCTGTGCGAAGACTTCCGCAGTCGCGACCGCTCTTGGGACTTTTGTCGCATCGCTATCGATTTCTTCAAAGATGAATCTATCCCCTTTTGGGATATGTCCAACGCCAATGCGTTAATTGGCAATACAAAGAACGACAATAGCAGATTTTGTCTAGCCAAGTCCGGTGAAATTTATTTGGTTTACCTTCCAGAAGGAGGCACCGCCGATATTGACCTGAGCACAGCAAATGGTTCATTCAAAGTCCAATGGTTCGACCCTCGCAATGGAGGAAAGCTTCAAAAAGGCTCTAAGAAGCAAATTAGAGGAGGCAAAATCCACCCTCTTGGCAAGGCTCCCTCCGAAGCTGACCAAGACTGGCTCATTGTAATCAGAAAATAACTACTGATAGTTCCTCCTACGCGAACTGGCATTTTGTCCGCGTATGGCCGACAATCTTATTTTCCTTAATCACTGCACCCACTTCTTTGTTAACTCCTATGACTAAAATCATTGATCTCACAATGGCGATGAGACCAGGCGTACGAGGATACGCGTGCAAAATCTCACATCGCAAAGAGACTGAAGGTTGGAACGCTCGCACCTTAACTCTATACTCTCACACAGGCACACATATGGATGCCCCTCTCCACTTCATAAAAGGAGGCAATACGATCGACAAGATCGACCTCAATAAATGTGTGGGTGATTGCGTACGAGCAGACCTGCGACCAGTAGCTCCCAAAGCGTTAATCACAATTGAAGACCTAGGTGAAATCGCCCAAAATCTGCAAAAGGGAGATCGTTTAATTCTACAAACTGGATGGTCTCAGCATGTCGAAAACACGCTGGTTTACCGAGACAAGCTTCCAAGAATATCCCGGGAGCTCGCTCACCTCTTGGCTGAAAAAGAAATCGGCTTCTTAGGCGTTGAACCGCCTTCCGTCGCTGACGTAAACAATCTCACAGAAGTGACTGAAATTCACGAGATTTTATTAAAAGCTGAAATTGTGATTGCCGAAGGTCTATGTAATCTAGACGCCCTTGGAAATAGCCCCTTCACCATCGTTGCCCTCCCCCTAAAGCCAGAAGGTGCGGACGGCTGCCCTGCCCGCATCATTGCATTACAAAGCTAAAAACTTAAGAGCTACCGCTCTTTCGCTATCCCAAAATCTGTCCAAACGAGTTTTTCTCGTTTCACTCGTGCCCGAATCGCTTTATTTTTTTGGATACTCTCAGGAGTCGCATAGCCACGAGCATGATCTAAGTGGATACAGATCGCTGAATAACGGATTTGTTTCGGCTTGATACCGTTGTTCATCATTCGCTCACCCATCTCGCGATCAAGGCCTCCGTATTGCATTTGTTCATTGAAACCATTTACCGCAGTAATATCATTCTTCCATCCGGAACTGTTCATTCCATTCCACGTCGCTTTGGTGGGAGTCAATAGCTCCAAAAGAAAACGCTTCCATCCCTTAGCAGCCAATTTTGACATCTTGGGTGACTTCGGTTGCCCTTGCTTTTGAAGCCATTTTGTATCGAAGGCTTGCTGCGAAACAATAGCTTCCTCCGCTAACATTTCGCTGACAGGCATGTTCAACTTCAAATACCCACCTGATAAAAAACAGCCGTTCACTGCCCGTTCTTTATGAACTTGGACAAAATCCGCTCTCGGGATACAATCCCCATCCGTAAAAAGCAAATAGTCCTCCTCTGAAGCGACTATCGCTTTATTCAGAATCTCTGTTTTACGGAATCCCACATCCTCGTGCCAAACATGCTGAATTCTCAATCGACCGCGTTTAACAAAACGCTCAATCAATTCACGCGTTTCACTACCAGACCCATCATCCGCAACGACTACTTCAAAATCTGCATCCGTCTGGTTCTCATATCCCCAAAAGACTTTTTCTAGCCAGGCTGGCTTGTTGTAAGTCGTAATGATAACGCTTAGCTTCATTGCTTTCCTCCAAGCAAGCTGGATCCAACTACTAAATTGAATACAATCGTATTATCGCTTAAAAAAATTCGGTTTTCCTCTGCCTGTCTCAAATAAGAATTCATATCCTTCAATGGGCACAATTCAATTAAGGACCCGAAATGCAATCTCAATCAAGTACTCTCTTCTCCTGTTTGAGCATTGCCTTGCGTCCCAGATCTATAGTTCTTCGCTCCAGATTACCGACAGCCCGAAACGTTGAAATCAAAGTTCACTAGTTAAGTGGAGTTTCATAATAAACTGGCGCAACGTTTTCGACCGATCAAACATTGGATAAATCCCTTGAATTGGAAATTTTATCTAACGGAGAAAAGTCGCGTCCTTTTAGGCCCCAACAATTGCCGTAGCCAAATAGCGTTTTGATGTCAAAAGCCGCCGTTTTGGCGAGAGTCCAGATCGTTACACAACTCCCTTAATATAATATTTTCGTCCCGCAAGATACGAAGTTGCGTTAACCCCCAATTTCAAATTCTCAATTACGCCCAAAACGAAGCGGAATAAAAAAATCTTTGGAGAAGCGAAAGAATCCACACTCTCCAATTTTCCACCCCACCTTCCCGTATCAATTTTTTGATCTTCGACCACGAGCAACGAAGAAATGGGTTCAACGCAAAAAACACCTGAACTACGAAAAAAGGCAACGACGCCTATTTTACGATTCCAAACTTCACTATCACCTTCATCCCAACTACTATTCGAATAACAATTACCTAGAAATCGAGTATTGTTACTATTTTTCGCGGGAGACACAAAATATAACAAAGACATAATTATAAAATGATAATATTTTTTGAATACAATAAATATTTCGAACCACCACTCGAACATGGAGTGAATTGCGTTTCATTCGGCGGCGAATAAAATCTCCAAAAAAATTGAATTGGATAATGAACTTAAATCCTGAGAAAATATAGGAATTACGAGCAGGGGTAATCGAGTATTACGAAACGCATTTAGACGCGAAAACTGTGATAAACCGTATCGTTGAAAAAGACTCAGACTCGATTCATTTGTACATCAACGCTCACAAGGCTCCTCGCCAAGCATCCTAAAGCAGAGCATACATTGTAAATAATTTGTCATCAAATTTCAGCTACATAAATCTAAAAAAACAAACCAATCCATGAGATTTTCGATTTAGGCGGCTAAATTACAGTTCTGTAATATTTCACGATATACATTTACCTTTTCTATTAAATGGGTATTTTTGCGACAATGATGAGTCGCTTTTTACCCCTTCTTTTCATATTTTGCACGCTAGCCCCGGCGGATCCAATCGTTTCGTCTTGGTTAACAAAATATTCCGGTCAACTCGCCCGCATTTACACAACCTACGAGGCGGAGGACGCAGGTGAAACCTCAATTACTTGGGATCACCCGACAGGCAACGACCAACTCAGCCCCACTTATTCTGGGGTGAACGAAATTTCCTTAACGGAATCGAGCGTGTACATCCGAACTACTGGCCTAGGGTTCCACATCATGGGTCCTTGGTATGGAGGAAACGGAAATCTATTCGTCAATTACCCAGGCAACACCGCAGTGACTGCTTTGTTCCCGAGAACCCCTGAAGTTGCATCGATTCCCAAAACACTCACGCCAGGAGGACCTATCGGATTTTTTGTTGATGGTGTCGCGGTCTTTGATTCTCGAGATGCCTTCTCTTACATTAATGCCAGCCAATCCGACGCAGGGCCCAATACTGTGCCCGAAAGAGGAGATGGCATTTGGAACCGAGACGCGTATATAAATGAAGGCGTCACTTTCGATCCTGCGTTTTCGCATTCCGCTGGAAATACCCTACATTATCACGCTCAAGCGCCGGCTCTGCGCTACCTCCTATCGGACTCGGTTGACTACGATCCGACAACAAATACTTACACGGAAAACCCGAGTGGGGCTCACTCACCCATTCTCGGTTGGATGTTTGACGGCTACCCTGTTTACGGCCCCTACGCCTATTCAAATCCATCGGACGTTTCAAGCCCAATCAGGCGTATGATATCAGGTTATCAATTACGCGATGGATCCAACGGCTCAGTAGATTTAGCCACCGTTGGAAGAACATCGCTTCCAGAATGGGTCACTCGTAACCAAGAGGACAGGAGCAGTCCACTTGCGCAAAACCAATACGGCCCAGATGTTGGAACAACCTCAGGAGCAGAAACACTCACCCTCGGGCATTACTTGGAAGATTACACATATAAGGGAGATTTGGGCTTAACGCTGGGAGTCGATTTCGATCTCAACGAATATAATGTCCGCTGGTGCGTGACTCCCGAATTTCCAGAAGGTACCTGGGCCTATTTCACCTGTATTGAAGCCGATGGCACACCTGTTTTCCCATACAACATTACTCGGTATTTCTTTGGCGAAGTGAAAGGTGACACAATCGGTCAACTCCCTGAAAATCGTACAATCATATTCGAAGGAGGACCAGAAATGACAACTCGGTTTTCTCCACCAAGCATTGGTCACGAATCAGGAGACATAACATTGCACTGGACTGGAGTCGAAGGAGGTGAATACCGTGTCGAACGTAGTTCAGATCTCTCAGATTGGGAGCTAATCGACGATTCGGTCACAACGCAAAAAGGCAACCAAGGAATCATTGTAGATGAATTTCGATTACAAAATAATACTCAGCACTTCTACCGATCCGCCCTAGTATCTGTCGACCCATTCGACGACACCGGCTTTGATTACACCGCACCATCATTTCCAACTTTTATTGCCAATTTTTCTTTCTTACCTCCGTCCGAAGAGATCACTGACGTCACAGTTGGCGGTGTTTCAGCCACTATCTTGAACACCAATTATAATAACAATGTTCTTCAAATTGATTTCGATGACACATCACTCGCTCCGGGCAACTACCAAGCCATAATCAACTACACGCCGATAGGCAGTTCTCCCACTCAACTTTCATCGCTAAACGAGTATACCATCGAACCACGAAACAACATACTTCTCCTCATAGTGGACGACTGGGGCATCGACTCTTCACCCCTCTATAATTCCATATCAGACTACCCTGGAACAAGTTTCCCACCAATGCCACAGGTAGAAGCACTCGCAGTGCAAGGCGTCCGTTTTACCAACGCCTACGCAGAGCCAGTTTGCTCCCCAACCCGCGCTTCAATTCTTACAGGACGGCACCCTTTCCGCCATGGAGTGGGACACCCTTCTGGAAGCGGAAACCTGCCGGAAGGCGAATTAACACTCCCTGAAATTTTTGCGGCCCAGAACTCTCCTTATCAACTCGCCTCCTTCGGGAAATGGCACCTTGGTGGTGGAGATGACGGACCGGCCACAATTGGAGGTTGGCCTGAATTTAGAGGCATCATTAGTGGCGGGGTTGCTGACTACTACAATTGGGGCAAGACGATTAACGGATCAACGAGTAACGAAACGACCTATTCCACCACAGACCAAGTCAACGAAACACTAAGTTTCATAGCTGACAAAGAAGATTCTCCTTGGTTCGCGTGGGTTGCCTTCAACGCGCCACACACACCTTTCCACAACCCTCCGAGCGATCTCCACGACTACCCGACCTATTCAACAAACTCCGATGGTGAAGTCACCGGAGCAAATCGTCGCGGAGCCTACGAAGCTGCTCTCCAATCATTGGATACAGAAATCGGTCGTCTTCTCGCCTCAATTGACCTCGAATCCACCAACATTATCTTAATTGGTGACAACGGTACTCCAGCTCCAGTAATTCAAGCGCCCTATGATAACGAACACGCGAAAGCTAGCCTCTATGAGGGTGGCGTACATGTTCCATTAATCATAGCCGGACCCGACGTAGAAACAAACGGAAACAACGATGAACTCGTCCATTGCGTCGACCTATTTTCCACGATCCTCGACTTAGCAAAAATCGATATCGAGTCTGCCACCGAGACAGTCCCTGCGATCGACTCCAATAGCCTTGCTCCCATAATTCAGTCGCGAGACAACTCAGAGCGCTCAATCGTATCTGAGACATTTGGCTCTGACACCGGCACTGAAGGTAGAACAATACGAATCGACACATACCCCGACTACAAGCTAATCGCATTCGGTGATCCCACCAGCGCTGCAGATACAACAAACTATTTTTTGTACAACATAGTCAACGACCCGAACGAACAATCACCCCTGCTAATACCTCCAACGACAACTAGCCCCCACTTCGATGCCTACTACGCTCTAATAGAAAAAGACTTAGAGCTCACCCCGCAAGAAGGCCCTGAAACACTGTACCTCGAACTCCCAAACAATCTCACAGGTCCAGGAGGCGTTCCAATGAATCTCAATCTAGTTCCCAATTCCATTACGATCGACGGCGTAATCGCTACGTTCGTTAGCCGAGTTGACATCGACGAAAATACAAATCGTTTCTGGGTCAAATGCACTCTTCCCGCTCCTGCCAACGCTTACACCCAAGCGATAGTCGATTTCCCAAACAATACGGGAAATGATGGCACCTTACACGAGCGAATCTTTGAAGCCACTCAGATCATAACGCCTAACTAGAGCTCTGTTTCTAGTCCTAAGTTACTAATAACCGGACGTCCCCATCTAGGTAATTCAACAGAAACGAATCTGAACTCTTGACTTAGTCTAGAATTAGACATCATCCAATTATCTATGGAATCTGAGACAAATTCCGATATATCCTTAGCGCTTAAAGAAGCCGGTCTCCAGGTTACTGCACAACGTCTGGCAGTTTTCCGATCAGTGAAATCAAAACCACACTCTATGGCTGATGAGCTTCTCGAACACGTACGCGCCGAAATCGGTACGATTTCACGCCAAGCCGTTTACGATGCTCTCAACACCATGACCGAGCACGGGATTATTCGAAGAATTCAACCAGCCGGCCTTTCTGCTCGTTATGAACGTCAAGTCGACAATCACCACCACCTCGTTTGTCGAAAATGTGGCACATTTGTGGATACAGAATGCCAGGCAGGCAAAGCCCCCTGCCTTGATGCATTAAACGATCACGGCTATATTATAGACGAAGCGGAAGTAATTTATTGGGGCATCTGCCCCAAATGCCAAAATTAGCTAGTCATAAACCTCGAACTCAAAAAACCAAAAAGAAAGAAAGCTGAACAATATGAGCGACCATCATTCCGAATCAGACGACATCAGTAAATGCCCAGTAATGGGAGGCGCCGGCCAAAACACGACTGCAGGCACCAAATCCAATAGAGATTGGTGGCCTAACCAGCTCAATCTTCAAATACTTCACCAAAACTCTTCCCTATCCGACCCAATGGATGAGGAGTTTAACTATGCTGAAGAATTTAAATCCTTAGACCTCGACGCACTCAAAGCGGACATCATCGCCCTCATGACCGATTCTCAGGATTGGTGGCCTGCCGACTACGGCCACTATGGACCGCTCTTCGTAAGAATGGCGTGGCATAGCGCAGGCACTTACCGAGTCGCTGACGGTCGTGGAGGAGCTTGCTCTGGAAACCTCAGGTTTGCCCCATTGAACAGTTGGCCTGACAACGTTAACCTCGACAAAGCCCGCCGCCTTCTCTGGCCCATTAAACAAAAGTACGGCAAGAAAATTTCTTGGGCTGATTTGATGGTATTCACCGGAAATTGCGCAATCGAATCCATGGGCTTGAAGCCATTTGGATTTGCAGGAGGCCGAGAAGACATTTGGGAGCCAGAAACTGACACATACTGGGGGGCCGAAAGCGAGTGGTTAGGCGACGAACGCTACAGTGACGAACGGGACCTCGAAAATCCACTAGCTGCCGTACAGATGGGACTCATCTACGTCAACCCTGAGGGGCCCAATGGCAATCCTGACATTCTCGCATCCGCCAAAGATATCCGAGAAACCTTCGCACGGATGGCGATGAACGACGAAGAAACCGTCGCTCTGATAGCGGGAGGTCACACTTTCGGTAAAGCTCACGGTGCCGCCGATCCAAGCAAGTACGTTGGAGCAGAACCCGAAGGAGCTGGCTTAGAAGAGCAAGGCCTTGGTTGGAAAAGCAGTTATGGAAGCGGTGCCGGCGCTGACACTATCTCCAGCGGGCTAGAGGGAGCTTGGACAATGAATCCAATAATATGGGACAATAATTTCTTCGAAAATTTATTCGAATTTGAGTGGGTAAAAACAAAAAGCCCGGCTGGGGCCATTCAATGGACGCCAAAAGAAGATTCCGCTAAAGGAACCGTTCCCGACGCTCACAATCCAGAAAAAAAATACGCTCCAGTTATGTTCACCACCGACCTCGCCCTGAGGTACGACCCAGCCTACGGTCCAATATCGCGCCGTTTCTACGATAACCCTGAACAATTTGCAGACGCCTTCGCACGAGCGTGGTACAAGCTCACTCACCGTGACATGGGCCCCCTTTCTCGGTACCTTGGCTCATTGGTTCCAGATGAAGAACTTATTTGGCAAGATCCGCTTCCAGCAGTCGATCACCCTCTCGTAGATTGCGAAGACATCGCAGCACTAAAGTCGAAGATTCTCGACTCCGGTCTGAGCCTTTCACAACTGGTATCCGCAGCATGGGCATCAGCATCAACCTTCCGTGGGAGCGACAAACGCGGAGGAGCGAATGGAGCTCGCATTCGCCTCGCTCCTCAAAAAGATTGGGAAGCGAATGACCCTGAAGTTCTCGCTAAAACCCTTCAAGCCTTGGAGAACATACAAAACGACTTCAACAGAGCCCAATCAGATGGAAAGAAAATCTCTCTCGCAGACTTGATTGTACTCGCAGGTAACACCGCAGTGGAAGAAGCCACTAAAAAAGCAGGCTTCGACTTAACGGTAGCATTCGCACCCGGTCGTACAGATGCGACGGAAGCTATGACAGATGCTGAATCATTCGAAGTACTCGAACCCATAGCGGACGGCTTCCGCAATTTCCAAAAAGGAAACTTCGATCGTCCAGCAGAGCAACTCCTTATAGACAAGGCTAACCTTCTCACGCTTACTGCGCCAGAGATGACGGTCCTCGTAGGTGGAATGCGTGCCCTCAATGCAAATACAAGCCAAAGTCAATTGGGCGTTTTTACAAAACAGCAGGAAGTTCTCACCAATGATTTTTTCCTAAATCTCCTTGATCACGATATCGAGTGGAGTAAGTCGCCACGCTGCGAATACTTTTACGAAGGAAAAAGCGCAAAAAGTGGCCAAGTCAAATGGACTGCTTCTGCTGTCGACCTTGTATTTGGATCCAATTCTCAATTACGAGCAATCGCAGAGGTCTATGCCTCCGACGACGCTAAAGAAGCCTTCGCAAAAGACTTCATATCTGCCTGGGAAAAGGTAATGAGCCTGGATCGCTTCGATCTCGTATAAAAAAACAAAAAACAGTACAACCTATTTCACCCAGCGGTGGACGCCATAAAGCGTCCACCGTTTTTGCTTAGAATCAATGATATCTACAATGTTGACGAATTGGAATAAGCTCGTTGAAGCTTACCATTCCCTAAGAAAAAGCGACTTTACGCAAATCAGTTTTTCGTTATAGCATAAAGACGTCGCATAAACTATATGCTCGATTCCCCTGGTATATCTCTCAATAACATTGTCCATGCCCTTACCCCGAGCTCTCTTTTTCGTATCCGCATGTTCACTCACGATTTTTGTCGGACTCCTATTCACTCATTTAGCTGAACACGCCCATTCATTTTTGATAGTAGGGCTATTAGGCTTGGCTCTTAGCGCTAGTCTCAACCCACGGTTCAAAGGGTTTGCTTATTCTTTCTGGATCATCGCAGCTGTAAGCATTTCAATGAGTTTTCCACAGTACTTTCTCGGTTTTGGAGACTTTAACTCGAAGAACCTAATAATACCTCTTCTTCAAATTATAATGTTCGGCATGGGCTCTCAAATGAGTTTGAGTGATTTTAAGGGAATCATTAAAATGCCCAAAGGAGTAGCAGTTGGCGTTTTGTGCCAGTTTTCAATTATGCCCATCATTGGTTTCATGATCGTCTCTGTATTCAAATTCTCACCGGAAATCGCTGCGGGTGTAATCCTCGTAGGCTCTTCTCCGAGCGGACTTGCCTCAAATGTAATGGCTTTTTTGGCAAAAGCCAACCTAGCTCTATCCGTAACGCTCACTGCGGTAGCCACCTTATTATCCCCAGTCATGACCCCTTTCTTGATGAAACTATTTGCCGGTCAATTGATAGAAATCGAATTTCTTAAAATGATGACTAGCATCTTTAACATGGTCATCCTTCCGATCTGCGCTGGCTTAATATTCAATCTATTCTCAAACTCCAGCAACCAAAAGAAATTAATTCAGCTTACCTCTTACTCATTGATTATTACTCTTAAGAACCTCCTTGCCTATCTAGCATCAAAGGACGGATTAGACTCTATTTTCCAAGCACTTATCAAGGACCTTTGCATTTTCGCACTTCTTCCATTAATCGGTGCCTATCTCTTCAAGTCTCTAGCAAACGGACGAAAAGACTGGCTCGAAAAAGTCTTATCTCTCATTTCAATGATCGGCATTGCCGTGATCATTACCGTGATCACAGCCGCAGGACGAGACAGCCTAATGGATGTCGGGCTTCTCCTCGTCTTAGCTTGTACTTTGCATAACTTATTTGGATACACACTCGGATATCTCTTTAGTAAACTCTTGAGAATGGACGAAAAAGACTGTCGTACAATCGCACTGGAAGTTGGAATGCAAAATAGCGGCCTTGCATCTGGGCTCGCACTACAAATGGGGAAAATGGCCACAGTAGGACTTGGCCCCGCAGTCTTTGGTCCATTAATGAACATCACTGGCTCCTCTCTTGCCACTTGGTGGAGAAACAAGAAATAGGTTAGGTACGCCTAAACCCTATGCGTCGATCTCACAGCTTCTAATTCAATTCGTTGCTCGCAGGTGAATAGGAAGACTTCCAACCTTTTCGTTCGTTAGGTTGGCACCGCCCACTTTCTTGCATTGAAGAAAATCCTTTCAGAATCTCTCGTTCCAACTCTTTAGCTTTAATTGGTTTGCTGAGGTAGGAATCCATTCCAGCCTCGAAACACCGCTCGCGGTCGCCTATAACAGCATTCGCAGTCAAAGCGATTATCCAAGGACGTTCCATATCATTTGGCAGGCGCTTAACGATTTCCTCAGTTGCCGTGAGTCCGTCCATCTCTGGCATCTGCATATCCATAAAAACGATATCGTAAACTTGACGGCCCAACGCTTCCAATGCCTCGAGACCATTACCTGCTAAATCAGCCTTATAGCCAAGACTTGAGAGCATTCTAAGAGCCACCTTCTGATTAATAAGGTGATCTTCTACCAATAGGATTCTAACATCTGAACCTTTTAATTCGATATCTCCTTGTTGCGTGGATACATTAGTCTTGATTGTCTTTTTTCCGATAACTTTTGTAAGCGTCGAAAAAAGCTGAATATGGTTTGTCGGTTTGTGCAAAGAAGCTGCAAATAATTTGCTTTCTTTCTCTGGCAGCACTTGGCATATCGGGCCATAATTGATCAATGGAATGAAACCCAAATTTTCAGTACCCTTCAACTTAAGAGCTAATTGAGGACCACTCATTTCAGGCATGTCAGAATCCAGTATAAGACAATCATAAGAGGAATCCACCTCGAGCTCCCTAATCACATCCGAAGGATTCGCACAGCTCTTTGATTCGATACCTGCCCTCTTCAATAAACTTGAAAGCACGTCGCGACTCTTTTCATTGTCATCAACAATCAACACTCGTTTGCCTTCAAATTTCGTGCTTTCTTCGCCCCCAAAAATGTCCACAGAATCCTTCTTAAGGGACTTAACATTAGCAGTAAATGAGAAGGTAGAGCCAACACCTTCTTGGCTTACTACCCACATGCGCCCGCCCATTAATTCGGCAAGACGTTTGCTAATCGACAAACCTAGACCAGTCCCCCCGTACTTTCTCGTTGTCGTTGAATCTGCCTGCGAAAAGGATTCAAAAATGGCATCAATCCTGTTAGCTGCTATTCCAACTCCAGAATCGATTACCGAAAATTCCAATACAAGCTCTTCTCCTTCGTTTCGGAAACAGATCATTTTCAATACAACATCGCCTTTATCAGTAAACTTGAGAGCGTTGCCCAAAAGATTAACTATTACCTGCCGTAATCTTGTAGGATCTCCAAACACGGTCGAAGGGAAGTCCCCCTTGGAATCGTAAACGAGCTCAACACCTTTCTCAAAGGCTGGAGCGACCATCAAATCCAGAGCGCCTGACACACATTCGTTCAAGTCAAATGGTGTTTCTTCTAACTCCATTTTCCCTGACTCGATTTTTGAAAAATCTAATATCTCATTAATTATTGTAAGCAAAGAGTCACTACTACTTCTTATAGTTTTAGCATAATCCGTCTGATCTTCATTCAAATCCGTCCCCAACAAGAGAGAGGTCATCCCGATAATTCCATTCATAGGTGTACGAATTTCGTGACTCATCATCGCCAAAAATAGGCTCTTTGCCTCATTCGCAGCTTCAGCAGCCTCTATAGATCGCCCCAATATCGCAGCATTTCTTTTTTGTTCTGTAATATCTACCAGGGTACACACCTCTTGAAAGCCCTCTAAATCCTCATCCCATTTTCGAAGCCAAGTAGCTTCGACCCACACCCACCGGCCATTGCTGTGCAGATAGCGTTTTTCCATGCGAAATTCTTCGATCTCTCTATTGACCATTTTCTCCCTCAAGATCCTCTGCTTTTCTAATTCATCGGGGTGAGAAATACGCTTATAGATACCCGGCTTATCAAGATCGCGTTTTTTCAAACCGGTAATCGCAAGGTGTGAAGGATTAAAGAGCCTTTCTTTGACTAATTCACCAGACTCTTCCTTTCTTTCAGACGTCCAGTAGAGCCCTATTGGCGCAGATTCAAAAATAAATCTGAGTTGAGCCTCCTTTCTTTTAACGAGTTCACTCGCTCTCTTGATTGGAGTGATATCCACCAGAGCGCTCAATTCCTGCATGCCCTTTCCATCTTCATCCCAGCGCCTCAACCAAGAGACTCGCACCCAAGTGATTTCTCCATTAGGTCGTATGTACCGTTTATCAAGACTGATTTCATCGAGCTCCCTGCTTTCCATTTTTTCACGCAGCCTTTTTTGCTCAGCTAAATCGTCTGGATGTGTGATATTCATAAACGCACCCTCCACCTCTACCTCGGTTTCAGAAAGTCCCGATATTCTATGGTGCGCGGGATTAGACATTGCCTCCTTCACTGCCCTACCACCTTCAGGAGCGCTTCTTTCATGTGTCCATCGCAACCCCATTGGAGCAGACTCGAAAATAAAGCGAAGTCGTCCTTCGGTAATCCTCAGATTTTCGGTCGCTTCTTTAAGCTCCGTGATATCCACGAGAGCGCAAAATTCTTGAAAGCCGTCTCCCACCACATCCCAAATTCGGTGCCAGGTCGCACGTACCCAGACAGTCTTTCCGTTTTTTCGGATGTAACGCTTCTCTAACGAGTAATTAGAAATTTCCCGATTTATTAATTTTTCCCGAAACGCTTGTTGCTTCTCTAAATCATCGGGATGAGAAATCTTCCCAAAAATCCCGTCTTGAGCCATCTCTTCATCCGTTAAGCCTGATATTTTTTGATGCGCCGGATTAAAAATCCTTTCAGACACAACTCCATCAATAGGATGTTTTTTCTCAGTATACCAAAGCAAGCCTACAGGAGAGAGCTCGAATATAAGACGTAATTTTTCTTCATTATCATAAAAACTACTCTGTACCTCTTTCATCGCAGTTTCATCCAATAATCCAATACTAACAAAGGAATCCGACGGCGTTGTATGAACGCATCTGCGCAATTCAATTTGAAAATGGCGCTCTACTTTATGCTGGATACTCACAGAGCACTTTACAAAATCTGTGTCTCCTCTTCTAAAAGAGGCCAAGAGTTTAGGAAAATTAACACAACGTTCACTTCTAATTTGCTTCAACAGCTCATCCAGTGACGAAGTAGTCACATCATCTTCCAGCTGTAGCAAATCTCTCGCACCGTTTGTTGAGACAAAACGCCCATCAGGCCCCAAAACTACAAGCTCAACGCCTTCCGGCACACCAACTAGCCCAGCCTTTAGAAATTCTTCCATACTCTTCTCGACTCGGCGAGCGAGTGTAAGCCCTCTATTGAACAGTAAAACAATTCCACTTCCTACCAACGCTCCTAAAAGCGCTTGCTTGGATAAGCCTAAGCCAACAATCCCGGCAGACGCCAATCCAACTGCCGTTGCGAAATAAGCTAAAGCCTGCCAACTACTTTGCAAACGAACGGTTGCTGGTATATGCGGGATCATTAAAATTGTATGGGCATTAAATATGAAAGTAGATGACCTATTTGATCGGCCAACGCCTCTGGAACATTAAGCTTACCATCCATATAAATACTTAAATACTGAAATAAAATGCAGGATATATCGTCTAGGTTTATCTAATTTCTAAGTTTTTCGTAACCAACGTACTATCAACCTTATCGGCAAGCCCGCGTCACTCGATGCTCTCTTAATTAAACCCAAATTGTTCTCAGAATTTCAAAAAGAAGGAAAATCGACCTCGAAAACCAAAGTAATTCTAACTACTCATCTCATACCCATTTTTAGGCAGCTCCCGACTCGCCTTTTACTTAAAACAGAGCAGTCACGAATGAATTACCGGACCGAAGTTTCACAGGAATCAACTCCAGACAGCTGCGTACACAGTTAATTGAGTAAGAATTTTCCGGCTAATTGAATCTAGCTTAAGCGAACTTCACTCATCCAGTTCGCCATGAATTTCAATTGCCAACATTCAGTTCGTTTGCAGCGTTCAACACTCGCTCCATGCACTTTTCTAAACGAATCAAAGTTATTTTAACATTACTTCTAATAGCGTTAACCGGTTTAAATTGCTGTGATTCTTACAAAGATAAGAAAACAGAAAACGAAATAATAGTCTACGCCGCCGCCAGTCTTGCCGATGCTCTTCACACAATTTCTGGAGTTTACCAAAATTCCTCGGATAGCAAAATCGTATTCAACTTTTCGGGGTCAGGTACGTTAGCTCAACAATTAGTCGCTTCTCCCAAAGCGGACATATTTATCAGCGCCAACACGTTTTGGATGGATAAGCTCGATGAGCACGACCTAATCACGCCACAGTCTCGAATCCAAATATTGAAAAACAAACTCGTTATAATTGCTCATAAAGACTCAAGTTTTCGAATCGAACACGCCTCTGATTTAGCACAAACAAACAACGAATTTTTTGCCCTCGGACACCCAGATTTTGTACCTGCTGGCAGCTACGCCAAGCAGTGGCTCGAAGCAGCAGGCAGCCCTCATTCCAGTCTTTGGCAATTCGTATCTAGCAAAGCTTCTTACGCTACCGATGCACGCTCAGTTCTCCACCAAGTCATCGCCAACCGAAGGCTCATAGGGTTTGTGTACAAAACTGACTACATGAGTCGGGCGACCGACTTACAACTACTGTACGAAATAGAATCTCAAAAAACATCCCCCATCATCTACTCTGCTGCTCGCCTCAATCGGAGCCAAAATTTGGAGGAAGCCAAAAAATTTCTCGATTTTCTACGTTCGCCCTCTGCACGATCAGTCTTCGAAGAACATGGGTTTATGATCGCCAATCCGACAAACCAATCTTCATAGTTCCCCCTGATTCTTGAAGTTTGAATGGACGGTATTTCCACAATTGTAATCAACACATTGCTATGGGCAACGCTGTCTACCTGTTTAACGCTCAGTACAGGCACCGCCATCGCTTACGTTTTAGCACGCTACGAATTTACAGGAAAAAACGCTCTTTCGACGCTAATTAGCCTACCACTTGTTTTGCCACCCACCGCTGTCGGCTTTTTGCTCCTAAGACTTTTAGCAGACAACGGCATCCTAGGTCGCGATACACTTGGAATCGATCTAGATGTCCTACTCGATTGGAAAGCTGTCGTCCTCGCCTGCACGATTATGTCCTTCCCTCTCGTTGTTCGGACAGCTCGAGTAAGCATTGAAGCAGTTAACCCTCGACTTGAGCAAATGGGTCAAACCCTCGGAATGAGCTTCACCCGTATACTACTTTCAATTACACTTCCCCTAGCCTCGCGTGGACTCATTGCAGCTGGCATCCTAGGTTTCACAAGAGCTGTAGGCGAATTTGGGGCAACAATCATCGTAGCTGGAAATATCCCAGGACGTACCCAAACCCTCTCATCGGCAATCTACAGCGCCCACCAATCTGGTAACGACTCACGAGCCAACACTCTCGTATTCATCTCCCTCGCAATCGGGTTTCTCGCCATTTATCTAACCGAACGTCTCTCGCGGCCTTTTCAAAAGAAAGACGACCGAAGCTAAATGAATAACCATCACATCAAAGCCGATATCCATTTACGCTTGGATACATTTAGTCTTGAGATCAAATTTCAATCCTCATCCCAAGCTCTCGGAGTGTTCGGCAAATCCGGCTCCGGAAAAACTTCATTTCTCGAAATCATTGCTGGAATACAAAAAAATGCGTCCGGTAATTTGGAGATTGGCGGGACTACTTGGCTCGACTCGAAATCCGGAATAAACAAGCCAATAAAAGAAAGAAAATTTGGATACGTTCCTCAAGACCTCCTTTTGTTTCCACACTGGAATGTCCTGCAAAACTTGGACTCTGCAGTTTTTAATACAAGTTCTCTCAACACAGACTATCAAAGCCTCCGCTCAGAAATTATCGAAATTTTAGACCTTTCCGATCTTCTCGAAAGATTCCCCAACCAACTCTCCGGAGGAGAAAAACAAAGGGTCGCTCTCGGCAGAGCTCTTTGCATAAACCCGAAGCTCCTGCTACTAGACGAACCGCTAGCATCGCTCGACATCAGCCTACGGAACAAGATCCTTCCCTACTTGCTAAAAATCAAAGAGACCTTCGAACCCAGCATCCTTATAGTGTCACACAATCCCACAGAACTCCTAGCTCTCTGTGACGAAGTCATAGCCATTGAAGCAGGCAATATCATCGCTCAGGACACCCCTTCGAAACTCTTTTCCACTCCCAAAGTCTACCCCATAGCCGCTCGTGAAGGCTTTCAAAACATTCTCACGACAGCTTTAAAATCACACTCAGAAGACAACTCCATCATTCACCTCGGCAAGCAAAGCAATTCGCCCAGCTTAGTTATCCCGCGCATTGATGAACGAGTTGGAACTCGCATCACGGTAGGCATCCCATCAAATGACATTCTTGTATCTACAGAAAAAATCACTAATATCTCAGCTCGCAATTGTATCCTAGCAACCATCAAAAGAGTAGCCTCTCTCAACAACAAATTTTTAATCCGTGCTCAAGTTGACAACTCAGAGATCGATCCACTTTCAATAGAACTCACCGCAAGTGCCGTCAAAGAGCTAAAAATTGAGCCAGGCTCCAAAGCCTGGCTCATCATCAAATCAAACAGTATTAAAGTTTATCGATAACTTATTTCTCTAGTTTTTCTCCAAAGCAATCGCTTCAACTATATCCTTCAAGGACCAGGCTCCAACACCCGAATCATCGTGAACTGCATAGAATAGTCCCATCGAGTATTTTCCTATCGAATACGGATAAAGGCAGATACCATCAGTATTACTGGTATACTTACCAACAAAAGATCCTCTATACTCCAATGTTTCACGATCAAAGAGCCGATAAATCGTCTTTGCCTTCCCCTGATCAGCGCAAATCCAAATTCCCGATTTTTCGCCAGTTTCCCACAATGCGATTCCCTCAGGTTGATATTTAAAAATACCATCGCCCAAAGACTCTCCTGTAAAAGCCCCTTTCATATCAAACACTTTAATACTCATTCCATTAACAGGATCTTCGTCGGCTATTAACAACCGATCATAGAAGGGGTCCCCAGAAATCGATTCCACAACGTGCAAGGTGCTTTCGCCGACGTCCGCACCAAAGGTCTTTTCCAGCTTTGCATTCATCGATCCCTTATCAATCCCAACAATAAATTGCTTGATACGTCCCTTAGCCCCACCTTCACGTAATGGTTCATCTACCTCTGGGACCAACGCATAATCGTCCGTAACAAAGACTCGAAAAGTCCCCGAATCCAATGACTGGATATATAATCCATATGGTTTGATCAACGAATCCAAGCCAAAGAAACCAAGGGTCACTTCCCTAGAAAGGTCCGTTACCTGAACACGTCGATTGTCACGCTCAACAACAAAAAGAAAATCGCCAGCCACTGCGATGCCATTAGGCCGATTATACTGCCCTGCCTCCACTCCTTTTGTACCCATGTAAGGAAGCGGAAATCCGTTCTCCGCATCACTCACAGCCAAGCGATGCGTACCTTTCGCGGTTGCATAAAGCGTCACCTCGTCGGTGTTGGAATCCTTCCAAATGGCAAGTGAATCGATATTATCTGCCTCATCGATTTGAGAGAAAAATGCTTCTCCTACCAAGACTTCATCGTTTTGAGAATAAGAGACACCGCTAAGTGTAACTCCTAGTAACAACACGCTGAATGTGTTTTTAAAATTATTCATCGTTCTATAATTAATTTAAAGCAGCAGACGCTCAATAACTGAACACCTGCTGCTTATTGATCTCAGCTAAAATTATTCAATTAGTGCGTCCACTTAAAACCAAGCTTCGCAGACCAAGAATACGATTCGTATTGGCTCAAACGACTCTTGTCGCCGTAGTAAGCTTCTAGGGGCTCATCGGTGAGATTGATCGCATCCAAAAATACAGACATATTGGAATTTATCTTATAGACCGCTTTAGCATCTATTTGGAAATGGGAAGCAATGTATCTGTCTTCATCAACATTTTCTCCAATTTCATCGAGGTATTCATCACGATACGTGCTAGACAAACGGAATAGCATTTTTTCGTTTTCATATGATAAAGATAAATTCGAAATAATATCAGATTGTTTCAAGAATGGTAGAGTCTCATCCTCTCTCTCCAGATACCCTTCTGATTCGCTATCAGCAAACGTAACATTCGCATAAATACCAAACCCTTTAAGAAAATCCGCGTAAGATCCTAGGTCTTGTTGCCAATTAATCTCCAAACCACGAACGGAAGCGCTTTCACCATTTTGTGGCGTAATAAGCTCATAGCCGAATTCGCTACTACTCTCATCTTTGATTTCACTAAGACTCGTGTAGATAAAAGAATCGATTTCTTTGTAAAACAGACTAATCGACCACTGCCCTAAAGGCTCAATGTATCGCTCATAAGAAATGTCAAAGTTTGTTGACTCATAAGGGTCTAGATCGGGGTTCCCACCTTCGATTTCTTCATCAACACGATGGATTTCTCTTCGAAAAGCGAAATCACCAAACTTAGGGCGGGAGATCGTATTACTAAAAGACGTTCTAATAATCGAATTTTCATCGATCTCGTAACGTGCGTTCAGGCTAACCAGCAAATCTGAATACTTATTCGTTTTCTCAAGTTCCTCAAATTCTGAAAATATTTCCTCACCAGGATCTTCTATATCTTCTATGAATACAGCTCCAAATCCTTGCGTATCCGTTTCCGTTTGCTCGTAACGAAGCCCGCCATTCAATGTCCACTCGCCAACTTGCGTTTCTAGCATTCCATAAACCGCTAAAATATCCTCCTCCGTCACGTAGTCATCGAGTTTAAAGCTCTCCGCGTAATCGTCTTCTTCAAACTCAAGTCCTCCACTAGCGATCTCAGCTTTGATGATCGTTCGAAGTTCGTCTGCATCAGCTCTCAAATACCCATCTTCATCGGTGAAATAAGGATAGTCCGAGCTATACTCGGCAACATCTGCCAAAGTCATTTCAAACGAATCAGGGCTATACGCCTTTGCATCGTTATCTACCGACTTTTCTCTCTGGCTAAATTTAGTCCCGAACTTTACGAAACTCGGCGCGTTTCCTAAAAACAGGTCGCGACGAAAATCGACCTTAAATGCCACCTTGTCATCTTCAGAAACATTGTTTTCCACAACCGCCTCATCCAATTCGAAATTTGAAGCATCAAAAAGATCGGACCCTCCTTCGACAGTCACTACAGGTTGCGTAGAATTTGAAAAATCATAGCTAACATCCGAAGTGTCCCCATTACGAAAATCCGTATCCAAACGATCTGGCTCATTTTCTTCCGCGTGAGAAATGGACGCTTGGTAACTAATCCTCCAATCGTTAGCAAGTGTTTCACCGCCCAACGCGACCGTATAGATTTCTTGCTCTTCAAAGCGATCCTTGAGGTCCCGATCGGTGTCCTCAACATTAAGCACTGTCGCCCCTACCTCCGTATGTGTGAGATTCACAGAATTCTGATTATCATCCTTTTCCTCAGCTCCTGATTCAAATTTGACTTCTGTTCTCGAACGAAACTCCTGATCGCTGAAATAACTGTAAGATGTACGGAGATAAAGTTGGCTATTATCGCCAAGCATATGCTCAATATTCGCACTGACAGATTGACGCTCGCGGGTAACAATATATTCCCTGTATTCGATTTCTGGAGCGAAGTACCTCTCAGTGCCGACTCCATCTTTTTCCTCATACCAAGGGTCTCCTACTTCAATATTGTTCGAACCAAAGTCACGTTCTTGGACGCTCGCCGCAACCATAACCCCAGTCCGACCATCAGCCCCTAACAAATCGCCATAAGCGGCACTTAATGCGTATGACGCTTTCCCAACGAGGTCGTTGTAAAGAAGTTGCCCCTTTACCGAACCAAACTTTCCTCCTTTATCAAAAACACTTACAGTTTTTAGGTTAACATTTCCCCCAATAGATCCACCATCCATATCAGCGGTATAGGTTTTACTCACCTCAAGGCGCTCTAAGATTTCGGTAGGGATAACATCCAATGCTACCTTGCGCGTATCACCTTCCGGCGACGGCAACGCAACGCCATCAACCGATACCAAGTTCAAATCGGGATCAACACCCCGTATTACCACGTAACGACCTTCGCCCTGATCGTGCTCGATGGATACACCGGAAACGCGTTGTAATGCTTCAGCAGCGTTTTCATCCGGGAAATTCCCGAACGCATCGGCCGCCACCAAATTTTTCAATACACTCGCAGAACGTTGCAAATTTAGCGCTTTCGCTTGCCCGAGCTTTTGTCCTTCAACAACAAGTGGGTCCAATTCAATGACTTCTTCACCAATTAAGAACTCAATCAAATCCGAACTCGTCTCACTTACACTAACAGTTTCAAGTGTACTTCCAAGGCCGATGTAATATACCTTCACCAAATACTCACCAGAATCGAGACCTGAAATTGCGAAACGTCCAGAGTCATCAGTCACTCCGCTCAGTCCAAGACTCTCGATCCGCACTCGAGCTCCGGATAACGGCATTTCAGAATCAAATGCTTTCACGACCCCACTCAAGGTAGCGGCAGTTGCAAGTTGGCCTGTCAGGACAACCAAGGATGCGACACTGAGTGCCAGAGTTTTAATTTTTTTCATTTGTAGCTTAGCGATAGTTTGCAGTCAGAAATTTCCACAAAAAATGGATAACCTACCCAAAGCGATTACTCAGACAACCGCACTGTCAACAACCGGATAGCTGCGTAACGTAAACGTTTCGCTAGCGAAACATATTTGTAGTAAAAGATCCCCGGAGCAAGCTCTCGACCTGTCGGTCGACTGACGCTTCGCGTCAGCGAGGCATTTGACTACATTTCTAAATCCATTTGCGAC
>JAKYXN010000037.1 GCA_022538095.1 Puniceicoccaceae bacterium K14 | reverse complement strand
TTCATCGGCAGTCGTAGATGTCATAGCTACGAAACATACGACACTTTTCAAAAACAGCAGAGAACTATATCAAGGCGCTTGGCATGACGCTTACACTTTTCTGGAAATAATCTCGAAAGCACCGTATATTTCGTTACCAAGCAGCATGACAAGGGAGAACACTTTGTCCGAACCGGATACTTGTTTGGAGTGAATATAATAGACTCAAAAAGCAATAGCAGTAGTTTGTCTCTGTATCAGATCGATAATGACTGGTTGTATTTTGAGCGTAAAGAAGAACATGATTTGTACTAATTGCACTTCTATCGCACCAGGGAACTGATGAAGGCTTGGATCTTACTTTCATTAGCGCTCATCGCTATCAAACCCGATACAGAAGCTCGTGGTCGAGCGATTTGCGAAGGGGAAGCACGATACCTCACTGGTTTGCATATTATGGATCTATACAAGCCAGTTCCGCATGCGGACCTAACTGCACCCGAATACCTGAATAAAATGTCTGAAGGCCGATTAGTTATTTGCAAAGGCGGCTTCTTGTGTGATTTCGCAGTCCTCCCAGGAAGTACAGACTACTCAACGGGATACTTTTTTGAAAAAGAATCCATAATTGAACTTTCATTCTCTGATGACAACAGAATCTTAATTTTGAAAAACTCAAGGGGAACAGTTTGTCTGTACAATTCTGCTGGGTTTTCAGATTCCGACGTTAAGGAGATCAAATCTATTGGATTAAAACCTGAATAAGAAGGATTGCAGAAACCATCTTCGCACTAGTTCGCAACATCGCGATCGGAATTACAGCGTTTTAGTTACGCTAAAACGTATCCAATTATAGTTTACAATTATCCTTACAGCCAACTCGGGCTTAAAAAGGAATAATCTTGCTATAGACTAAGAGGCCGACTCCAGATGACTACTCACGCTCTTCAGAATTGGATCCACTTTGATTGATCGCTCGATGAATTCGGGATCCCATTTGCATTTCGCGGCAATTTCCTCAACGCTCTTATTCTCCCTAAGCAGATTTAGGATGATAACTCTATTGTAAGCGTCATGCGAAGCGCCGTGATGTTTGGCAATGACCTGCTCCCGTTTTATTTACCGGTATTCGTCGTAGTCTCCTTTAGTTGCTTTGTTTCGTTTATTGGTTGTTGAGTCAATCGATTACTTACATGGCCCCCTAGGGGGGGGGCCAAGCTGGCGGCGTATTGGTCGGGGAATGCCTGTCAAACTGATCAGGCGGCTTTAGGTCTTTGGGAATAGATTGCTCGAAGGCAAGGTTCAATCTTTGGGCGGGAAACGATTGGAATTTGCAAAGGCGAAACTAAAATTGAGGTTCTAAGGAATGAAAAATATTATGTATTTTTTATTATACTACAATAATATAGCCTACGTTGAATTAGTTCAGTTGGAGATTTTACAACATCAATTGGATTCTGGTTAGCAACAAGAGGTAGCCCGAATTTGGGACAGGGCATACAGTTCTATGGAATGGCACTTAATCTTGGTGTCTTTTCGAATTTCTCGTGCGGCAAAGAAATCGTTCCAAACAGAGATATCTATATTCGCACTGGGGGAATCAAAGCCTCTATTCTTGGCGAGTGTAGAAATAAATCGTGAAGCAAAGGTTCGCTTTTATCGCCATTATAAAACAGCTTAGTTTCGCTGTTATTCTTCAAATAATGAGTATTCGCATAGATAGTGCGTATACTATTTTTTTGAAGGTCTCTAAGGAATTATTTTTCCGGCTTGGGGATTTTTTTATTTTTGGCCAAAGTGCTCAAAGTGAGGTCGATAAGATAGAGTGGCCATAGAAAAAATCGTACCACCCAGAGTTCTGGAATCGCTAGAAATGTCCATTTTGGTTGTGGATTAATTCTGTCTGTTTTAAACCGGTAGACAACTTGCACGATGAGTCCGATCAAGAGGTAGCTTACGATGTACATGACTTATTTTGCTTGAGCACTAAAATTAGCTGTAGAGTACCCGTAAGAGTAGGGGTGTCAATAGCTCTTGAGGGACTTTGCTTCTAGCACGTCCTGGAATCGGTCCGGGTCCCTATCGTCTTTTAAGGTGCCAGGCCTCGTGAGTAACGGAAGAAAACGCGCTGCCCTTTTTCGAGCTGTACCGTTGCCTCCACCGGAAACTCGACGCTGCAAAGTATCCCTCGATGGTCCTTCGTCGCCTCTCGAAACTTTCGAGTTAAAGCTGGGTCACCATAGTGGTCAGCGATCAATTTTCCTGTGATCCCGCAACCTTCTTGTTTCACAAAGCTAATAAGGGTCGCAAGTGGAGGCTTCGCCGGCTTCGTAGCCGTTTCATCAGCAAGGAGCATCATGGTCCCGACAGGTAATTCAGTAATTGAAAAATCCTCGCCATCTTCGCGATCAATTAAGAGATTCAAGCCGAGCATTTCAGCAGTGATCTCCAGCCCCATCCGGCGTGAAAGCTCTGCAATATCTGATGAACAGCTCACAAAGAGATGGCGATGTCCTCGAATCTTTGTTCCTCGCGGGTAGACTTTGAGTTCGCGCCCCCCTGACGGACGAGTGACCGCTTGATGGCGTTCTCCGACAATCCCACGGTAATCCACTTCCAACGAATCGACCTCATGGGTTAGAGAATAATAGGGAAAATGGTCGTCTTCATTTAGATCAGGAGAAGGAGTCATGAGTCGAGTGATTCGTCCTTCGTCTGGAAGGTTTGCACTCTGTCGGTCAATCAAGCGCTTCTGCTCCAGTTCGAAATATTCTGCTGCGTTTTGATAGAAAAGCATGGCTCTAGTCTAGTTATTGATTTGATACTGTAGGTCCGTCCGCCACTCTTCGGGAATCGAGGTTTCTCCACCGGACACTGCTAGTAGTGCACCCAGAATAAGTCCACGGGACGCACTGTCGCCTCCTGCCATTACGTTCTCGATCAAAGTTTCTTCGTAGTTCTTTGCACGTCTGAGAAAATAAATAACTGCGGGCAAAGCCGATGCTAAAGAGCAATCTCTCCCTAGAATTCCTAAAGCCTCTGAGGGCTCTTTCCCTTCCACTTCGATCGCCTGATTGAGGGTGTGTGATCCTGCAAATTCCTTTTCAACTGCTTCTTTTGTTCCGTCGCCGTTTGCCAGTCGTTCAGCTAATGATACAAACTGTAATCCTACTTTCGTTACGATCTCACTATGCGTCACCAAAACCTGTGCTTGCATCGCATCGCGTATTTTATCGGTTGGCACCGCAGCAATGACAGCAGCCAACCTGCTCGCTCCTGCTAATTCATCTGAACGCTCATTTCCACCTTCAAGAAAGTTCTTTGTCGCATGATCTCGGTAGCTCGATGAGCTCGCCCAAAATTCCCTGAGCCGTTCTGCGAAATCTGCATTGTCTCTAAGGGACTCGAAGAGAACAATCGTTTGATGGCCCAAGTGTGTCTGTCCTCCTTTCGGCTGGCCAAAGTGATACGTGCCATCAGCTGGCTTCATCAACCCATTGACTTTGCCAAAGCTTTTTTCAATCGCACTTGGATCATAGATCCAATGTGGAGCCAAAGCCAAAGAATCTGCAACCAGAGCCCCGAGCAAGGAGACTGTATTCAATTGATTATCGATCGTCATATTATAGTATAGATAGTTATAGTGGACTCTAAAAAAATCAAATGCACTGCAATTGTGGCTAGCTGTGAATCACGCTTAGCTGCGGCTAGATAGAAGGGGCTTTGTCTTGTTTTTATTCCTGTACTTGGTTATATGTATTTGAAATAAATATACAATTTGATCCTTGTAGGAGGAGGTAGCGGCTACTAGTTTGTTAGGAGCTCGTTTAGTTTGGCCTCGAGTTGTTTGCCACGGAGGTTACGAGCTAGAATTTTCCCTTGTTCGTCGAGGAGAAAGTTTGCTGGCAATGCGGTTACGTTGTAGGCAGAGGCGAAAGGGGATTTCCAGGCCATGCTATCTGATATCTGCGGCCAAGTGATTTGATCTCGTTGGCTGGCCCTCTTCCAACTGGAAACGCTTGTATCCATGTTGACTGCGAATAGATCGAATCCATGTTTCGAATATGTTTCGATTAGTTCCTTATAGAATTGGTTTTCCACACGGCAGGGGGTGCACCAGGATGCCCAAAAATCTACGAGGATGACCTTTCCTCGGTATTGCTCGAGTGTATGGGGGGTGCCATCGAGGTCTACACCCTGGAGGGCGGGGGCTCGGGATCCGATAGCGGTGGCACGAAAGCGTTCGAGCTTCTCTTGCATGCGTTGGGTTATATCGAGTTCGGGATTTGCATCTGTAAAGGACTGGAGAACTTGGGAGAGTTCTGCAATACGATGATCCGGGTCCCATCTAAGAGAGGTCGCGTAGAGAGCAACGTTAGGCTCGAGTTGATCGATGACGAAGTCGTTGAGTTCCTTCAGGTGGGCACTGTAACCGTCGACCTCGTCTTGGGCTAGTTTTTCGAGTGTTTCGCTATCTCGGTTTTCAGTTTTCGCTTTTCTGAGAATTGCTCTAGGCGGGTAGACAAGACGAGCGAGTGATTCTTTGCGGAATTGTTCGTAGACTTGTAGGGTTTCGGTATCTCGGGACCCATTTATGTTATAGTCATTGGCGTTTTGGGGATCGCTTTCAATTTCGATGACTTGCCCGTCTTGGATAGCTAGGGAAATTTTAGATTGGTCGCTGAGAATAAGGGTGAAGAGTCCCGCTTGGCCTCCGAATGATTCTTGAAAGGTTTGGTCTGTGGCGATAGTCAATTTCCCTTCAAGGGTTTGTGAACGTTTATCGAGATTTTCTCGCTGTAGCTTCAATACACCACCAGGCGATTCGCTCGCCAAAGTGCCCGAGATGGTGAAGGCCGCTTGAGCGCTTGTTGCGAAGAGAGCTAGAAAGGTTAGGCCGAGTATAAGTGATTGTTGCATTGAGCGTGGCATAGTCGTTTGTCTTATTGAGAATCATACGTGCTGCATCCTCAGGTCGAGAACGAGTGGCGGATCAGCTTGATTGTTGCCAGTCTTGTGATTTTCGATGATTAACACTGCCATGCCTCCCGGAATGGTCTGATTATGACAGAGACTGTTGTCGACTGCCCTTAGGCGGATGATGATTTATTGACGGCAGTTTGGACAAATTCGAATTACTTCAAAATAAATCCAATCAATTTGATTGTTTGTACGTAGGGCTCGCTGTTAGGGCCTATCGCTATTGTGAATCTATCTTTTGAGTAACTACTATGAACCCTGTTCGAATTCTCCTATTTTTTAGCGGCATTTTTTTAACGAGTATGGGTAGTAGCCAATCTCTTACATCTTCGGAACTGCTTCTCGAGTTAGAAAAGCTAAATACGGTGGGCTCTGTGCTGTTTGTAGCCGCTCATCCAGATGATGAAAATACTGCGTTGTTAACTTATCTCTCTCAGAATGAAAAACTGGATACTGCTTATTTGTCGCTGACCCGTGGAGGTGGTGGACAAAACCTGATCGGACCGGAGCTTAAAGAAGGGCTCGGACTAATCCGAACAAACGAATTATTGCAAGCGCGTCAGATAGACGGAGCCAAGCAGCTTTTTACTCGAGCTCGAGACTTTGGATATTCTAAGAACCCTGAGGATACCTTGGAAAATTGGCAAGAAGACGAGGTCCTTGGCGATGTGGTCTATGCGGTACGGAGTTATAAGCCTGACGTGATTATCACTCGTTTCGACCCTGATTTGGGACGACGAACTCATGGACACCATACGGTTTCCGCTCAATTGGCGCTTAAAGCGTTTAATTTGGCTGCGGACCCGAACGCTTTTCCTGAACAACTTGAACAACTTGGGACGCATCAGGCGAAGCGTATTTACTGGAATGGCTATGGACGTAGTTCCGTTGGGCTTGACGAAGAAGAACGTGAAATTATCGAGCTTGAAATCGGACGTTATAACCCGTATTTAGGAACGTCGTACACAGAGATTTCTGCGCAAAGTCGTAGTATGCATAAAAGCCAAGGCTTTGGCCGAGCAGGCCGGCGTGGCGGGCAATTAGAACGTCTCGTTCTTTTGGATGGCGATGCGGGGGATGGCGACTTTTTGAGTGGGGTTGATACCACTTGGGCTCGCTATGCTGAAGGCGGCGAAATCGATTTATTGTTGTCCAAGGTGATTGAACAGTTCGATCACTCTGCTCCGTGGAAGAGTGTGCCGGACTTGCTTAAGCTGGATCCGATTTTTCAAAAATTGCCATTGAGTCGTGAAACTGAAGCGAAGCGAAAAAATCTGCACGAAATTATCGCTGCTGCGATGGGGCTTCATATTGAAGCTCGATCTTCGACTGCCTACTTAACCCCGGGACAGAAGTCTGATTTACAAGTTGAATTAAACAATCGGTCCCCAATTAGAGCGATTGTTCGGAGTGTTCAGGCAAGATTATTTGATAGTGGCGCTTGGCCGGAGTTAACTGAACTCGCGGGAGTCGATGGCATGAATGAGACCTTGCGTTCGGATGTTTCTGAAAACGTTGCACTTCAATTGAAGTTGTCTGAGAACGTGGCTTTGACACAGCCTTATTGGCTCGAAAAGGAGCCTAGTTCTGGATTGTACTACTTTGATAATGACAGGTTGTTGGAATTACATGATATCCCTACTGCAATCGAAGTTGTGTCAGAAATCGAGATTGAAGGACAATTGATCGAATTGAGGACTCCGGCTATTCAAGTAGTCAGTGACCCTGTTAAGGGTGAAGTTCATTTTCCAGTGTCTATTCGGCCAGAATTTGTTTTGCACGCAGATGCTTCTGTCTTGGTTTTTCAAGACGGTACTCCTAAGGAGATTGACCTTACGCTTACGAGTAATGTGGATGATTTCAATGGAACTTTGCAGATGGAGGTTTCGAAGGATTGGGTTGTTGATATTGAGAATGCAGCTGTATCGATACCTCAGAAGGAAACGAGCCAAGTCGTTACCGTAAAGGTAACGCCTCCAGCGGGAGCGTCTGAAGCGAATGTGACTTTTAGCGTGTTGTCAGATAGTGGAAAGCGGTTTGATTTGGATTCGAAGAATATTGAGTATGAACACATTGGTCGGCATGCGATATTGAGCCAGGCGAAAACGAAACTGGTTCGTCTCGACCTTGCCCGAGCAGGGAACAAAATAGCTTGTATCGAAGGTGTAGGCGATACGGTTCCTGATACCTTGGAGCGAATTGGCTACGACGTTGATCGTATTGAAATACCCAATATCACTACGACTGATTTACAGAAATACGACACAGTTATTTTGGGTCCTCGAGCATTTGATGCACATGTTGGCTTAGACCGAGCATTCGAATTTCTAACTGCTTATGTGAAGAATGGTGGGACATTGATCTCTCAATTCAACACAACCAGTTTCCGATCGAAATCGAAATTCTCATCGCCATATCCCATTCAGTTGTCTCGCGACAGGGTTTCTGAGGAAAAGGTGGAAATGCGAATTTTGAAGGCAGAGCATCCTGTGTTTAACACTCCCAATAAGATAACGAAAAGCGATTTCGACGATTGGATACAAGAGCGCGGTTTGTACTATGCCTCAAGCTGGGATGACAAGTATGATGCATTAGTTTCCGCGAACGATAGGGGAGAGTCGCCTAAGGATGGTGGTCTACTCGTCGCTCAGTATGGGAAAGGGTGGTATGCCTATACCGGGCTTTCCTTTTTTAGACAACTTCCGGAAGGCAATTCCGGAGCAATTCGATTATTTGTGAATTTAATATCTCTCGGCCATGAAAACTGATTTGATCGATAACGCTGACGCGGGGTCCGAAAAAGAGGAAGTCCAGAGGTGGAACACTCTATACGTATTTGTGATGGCTGCATTAGCCGCGCAGATTGTTTTCTTCGTCTGGATGACGAGGCATTTTAGCTAGTGAGTGTTTTTCAGGTATGAGTGGGTTGGATATTGTCGTTTTAAGCGCAACGTTGCTTTCCATCGTTTTTTTCGGGATATGGAAAACGCGCAATGATCACAACTTGGATGATTTTCTAAAGGGACATTCAAACGGTTGGGGTACGATTGGTTTGTCGGTCATGGCGACGCAAGCCAGTGCGATTACCTTTCTTTCCACTCCTGGCTTAGCCTTCGATAGTGGTATGGCTTTCGTGCAAAATTACTTTGGCATGCCGCTAGCCTTGATTTTGATATCGATCGTTTTTGTACCGATGTATTACAAACTGGACTTATGTTCAGTCTACGAGTTTCTCGAACACCGTTTTGATTCCAAAACCCGTACTTTGGGTAGTGTTATTTTCTTAATACAGCGTGGGTTTTCGGCTGGTATTACAATCTACGCGCCGTCGATTATTTTAACGAGTGTGCTTGGTTGGGATATGAACACAACCGTGATTGGTGTAGGTGTTGCTGTTATTCTTTATACGGTGACTGGCGGATCCCATGCGGTGAGTTTGACTCATAAATACCAGATGACGGTTATTTTGAGTGGAATGGCGATTGCCTTTGGAATTGTCGTGTATAAAATATCAGGATACGCAGGGTTTGGAGAAAATCTGAGTATTGCTGGCGCTCTTGGGCGTCTGAATGTTGTGGACCTTTCCTTTGACTTGGATAAACGCTATACGCTCTGGTCTGGCTTGTTGGGCGGTTTTTTTCTATCGCTATCTTACTTCGGGACGGACCAATCTCAAGCACAACGCTACATGTCGGGTAACTCAGTGCGCGAGAGTCGTCTTGGCTTAATGTTCAATGCACTTTTGAAAGTTCCGATGCAGTTTATGATTCTGCTTCTAGGAGTGTTGGTTTTTGTCTTCTATCAATGGGAGAAACCACCCGCTACTTTTTTGCCGACTTCGATTATTGAACAAAGCATTGAAGGCGATCCTAGTGCCTACCAGGGGGTTGAGGATCGATTTGAGGCCGATTTTGAAAATCAGAAAGTAATTTTAGAAGACTATGTCGCTGCGATGAGGTCTGGTGATGTTCTGGCCGAGGAAGCGGCGAAGGAAGCCCTAAAGGAAGTGGGACAGGTAGTTCGAGAGTCCCGTTCGGCGGTACGCGAATATATCGCGAGTGGAGCAGGCGAGCAGGGCATGAAAGACTCCGATTTTGTATTTATACATTTTATACTCAATGAGCTACCAATTGGTTTGATCGGCCTGTTGGTTGCGGTGATTTTAAGCGCGGCGATGTCGTCGACTGCTTCGGAATTGAGTGCCTTGGCGACGATCTCTACTGTTGATTTTTATCAAAGCCATTTTGTGAAGGAGAAAAGCGAGGAGCACTATGTAAAGGCTTCTCGAGTTTTTACTGGAATCTGGGGCGGCATAGCCATCGTGTTCGCGCTTTTCGCTAGTATGGTTGAGAGTTTGATAGAGGCCGTGAATATAGTCGGCTCCCTTTTTTACGGGACTGTCCTTGGTTTGTTCTTAGCTGCGTTTTTTATAAAACGCATCAAGGCGAATGCTGCGTTCCTGTCCGCATTGATTGCACAGCTAACCGTCCTCTTCCTTTATTTTTCTCATATCATTGAAATTGGTTACTTGTGGTACAACATGATCGCTTGTTTCCTTGTGATCGTGTTGAGCTTGGCCTTACAGCCAATGATAGGAAGGCGGTTGAATTCATGACGGAGCCGATTATCTGCTTTGGCCAACAGCCTTGTGGAATTTTCCCAAATCGATTTGTCTTTTCTAAAATCAAGACTGCTCGGAGATTGCAGTCGGAGATAGGAGGGCGTATTGTATTTTTTCTTCACGACAGTGACCACGATCATCGCGAAACGAATGCGATTTTGACAAACCGCCATTCGAAAAAGGTAGAGCGAATCAACTTTGAATTTTCCAATAAGATCCAGAAATTGTATTCACCACTCTATTGTAAGACGATTAAGCCTGATTGGCAGGCTAAGGCTCGGAGACAATTGCCTAATTTGGTAGAGCCTCAGTGGGTAGAATTATTTTCGTCGATCGATTCTTATGACGTAGTCGACTTCTGTCTTAGAATGTACGAAGGGATGGGGTTATTGGAAGGGATTGAGATTGTCAGGTCTAGCGATGCCAAAATCCGTGAAAACGCGATTGATGTAGATGATTATTTTTTAGATACGCCCTATGAAGGCGAAATTGTAAGAGCTCGTTTTCGAGAGGGAGGATACTATCTGTATAAAGGAGGAAATCGCTATATTGAGGTTCCGGTAGACGAGGTGAAGAAGAGTCAAATCAGTCCGACACGAGATACACGTCTCCGCTGGATGCAGTCGATTTTGCACTGTACTCATTACATAGCTGGAGCAGGCGAAATTCAGTACCTAAACACCGATGAAGCTCCCGAAATTGAATTTGTGAAACGTGATGAAATCGAACGATCTGGTGAAGCGTATGTTGAGTGCAAACATGAATGGTAAGCGAATCCTAGTTTTTGGCGCCCACCCAGATGATATCGAATTCGGGTGTGGCCCATTCTTAATCGATGCCGCTGAACAGGGAGCTCATCTGGAGTGGAACGTGTTGTCTAGGGGCGAGGCTGGGACTCAAGGCGATGCTAAGACCCGCGAGGCTGAAGCGAGGGCGGCGGCCGCATTGGCCAATGCCGATATTCGTTTCCCTGAAACGAAGGGGGATACTCAAATACGAGCGGATCGAGAAATGGTGCTTTTGGCAGCGTCTGCGATTCGACGTTTTAAGCCTCACTATGTTTTGGCTCCGACTGGGCACTTGAACCAGCATCCGGATCATCGCGAAACGAGTCTTCTTGTGAGGGATGCCTTTCGTTTGGCTCGATATGGAAAGACACCGGGCTTAGAAGATTTTGAGCCGCATAGCTCTCAATTGATATTATTCTACGAGATCACCAGTGGAGCGACTGAGGATAGTGGACTGACACCGTTTTTGTTGGATGTGTCTGGCCATATAGACAAATGGACGACACTGATGAATTGTCATGCCAGCCAAGTGGCAAACATGGATTATGTAGAACTTCAGTTGGCTAAGGCTCGGGCGTTGGGGATTCAGGCGGGTGTTGGAGCAGCGCTTCGGCTTTACTCGGAAGGGCCCTTGTTGCTGAGTTCGGTTAACGCTCTAAGTGGATTGCGCGGGCAACGATTTTAATTTTATTGGTAATGGGAAAACCGTTAAAAATTGCATTGCTTTGTCATCCGAGTGTCGGAGGCAGTGGAATATTGGCTACAGAGCTCGGTCACCGAATGGCGAATCTAGGGCACGAAGTTTTCGTGATTTCCGAACGGGCTCCGTTTCGTCTGAATGAAAGCCACCCTAATGTATGTTTTTGTGAATCGAAGCCAGTGGAGTTTCCTCTTTTTAGTAGCCCAGACCACACCTTGCCGATGGCCACAAAAATTGCTGAGGTATGCTCTGAAAACGATATTGATATTATCCATGCCCATTACGCGATTCCGCACACTGCGGCTGCTTGGATCGCTAAGGAATTGATTGGTCCAGGAGGCCCACCGATTGTTACTACTTTGCATGGGACTGATATCGTCTACCTGGGCGAAATGCCTGAATATCGTCCCTTGCTTCAACATGTTCTTGAGGCTTCTGATCGAGTTACCTGTGTTTCACGGAATTTGAAGGAGAGAGCACTCTCTTTATTTGATCTCGAAAACCCGATTAAAGTCGTTCCCAATTTTTATGAGCCCAAGCAAATTACTGCCACCCGATCGAATATTCGATCAGAGCTTGGTGTCGGTGATGAAGCGCTCGCCATCCACGCGTCGAATTTGAGAAGTATCAAGCGAATCGATTTGATGTTGGAATCCTTCCAGGCAGCGGCGAAAACGGGCGCTAAATTACTTATCTTGGCTGGTTCTGATTCCTCTCGTATTGAGGGCGATGTCGCGAAGTGGAACTTGGAGGGAAGCGTCATTATACTAGAAAACGTGTATGACGTAGACAACTACTTTGCTGCGGCTGATTTTACTCTGTATTCCTCCGAGTACGAGAGCTTTTGTTTAGGTATCCTCGAAGGGATGCGACATGGTTTGCCTAGCGTGTCCTTCGCTGTTGGCGGTATTCCGGAAGTTGTGCTCGATGGGGAAACCGGCTTTTTAGTACCTTTCGGATCGGTCGACGAAATGAGTTCAGCGATTCTTTGTTTAGCCAATAATCCTACACTCAGAGGAAATATGGGGGCATCAGCTCGGCAGAGAGCGATGACACAGTTTTCAGCCCAAACAATTGTTAATAGTTATTTGAACGTTTATGAGGAGATTTTGAGCCCAATTGTCGGCTGTTAAGATCGGCTCTTCTGTATCCTGAATTTTATTGAGAGAGCAAAAAATATTACTATGAAATCACGAGCGAAAATATGGATCTTCTCATTCTTTGCCTTTTGTCTTGGACATGTTCTCGTCAACGCCCAAGAGCGAGGAGCAGACAAAGTTCGATTGAGCCCCAATGCTAGCGTTAGCCAAACGATCGGTACGACTATCGTGTCGGTCACTTACGGGCGTCCAAGTTTGAAGGGGCGTTCAATGAGCGCGCTGGCACCTGCTGACAAAGTATGGAGAACGGGGGCGAATGAGTCTGCGGCTATAACTTTTTCAAGTGGTGTAGAGTTCGGTGGCCAACATGTCGAGGTAGGAACGTATTCACTTTATACTATTCCAAGTGATACGCATTGGACGTTCATTCTCAATTCAACCTTGTCCTGGGGGACGCGCTACGACGAAGCGATGGATGTTGTTCGAGCTACCGGTGATGTGTCTGAAGGTAATTCAGTAGAGTCTTTTACCATTGGCTTCGATACACTTTCCGCTGATAAAGCTGACTTAGTTCTCTCTTGGGGAAATCTTTCTGTGGCAGTTCCAATTACTGTTTCTTCCGAGTAACCGAATTTACTACGATCGCTCTTAGGCGATTGTAATTCAACTAAACCTATCCAAAATCTAACCAACTAAAAAAAGTATATGAAAAAAAGTATCCTATCATTCCTAAGCGCTGCCATCTTGGCAGTTTTTACACTATCTTCTTCTCATGCTGCGCATCACGAAGGCGGCCATGACGAGCTTGCACCTGATACGGTGATTCATGTTGTCACTGTTTCTTGGAAAGAAGAGGCGACGCCTGAACAGATCCAAGCAGCCCTCGATGCCGTTAAGGTACTGGGTGCGGAATACGAAGGCATTAGCCGTGTTTGGATCCGCACTATAAAGGCCCAAGGCGATCGCTCACACGCGTTCGTTATGGAGTTCACCTCGGAGCAAGCTCTTAAAGACTACGCAGGTAGCGACGCTCAAAAGAAATGGTACGAAACCTACTACATTGCGAGAGAACGTAGTACGACATTCGATATTTCTAACTAATTGAGAATTTGATGTCCTTTCAATCCGCCTCATATGCTAAACAGTATGTGTGGCGGATTTTTTCAGCCTTCTCACCATTTATAAACTCTAGTGTTTAAATTAATCGTATGAAAAATTTAATGACAATAATGGGGCTTGTTTCCCTTTTGCTTACATCACTCGCGCATTCCGCTGAGCAAGAAGACAATGCGAAGAGCAGCCTCTTTCACGAAACCTTTTTAGGAAACCTGAAAGCAGCGAATGATAAGATCATTCAGTTAGCTGATGAATTTAGTGACGAGCAGTATGCTTGGCGTCCGGCTGAGGGCATTCGTTCGGTCGGTGAATCGATGACCCACGTGGCAGCCGCCAATTACTTTTTGGGCAGTATGCTGGGGAAGGAAGTGCCTGAGGGAATAAACCCTCGCGCTTTTGAAAAAACTGTCGTCGAGAAAGATGAGATTCTGGCAACTCTAAAAGCGTCTATCATATTCGCTCGCGAAGCGATCGAAGGCGTGAGTGAAGAGGATCTAGAAACGACCATCAAGCTATTTGGCAAAGAGTCTCCTAAGTTAAGAGCAGTTCTCATAATAGGCGCTCATGCGAACGAACACTTGGGTCAATTAATCGCCTATGCTCGTTCGATTGGAGTGGCTCCACCTTGGAGTAAGTAAGATATTTCTATTTCCAGGCGTTTCCCGAGTTGGTTGCAGGTTCGGGAAACGCTATATATCTAAACTTGTTGTGGTAATTTAACTACGAATAAGAATCTTGGGGCTTATACCATTATTCATATTGTGATATAATCGCATGGAATTACTGTAGCCCCCGCTTCGAAATTATCAGGGGAACCAGTGCCAAGACTCTAAGTTTCTGTGACTTGGATGTAATTTGAAGTTCAGCAGTGCAGTTTGCCTATGTTGGTCAGAAGCGGCTCAGACAGGATGCTTTAGTTCGTATTGAGTTCATTAGGGGTGGGGTAGGAACGAATAATTTCGGTCATTTCCTCAACAGTTTGGAAAAAATGCGTTGGCTGCTGGGTTTTCAAAATCGATGGAGAATTATAGCCCCAGGAAACGGCACCCTGGGCTATTCCAGCACTTTTAGCGGCCTCAATATCTCTGACTTCGTCACCAATATAAAGTGTTTCGTGAGGTTCTACTGCCATTTTCTGCATCATTTTTTTTAACCTTTTCGGTTTGTCAAAGAGAGACACACCGCATTGGTAGGAATCCACGAGATCCGCATTTTCCTCTTCGAGTATCGCAGCGATGTTCTCGTATGAATTTGAGCTGACAATTGCGATCTTAACACCTGTGTTGTGTATGCTTTTAAGTAGGTCTGAATACCTTCGAAGAGTGAGATAGTCGATACATCTTCATTCATGCGCAAGCGTAAGAAGCGAGAGATCTGAGGTGCTTTCCAAAGAGGCACCTGAAGAGATCGCATAACGTTGCGAGTTGAGAGTTTTCGGATTTGTTCGAGTTTGGTTTCATCCACTCGATCAAATCCAAATATGTCTGCCGCTTCGTTGAGATATTTGCAAAACGAGGGGAAGGAATTGGCAAGAGTTCCGTCGAAATCGAAAATAGTCAGTTTGTAATTCATTAGCTTTTTCTAAAGACGGCTGATATTGGCAGTGCCTCGCCCATTCGACACGCTCTTGCATCGAGACGAGGCTATACTGTGGTTCTTCTTATTTGATTTGAGGACTGAGTGAAGGTGTTTGGTTTGGAGTAAGTGTTTTTTAATGCCTTGCATGCGATTCGGATTATCGCTTTTTTCACCTAAATCTTCGTTTTATTTACACCATTGATGATGACAAAGTTAATCCCTTTTATTGCCGTTTCTCGAGCCAAAGTATTTGCGGTTCTTTTTGTGCTGCCTCTACTGGCCTTTGCTAAGCCGGAAGTGGTTGATCAGATTGAAGATTTGGACAAGCCAACGGTCGCCCTATTTAGCAAGGATGGAAAGAGTTTGTTCGTTGCAAATTCCGTGAGGGGAAGCGTGGGAGCGATTCGCTCGAAGAGCTACATTTCAAAGTTCAGCATTGGGGCGGATATGAAGGCGACTTTGGCGTCGCGTGATTTTATTGGAAATCTGACCGCTCCGGTTGACCTGGCGTTTTCTACGGTGAGTTATCCTGGCATTGCAAAAGGATCCCTTTTTGTGGCTGTGGGGACGCCCCTTATCGAGAACGACGAGAAGCGGATTATCGACGATCCATCACGCGAGTTTGTGGGCTTTTCTATTTACGACCCGAAGAATGGGCGTTTGCTGAAAAAAATCGATTTAGGCCCTTCGTCGAAAACGCGATTGTTGGGTGAGAAATCTGTGACTCTGCCTTCGAGTATTGCATTTGATGCGAAGGGAAATTTGTACATTGGCGATACTGGAATTGGTGGCAACTTGTTCTCAGAGAAGGTGCAGGGACGACCTGGGATTTGGCGAATTGAGAAAGAAGGCGTTGAGGATTTGATCAATGGCAGACGTCCTGCGGGCGAGGTGATTTTTATGCCGATTTCTAGTCTCCCTGGACCAATGCGTTATCTTGAGAAAACTGATGAATTGTATATCACGGCCAATCATAATGTGGGTGCTCCTACCGGATCGGTTTTTCGCATGGATTGTGAGAAGTTTGGCAGCAAGGGAATGACCGCGTTGCAAACAATTATAAGAGGAGCCAAAACTGTATCTGGAATACAAATCACACCTAAGGGGCGGGTAATGCTCACGAGCTCGTCTGGCGATCTCTTCTATCCGCGCGGTAAGAAAAACTACGGGATTGTTCGTTTTCGCCCACAGTTAAATTTCGCGTCGCCGACTAACTACGCGATGCTGATTCTTGAAGACGGCGGTATGTTGTTTGCTATACCAGAGGAAGCGAGCGATGTGGGTATCAAGCACAAGCAATCGCTTAAGCTAGTGTATTTGCCAGCGAGTTCAGGCTACTAGCAGCGGAGAATTTATTGAGTGGGGGGAATCTTTGAAAAGCTTGGATGGAGGGTGACAAGCCCGCGCTACTTGGCGTTCGTGGGAGCTTTGCTTTTTTGTTTTTCCGGGTTCTTGCGTGCAGACCTGCGGTCTTGGCCACACGAGACCAGTTCGCTAGAGCTCGATTCGAGCGTTGTATGCCGCAATTTGTCGAATGGATTTCGCTACGCTTTGATGCCGCACGTGGCGACGCCTGGAAGGATCTCGATGCGATTCGTGGTCTCCGTAGGTTCAGTTGACGAACTGGAAGATGAGCGTGGCTTGTCGCACTTTGTGGAGCATATGGCTTTTGCCGGTACGAAACGGTACCCATCGGGAGAGATGGGACGTTTTTTTCAGACTCTCGGAATGGACTTTGGCGGTGACGTAACAGCGTTTACTTATCACGACAAAACGGTCTACCACCTTGAACTGCCAAACAATGATCCAGAGCTGATTGCGCAATCGATCGAGTTGTATCGAGACTTTGCGGATGGCATCTTGTTTGATCCGGAGCGAATCGACATCGAACGAGAAGTGATCCTGCGTGAGAAGCAAGCTCGAGATACGCCACAGTCTCGATTGGCCGAGAGTTCGATGGAGTTTGCCATGAAGGGCTTTTTAGCCGAAGGAAAGCAACCCATCGGTAGTCTGGATGTAATTGAAAATAGCGAACGCAAAGAATTGCTTGAATTCTATCGTAAGTGGTACCGACCGGATTTGATGACCTTGGTAGTCGTGGGAGACTTTGAGACCGAGGCGATGGAAGAGGTAATTACGAATCAATTCGCTTCGTTGCCATTGCCGGACACGAAGCTCAAAGCTCGCGATTGGGGAACGGTAAAGGATAAGAAAGCAGAGAAGGCTTTGTTTTACGAGATGAATGGAATGGAGCGCTACCACGTCGAAGCGTTGCGGTCTTGGTCTGAAAAAGGAGCGGATAGCTGGAAAAAGCGTGAGAGAGATTTTTTGCGCGAATTTGCAACAGAGTTGTTCAACGAGCGTTGTCGCTTGGAAATCGACGAAATACGCGACGACTTCGCTTCCTATGGACGCTTTCTAAATCTTCCACAAGTGAGCGTTACGATCAGCGTTGGGGGCACGTCATGGATGAATGGCGTTGTGTGGGTAGACCGCAGAATTCGCCAAGTAGTTAAGTATGGGTTTTCTGACGACGAAGTAGAGCGATTGAAAAGCTCCTGGGAGCGAAACAATCGCAATACTGTGGTTCGCTATCAATCATTGGAATCGAATGAGATAATCGATGATTTGGTTGATTCCTTCGAAGAGGGATACGTGTATTTGGGAATTGAAGAGGCCTGCGCTTTTCGCGATCGAATGCTTGAGCGTGTGAACGCGAAGTCCGTTCGCGAAGCGTTTCGCGATTCTTGGGATTTGGATCGGATAAAGTATTTTATAGCAGGGGAAGGTTTGAATGGCGATTTGGATGATGGCTTTGCCAAGGTCTTAAAGGCCGATCGTAAGCTAAAGCTGCCAAAGTATGAGATGGTCGCTCATACGCAGATGGAGTTTTCTGAACTGGGGCTACTGGGGGAGGTAGAGAGCGAAGACCCGGTCGATGGAATCGGAGGCGCGTGCAGTATTACGTTTTCCAACAATTTACATCTGACTTTCATGAAAACGGATTACCAGCCAGGCGGGGCTCATGTGTTGGTGAGAGTCGGCGGTGGTATGTTGGAATTAGAGTCGGGCAACCCAGCAACGCACGAGATCGGTTTGAATGCATTTTTTAGGACGGGGTTTGCTGGGCATAGTATGGAAGCGGTCTATTCTAATGTTCGGGAAAACTTGGATACATTCAGTTTTAGCGTGGCTGAGCATGATGCGTTTGAGTTTAGGAGTTCCGGCGACGAGGAAGGACTGATGTTTTTCTTCCGGATGTTAACCGAGTATCTGAGGGATCCGCAAATTAGCGAAGAAGCATTTACTTCGGCCAAAACGAAGTACCGGCAGATGCGATTGCTTGAACCAGATGGGGTAAACGAAGGGTATCGTTCGTTGCGGAAATTGCTCTTTCAAGGAGCGACGCAGTTCCATGAGCCGACTTTGGAGGAGATTGAACAAGCGAGTATTGAGGAAGCCAAGGAATGGTTGCTGGAGTCATTTCGAGAGGGATTTTTGGAGGTTGTCGTGGTAGGCGATTTGGAAAAGGATTTTGTGGCGGACATGATTGGCGGAACGCTGGGTACTTTGCCGGAGCACAAAGCGGACAAGAGCGAGTACGATTTAGCCCGTAAGCTAAAAATGGATATCCCAGCTGGCCTTCATCGAATCGAGTACGAAGAGGGCAAGGGAGAGAATGCCTACGCGGTGGTCGCCTGGAGCGTGACTGACGAGTCCATAGACTTTAGGGAGAGTGCGTGTTTGTTTGTCTTTAGCCAGATCTTGGAAAATCGTTTTCACGAACAGGTGCGGCAAGAGCTCGGGAAGAGTTATTCTCCTATGGTGAATTACGAAGTGTATCCGGCTTACGATGCGGTGCGACTTTTTAGGGCGGATGTGGATTGTTTAAGGGAGGACGCCGATGCAGTTTTGCAGTTGGCCCACGTTATTACAAACGAAGTGCTCGAAGCTGGACTAGATAAAGAGGAAGTAGCTCGGGCGGTCATTCCTTTGGAAGACCGAATTGTTGGAGCATGGCGCGATAATGATTTTTTGACCAATATGGTTTTCTCTGGCATGTATGAGTATGAGGACAGTATTCGCTATGCTTTGGCTTATCGAGATGGCTTGTTGTCGGAGTTGAGCGCGGATGAAATTTTGACAGCAGCTCGAAAGTACCTGAAAGCGGATTGCCGCTTGTCGGTTTCCATCACCCCGGGCAGCAGCAATCCTGTCCCGAATTCGCCCAGCGACTATGGTGATTCCTCGAGAACTGGGATCTCTTACTGAAAACAAGTGAGAGAGAGGGGACTCTTGTCTCTCTTCTACATTGACTCGATCTCGGGGGATCGGTTAAGAGGCGTGAATGTTAGATAAGAGCTTAGAAGCGCCCGCATCCGCTGTAGCGGTATTTTCCGGTGGAATGGATTCTACCGTATTGCTCTATTCTCTTTTGAAACAGGGCGTGGACATCCGAGGCGCACTATCGATCGACTACGGGCAAAAGCACCGCAAGGAACTGATCTGCGCTCGGGAGATTTGCGAAAAAGCAGGGATCGAGCATAAGGTTGTCGATTTGAGAAGTATCACTGATATCTTTGGCAATAGCAGCTTAACGAACACAACTGTAGATGTTCCCGAGGGGCATTACGAAGAGGTCACTATGAAATCTACAGTGGTGCCGAACCGAAACATGATTTTGATCTCGATCGCAACCGCTTGGGGTATCGCTAAAAAGGTTGAGGCGGTTGCATATGGGGCTCACAGTGGCGACCACGCGGTTTATCCAGACTGTCGTGAACCGTTTGCCGAATCACTCGACAAAACGATCCAGCAGTGTGATTGGCACCCCATTCGCCTCTACCGCCCACTGGTAAATATGAGCAAGGCGGAAATTGCGACTTTGGGGATGGAAACTGGGGCACCGTTGGATTTGACTTGGTCATGCTACAAAGGGGGCGACACTCATTGTGGTTGCTGTGGTACTTGTGTTGAGCGCCGTGAGGCGTTTTATCTCGCAGGAATAGCGGATCCCACTGTTTATGAGGATTCGGCTCCAAATGTTGAGACTCTGATTGGACAGAATTGGAAGCCTTGATAGTGTTTAATTTCGCCTCGTGACCATGTATACCTGCAAGAAGACTTATTCGGATATTCCCTTTGCTCACCGACAGCATTTGCACGAAGGACATTGCGCTTTCATTCATGGCCACAATTGGAGTTTTACCTTTACTTTTGGGTGTCACGAATTGGATGAATGCGGTTTCGTGGTGGATTTTGGAAAACTCAAGCCAGTGCGTGATTGGATCGATGAGAATTTGGATCATGCCTGTGTTTTCAATGAGGGCGATCCTTTGTTAGAGACCTTTGAAACGTTCAATTCCCAGAACGACGGAAAAATCTTCAAGGCCTATGTCGTTGATTGTTGTTCGAGCGAGGGATTGGCAAAACACTTGTTTGAGAAAATTAATACGATTTTGTCAGAGATGACTTCGGGGCGTGCCTACTTGATTGCTGTAGAGGTGATTGAGGATCAAAAAAATAGCGCGACTTACCAACCTGCAATTTCTCGCTAGCGTCTTGTCGCACAAATAGAAATGAGCACCTATCCGATTCACGAGACCTTTCATTCTTGGCAAGGGGAAGGAATGCATTTGGGACGCTCTGCGTACTTCATTCGATTGTTTGGCTGTCCTGTGCATTGTCCGTGGTGTGACTCAGCGGGAACGTGGCACGCGGATTTCAAGCCAAAGAATATACAACGGGTGTCAGCGCTGTCGCTTGCTTCGAAAGCGGCTCAGTCAGGGTGCGAGTTTGTTGTCATAACAGGAGGAGAGCCCACCGTTCATGATTTGAAAGATTTGACCTCTGCAATTCGAGCTGAAGGGCTGTCAATTCATTTGGAGACTTGCGGGGCGTTTCCGATCAAGGGAAATGTCGATTGGGTGACGCTCAGCCCAAAGTGGGCAGCTCGGCCGCTGGAGCAAAATCTGGCTACCGCTTCTGAGTTTAAAATTATCGTGGAAGACGCAACGAGCATCGAGAGGTGGGTAACTGAGCTCGGACCATATTTTGGCGAGCGGCCGGTGTGGCTTCACCCAGAGTGGTCGCAGCGATCTAACAATGATGTGTTGTGTTCAATAACCAATTACGTAAAGAAACACGGAGCTCCGTTTCGGGCGGGTTTTCAAATGCACAAACTTTTCAAAGCTGATTTGCTAGACTCTGGATCCTTGGACTCGGCTCCACTTGGGGGGAATCCTAGCCTCGGGTTTTAAGCGACTCTACGCTAAAAGATTCTCTTATGAGGTTTACCACCATTGCATTGACCAATTATCGCAACATCGAGTTTGCTCGGTTGGCGGTAGATGCCCCTCGAGTGTTTTTTTATGGCCGGAATGGGCAAGGCAAAACGAATATGCTGGAAGCAATTGGCTTGTCTACGACCTTAAGAGCCTTTCGAGCGAAGGAGAATGAGATCTTGATCGGTAGCAAGTCTGAGTATTCGGAGATCCTTTACGAAGCGATTCAGGACAATAGCGACGAACTGAACGCAAAGGTTCGCATCAAGAGGAGAGGAAAGGAAGTGTCAGCCGAGGGCAGTATGGTCAAACGAGCCTCAGAATTCGTTGGGAGGATGCCTACAGTGGTTCTTTCCTCTGGAGATTTAAGCATTGCCCGGGGATCTCCCAGTATACGGCGTCGGTATTTGGATACGTTTTTGTGTGGAGTGGATCGTTCCTACTTTACGGCGTTGCAACGTTTTCAAAAGGCTTTGCAAGAGCGCAACGCCTTGTTGAAGACAGGGCCTGAAGAATCACTTTTATCGGCGTTTGAAGCACAATTGATTGAGCCTGCAGCCGAATTGGTCAAGGGGCGGAGGGCCGCCATGGAAACTCTTAATGAGCTGGCCCAAGGGTTTTACGCCCGGCTATCAGGAGAAGCGGAAGTGATTAGCGTCGAGTATCAACCCAATTTCGACTGCGACAATGGTGAGGCATATGTGAATCAGTTATCGAAGTCTCGAGGAAGGGATCTGATGTTACAGACAACATCTAAAGGTCCGCATCGGGACGATTTTCGCCTCTTGCTCAATGGAAGGTCTGCAGCCGACTTTGCCTCCGATGGTCAGCAGAGATCGATTGTACTCTCGCTTTCTTTCGCTATGATTTCGTATTGGCGCAAAGAGTTTCGAGTTGCTCCTGTTGTATTGGCCGATGACATACTCGGAGAGTTGGATCCAGAGAGAAAGAAACGTTTCTGGGAGGCGATGGATTCTGACTTGCAGGTTTTTGCTACTGGTACGGAACTTCCCAGTGAGTACGAAAAAAATGATTGGCTCTTGTTTGAAGTCTCGGAGGGGCGCTTCGAGCAAATGAGCTAAACCGTCTCCATTGGGATTTACTCAATTCACTTTTTTCTACCAGAGGCAGCAATGCCTTTTCACAGCTTGTAGTAAAATAGAGCCCCTATCTAGGGATTATTCAGCAAATATAGATTTTTTCTCGGAAAATTGGATCATTCTGCTTTAAGGGGTGTAAAAATTAGCCGGGTCAAAAAGTTATCACGAAAGAATCTAACTCCATGAAAACGAAGAAAAATTGGGTCAAGCGGTGTGCTGTATTGGTAGGCGTATTTTATGCACTCTATCTTATAGTAGGATTTTGGGTGCTGCCTATTATTGTGAAAAAGAATTTAGAAGGCGCAGTGTCTGAAACGTTGGATCATTCACTTGCGCTTGAGGGGGTGGGTTTCAATCCATTTACTCTGACATTGAGTCTAGAGGGGCTTTACTTGGAGGACGATCTTGGGGGACCTCTTTTTGAAGCGAGTTTAATAAGAGTGAACGCTCAATTGAGCTCTCTGTTCACTCTATCTGGGCGTTTGAAAGAATTCGCTATGGTGGATTCCGTTGCGACGGTGAAAATTTTGGAGGATGGAGCGTTTAATTTCCAATCATACATGGAATTATCCTCAGGCGAAGGAAATGAGGAAACCACTACTGAAGAAGATACGAAACCGATTGGCTTTTACATCGGACAAGTCGCAATCGATAATTTTTCAGTCGAATTTTCCGATGAGTCGCTTGCAACCCCTTTACGTGATACGATTGGACCGATAAGTTTTGTGACTGAAGAGCTTCGTAGCGAAGCGAATGCAGAGAGTCCTTATGCGTTTGCGGCACAAATTGGAGAAGAAACGCAAATAGAATGGGATGGATCTATCACAATAGATCCTCTCTATTCTAAAGGGGAATTTGAAGTGAGTCGCCTCGATTTGTCGATGGGGTTACCTTACGTTCAGGAGTTGGTTGATATCGATTTGGCTGGATATTTCTCGATTGGAGGCGAATACGAATTGAGTTACGCCGAAGGACAAATGAAATTGGTTACCGACGAAGCTCACGTGCTAGTTGATTCATTTAAATTATCCGATTCTCATGATGAGTTGTCCCAGGTCTCTTTCGCTACCTTGGAGATTAGTGGTATTGAACTGGATAGCCAGGAGCAGGTTGTTTCTATCGAAGAGTTCTCGATTGTAGATAACGCAATCAGTGTTGTCAGAAAGAAAGAGGGTGATCTTTTGTTACCTCAAGGGGAGATTCTAAAACAAGCGAATGAAGATTCTACGGGGAAATCGGACCCAACTTCGACTTCCTCTCCAGACCCAGAAGGGAAATGGAATGTGCGCTTAGAATCATTCGATTACCAAGGAGGCAGAGCGGTTTTGGTGGATCGATCCCTAGAAACTGAGACAAAAACTGAAATCTCTTCTATCAGTATAGGAGCAAAAGCGATCGATCTTTTAGACGAAAATTTGGAAAGCGAATTCAGGGTATCGCTCGCCTTGCTCAATGGCTCAGGCACCCTTGAAGTTGATGCCAAAGGAAATATTCCGGCTCAAAAATTTGAAGGCAAGTATTCACTATCTGGATTGGAACTCAGCCAAGCTCAAAGCTATGTAAGTGCCTATTCTTATGCTTTGTTGGAAAGTGGATCTCTTAATTTCGATGGGGGATTTGAATACGAAACAGGCAAAGACCCAATTGCCAGTCTGAATTTTGGATTGGAAAGTGTCCAAGTAGTCGATTCTCGTACTGCAGAGGCTGTTCTACAGCTAGGCTCATTAATCATTGACGACGCTGTCTACAATGGCGAATCAGTCGCGGTGGAATCGATCGTTATGGATGCCCCGATGGTTTCCGCGTTGAGTGATGACGCAGGAATAAACCTGGCCAGTTTAGCAAAGGGATCTGTTTCTGAAAACGAAGAGCCGACTGTGGAGGAAGGTGAAGAAGTTGCAGAAATTGAGAGCCAAGAGGATTCAGAAATTGAGGTAGTTGAAGAAGAATTAATGCCAATCTCGATCGGGAAGCTTGCGATTACGAACGGAGACTTTCGTTTTTCTGACGCCACTTTGGACCCTGATTTTACAATCAAACTTGATCAATTTCAGTTAAAAACGAGTGGTATAAGTAACTCCGAGGACGCCGATGCCTCCCCTTATGAAGTGTCAGCAAGACTCGACGATACTTCAACTTTCGAAGTAAAAGGTGTATCCAGCTTTATAGATTTTCACAAAGAGACAACTGCCGAAGTAACGCTTCATAGTTTCGACCTTACCGGAACTGTTCCCTATTGGCGCAAGTATTTGGGCCGCCATTTAGACGACGGCAGACTTACGATTGAATCGAATTACGACATTAAAAAAGGAAAATTAAATAGTAAAAATAGTATTCGGATCGATGCATTGACTTTAGGAGATAAGGTGGAGAGCGAAGATGCCTTAGGCTTGCCAGTTGGTTTTGCAATTTCTCTTTTGAAAGATAAATCGGGCGTCATTCAGATTAACCCACCGGTTAAAGGTGATCTTAGCGACCCAAGTGTTGGCGGCATCGCAAGTATCGTATTCAAGGTGTTGGGTAATTTGATCGTAAAGGCGGTTGCTTCGCCATTCTCCTTGTTCAGTGGAATGGCAGGTGGAAAAGAAAACCTGGATACAGCATCGATTGAACCCGGGAGCGTCAACTTAAGCATTGATAATAAGGATAGTCTTACATCGATCGCAAAAATTCTAACTGAAAGACCGGCTTTGAAGGTAGGGATTGTCGCTGGAGTTGACGAAAGGAACGAGACGGAGATTGCTCAAGCAGCTCTCGCACAGGCGTTTCTTAGTGAAGTCATTGAAGACCCTAGTTTCTTGTATAGCGGGTCTTCTAATGGGCGTTCCGATATAATTTCCGCCTTGGAAAACTATGATCCGGATTTGCCCGAATCTCAGGTCAATGACGTATTCGCGTTGATTGAATGGAATCGAATCAGTGGATACGAAGAGTATGGCTCATCGCCTAGAGCGAGTGAGGATTCAGAGGATAAGATTGCGCAAACCGAAAACGCCGATTCAGAATCAGCAGTTAAGGTTCCTGCTTCGAAAAAGAAAGGTGTCTTTAGTGGAATTAAATCGTTTTTTGGTTTCACTCCAAAGGATAGAGCTATCGAAGAAGTTGAATCGGTTGCCGAGGTTGAAACAGAGGAAGAAGCAAGTGGTGAAACAGAGATTCCTGAAGTTGCAGTTGAACGTAGTATCGATGAAATGAAGGCTGTGTTGTGGAAATTGAGTGGCTACAAGCTCACAACTGAATCCTTTGATGTTTTAAAGGCTCACCGTGTGGCCCAAGCGCAGGCGTACCTCGTTGAGAATCATGCTATAACCGGTGGGCGTGTGGTGATCGAGGGCGTCGATGCCGCCGAAGTTGAAAAGGTGGAATCCGCTCAGGTGAGCCAGCTAAAGTTCATTTTGCAGTAGAAAGCTATTCTTAGAGTCCAAGAATTTTTAATTTCCCAGCGAGTGTGAGACAGGCCTTTAATTCCGCAAATAGTGAGGGGGTAATAACTTTTCTAAAATAGTTGTTGAAAAGGCGGCGGAGGTTGTCGAGTTTCTCCCTCGGCCAGGTCCTATGCGATGTGGGACGGGTGAACTCCGCCAGGACCGGAAGGTAGCAACGGCAACCACGTTTGACATGCGCCGTAGGGTGCCTGGCCACCTTTTTTTTACTTTGCTACTCAATGTCTAACACTGGTTATCAAGTTATCGCCCGTAAGTGGCGTCCCCAGAAATTCGACGAAATTGTCGGACAAGACCATGTGGTGCGTACATTGAAAAATGCGATTGAGCAGAATCGAATTGCTCACGCTTACCTTTTCGTCGGACCGCGTGGTACCGGTAAAACTACGACTGCTCGAATTTTCGCAAAATGCTTAAATTGTGAAGGAGGGGCGAATGTTAGCCCACCCGAAGATTCCGAGATTTGCAAAGCCATCATGAATGGTTCTTGCATGGATGTATTGGAAATCGATGGTGCCTCGAATAATGGCGTGGAGCAGGTCCGTGACCTGCGGGACGATGCACAGTACGCTCCGAGTCAGGGGAGTTACAAAATTTATATAATTGATGAGGTTCACATGCTTTCAACAGCGGCATTCAATGCCCTGTTGAAGATCTTGGAAGAACCTCCGCCACACGTGAAATTTGTATTTGCGACGACGGAAGCTCACAAAGTTTTGCCTACCATTGTTTCGCGGTGTCAGCGTTTCGATCTCAAGCCGATTCCAGAGAATTTGATCAAAGAACGCCTCGCTCTCATTTCTGAAACTGAAGGAATTGCAGCGGATGATACAGCTCTGGCGGCAATTGCACGATTGGCCGATGGTGGCATGCGTGATTCGCAATCAATCCTTGATCAAATGATCGCCTTTTGCGGAAAGAGTATCAAAGAAGAGGATGTACTTCAGGTTTATGGACTCGCTAGTTCGGCTCAAGTTACTGATTTGGCTAAGGCAGTCGCTGCTGGCGCTCACGACAAAATTTTAGAATTGGTCGATTCCTTCGATACCACGGGCCGCGATTTTTACCGTGCCTTGGTAGATCTGCAGGCCTACGTGCGTGAGGTATTGCTTGGAGCTGTGCGCGGAGGCGGAAAAACGACTGAGTTAGGCCCGACCATGACCACTGAAGCACTTACTCGGATGCTGGACAGTCTGCGTCAAGGAGAGTCTGGCTTGAAATTTGGCCTCAATGAAAAGGTCAATTTCGAAGTAGCATTGTTGAAGGCTTCAGAAGATTGTCGGGCAAGAGCGATCGATAGTTTGATACGTGAATTAGTGGGCATTGCCGCGACCCTTCCAGAAAGCTCAGGCGAAAAAAAAAACTAGAGACATCGCCTAGTGAAAAACCGGCGTCTGTTTCCGAGCCGTCGACTACGTTAGAGCCAAGTGAGCCTAGTCCTCGCCAAGAAGAGAAATCCGAAGCTGCTGAGGAAGAGATTTCAGCTGAAATGTTTCAGCCTGCAGCCGAAGGACCAAGCGATGAAGAATTGGCAGAATACTATGGAGCGCCTAAAGCGGCGGTAAACGAAGACGAGATTGCGGATGAGAGCGATTCTCCTTTGATTCCTTTGGATCAGGCGAAAAACCTGATTCCAGCTAAGTCGCGAGCTTTGATGCATGAGCTCTTTCGAGCGGAATTATTAACTGTGAAGCGTTTCAATCCCAAGAAATTACGCTAAAGATTATTGGTCGTCTAGCGAGCCAGTCTCTCTGATGGCGATTGCTTTTTTGATCCATGGGCGCAGTTGCTCAAGATCCTCATCTTCCAGAGAAATCTTCAAATAGGCTTCGTCTAACTCAAAGGCCAAATTGAGGAAGGATTTAGCTTCTTCCGTGTTTTTATTAAGACACGCATAGCAGGCCAAGTTGTAGTGAATGATGGCTACACCGGGAAATTTTTTGGCTGCGGTTTCCAAAACCTTGCGAGCGGATTGCATTGACCGCGCTCGACGCATGACAAAGGCCAAGTTCACGTGGTTCTCCGAAGCCTCAGGATCCACGTCATGCAATTTTTTGGCAAAGGGTAGCGCCTTGTTCCATTTTTTGGCGTCCATGGAAATTGCCAATTGCATCTGTAAGGCAGGGACTGCGACTTTCAAATCATCCGGGAGGGCTTCAATTTCCTTGAAGGCCCAATCGTGCATCCCGAGCTCTCGATAGCCATTCGAGTAGCTTAAAGCTTTCTTGAGTGTAAGGCTGTTTGACGGTTTCTGCATCACGAAGTCGGTGATGATTTCCGACGATGCACGCAAGGCAATGAAAATTTTGCAGACCGACTGTAACTCCCTAAATTGCAAAAGGTTGATCGCCCCTACGATCAACCTTCTGGTTCAATTCCTAGTTCAACGAGCCTGGGGCCCAAGACTAGATTCCCAATATTATTTTTATCCAACCTAATTTATTTCGGACCTATTCTGCGTCCTGTCGTGATCCGCCACGTTTCCCGCCCTTACGTCCGGGGCGCATTTCGGCCATCGCTTGAAAAAGTTCTTCCGAATTAAGGGCACTATCGCCATCAGTATCGAAGTTTTCTAAAAGTTGAGCGGAGATTTCTTCCGGAGCTGGACGTTCCGCGTTTTCCTTCATTTCACGTTGTTCTCGACGCTCAGAACGCTTTTGATGCATGGCAGTAAGAGCAGCCTGTAGCTCATCGGCACTTAGAGTATTGCTTTCGTCGAGGTCATGCTCAGCGATCATTTGAGCGATCATTTGCTCCGGGTCAGGGCGTTCACCGCCTCCGGGGCGAGCAACGGCTATGCCGCTTGCGAGTGTAGTTGCGAGTACAGTAGATATAAGTAGTTTTGTTTTCATTACGTTTATTTTGCTTCTTATCAATTTTTTGCGTGAGAACTGATTCGTTTTCTGTTTCTGAAAACAGTAAACCATATTTAAATTACAAATAGCTCATTCTTTGAATTACAGCTTTGTAATGAAGGTTTGCTTGAGGAAACGCCGATATCTACTAGTGTGTTCCCTAAATGATATAAAATAGCCTCAACTGTAGCTTATTGCTGCAGTACGATTGAAGACGTTGCAGACCATTCGAGAATTCGCGATTGAGTGGCGTCGATTTACTCCTCCTCAAAATAAATAAACGATGAAAATACTAGTAGTTGAAGACGAACGGAAGATAGCCGATTTTGCGAGCAAAGGCCTGAGAGAACAGGGATTTACCGTGGATGTCGCTCGAGATGGAGACGAGGGATACTACTTGGCGACGAACATGGGGTACGATGCGATAGTTCTGGATATAATGCTCCCTGGGAAGGATGGGTTAAGTATTATTCGTAGTCTTCGGGCCCAAAACAATAACGTACCTGTTATCCTGGCTACAGCAAGAGGAGAACTCGACGAACGCTTGGAAGGCTTGAATCTGGGCGCAGACGATTATTTGACTAAGCCCTATTTTGTAGATGAATTAGCTGCTCGAATCATCGCTTTACATCGTCGTTCCACGGGATCCACCTTAAATATGAAGCAGGTTTGTGATCTCGTATTAAATGTAACCACCCGCGAAGTGAGTCGAGGAGAGGATACGATAGAGCTAACCAGTCGAGAATTTAATTTGCTAGAGTTTTTGATGCGTTCGCCGGGGCGAGTTTATACGCGTACACAAATTTTGGAGCATGTTTGGGGATACGATTTTGATCCAAATACTAACATAGTAGATGTTTGTATCCAACGGTTGAGGAAGAAAGTCGATAAGGATGCGGATGCATTAATTGAAACGGTACGAGGAGTTGGCTATCGTATGAAAAAAACGGATGCGTAAGGCTACCTTCGTGAACGCTGTTTTTCGTAATTTATGGTAAAGGTCATAGATAGTTTCAGGATGAGAATTCTGGTATGGACAGTTGCCGTAACGGGTACTGTTCTTTTGTCGTTTGGCGTGATGACTGGAATGGCATTATATCAAATGAAAATGGCGTCTATTGATGAACGCTTATCCTCGCTCGCTAACAACAGATTTCCTCGATATAATGATGAGTGGGAATGGAATCGCGTTATAAACATCATTGAAGATGTCGGCGAAAGAACCTTAGGTTCGCAGATGGGAATCTCGGTGTACGATAAAAGCCGTAAGGAGATCTATGTATCAGATGTACTAAAAGGAAAACTCGATTTAGAGAGCTTTTCTGAAGTTGAAGTGGTTGAAGAATCTGAGATTGAGCGTCCGCTAGGCCGGGGTGGTCGAGGGAGACCTGAGCCTTTTAATATGGGCGAATGGAGCGTTGGTAGACGAAGTGGTCCTCCTCCACTAAAGGGTGGCGAGCGAATCTTAGACCCGTTGAAATTTACGAAGCATACTATAAAAATCGATGGGACGCCATGGAGGGTGTTCGTTTTTCAATTACCAAATGCAAACGCTTGTGTGGGAGTCGACCTGAGTGGAGCCATGGAGGATATGAATGCAGCTCGATCAGCGTTTCTTTGGGCTTTGCCAATTGCCTTGGCCTTATTAGCGGCAGGGGCATGGTTTTTTTCAAGCCGGGCTATCCGTCCTTTGAGAAAAATGACTGGAGTGGCCTCTCTCATTTCAGCAAAAAATTTGTCTGAGCGAATAGATGCAGAACGGGAGGATAAGGAATTTCGGGCTTTGGCGGAGGTGTTTAATTCGATGTTAGGTCGCTTAGAAGCAAGCTTTGGCCAGGCGACACGCTTTAGCGCTGATGCTGCTCACGAACTGAAGACGCCGCTAGCTATATTACAGGGGCATTTGGAAGGGTTGCTGCAAGAAGCCGAAGACGGCTCGAAGAATCAAAGAACGCTTGGAATGCTGCTAGAGGAGACACAACGTTTAACGATGATAACGCGAAAACTGTTGCTGCTATCGAAAGTAGATGCGGGGCAATTGAACTTGCAGTTGGAGCCAGTTGATCTGGTGCGGATGATAGAAGAGACGATTGAAGATTGTGAAATGCAATCTTTGACGATCAAATTTGAATCGAAGCTGCCGCAGGATTATCTGTTCAGTGTTGATCGGACATTCTTCCGCCAAGTCTTGCAGAATCTACTTGGTAACGCCGTTAAGTATAATTTGGAGACAGATGGAGTCGTATCGGTGAAACTTGTAGAGTCAGAAAAAGCTGTTAACATTGATATTTTTAATACGGGTAGTCCAATTCCTCAAAGAATGCAGTCTCGGCTTTTTGAGCGATTTGTTCGTGGGGATGAAGCACGCAATCGTTCTATTGATGGCATTGGCTTGGGGTTAAACCTCGCTCAAGAGTTTGCCAAGGCACACGGTGCGACGCTTCAACTTGTGAAGAGTGACGACAATGGCACATTGTTTCGGGTAACTCTACCGTTTCAGGGTAGGTGAATTATTTATTCGATTTTGGGATACGTTTTTTTGGATGCTGGGCGACTTCTAGATAAGTTTTCTTTTGCATTAAATTTTCGTACATTTCCATAAAACGAACACCTTCCCGCGGTTTTACTCGGTCCTCTTTGGTCGCCTTGTCGATATGTTTCTTCATCAAGTGGCAAAGGGAGTCGGCACGATATTGTACGGATTCTAGGACATCTTTGACTCGATTCCCTTGGATGGTATCTTCAATGTAGAAGCCATCTTCTTCGTCGTCTTCTAAAAATACGTGCACTTCGTTCACCCGTCCGAACAGGTTGTGCATATCGCCCATGATATCTTGGTAGGCACCGACCATATAAAAGCCCAAATAATAGGGTTCGTTTTTGCGAAGTGGGTGTAGTGGTAGGTATTGCTTCTCGTCTTCGAGGTCTATGAATTTGGATACCTTGCCATCACTGTCGCAGGTAATGTCTACCAAAATTGCGTCAACCGTAGGGCGCTGATTGAGGCGTGTGAGTGGCGTGACGGGAAATAATTGATCGAGAGCCCAATGATCGATCAGCGATTGGAATACGGAAAAATTACAGACATACTGATCGGCCAACATGCTTTTGAGTTCGAGCAAATCCTCGGGGCGGTAGCCTTCGCCTATGTTTTTATCAATCTTCGTGCATATCTGCCAAAACAAGGCCTCTGCCTGAGCACGGCCTTTGAGGTCGAGATAGCCAAGATTGAAGAGAGAAAATGCTTCATCTTTTTTCTGCACGGCGTCGTGGTACCTCTCCAAGTTTCCATAGCGTTGCTTGCCGTTTAAAATTTCATAGAGGTCGTGTACTACTTGGTTTTCGATATCCTCTTTGCGGATTTTTTGCAGCGAATCTCGCTTCGAAATACTATCGAAAACTTGTGTAACCAGAATGCTATGAGGGGCTACAATTGCACGTCCGCTCTCGGAAACAATATTGGGGCATTCGACTTCCGATGCGACGCAGATTTCCTGTATGTTGAATACAAGATCGCGAGCGTATTCTTCCAAGCTGTAATTAGTCGAACTTTCGTAATTTGATCGCGATCCATCGTAGTCAATCGCTAGCCCACCTCCTACGTCAAGGTAACCCATTGGGAATCCCATTTTGACAAGCTGGCAGTAGAAGCGAGATGCTTCAGTCACGGCGTTTTTGATCGTGAGAATGTTCGGGACTTGTGAACCGATATGGAAATGTAGGAGCGTCAAGGCGTCCTTCAAACCCGCGTCCTCAAGCATACGGCAGCCTTCGATCATCTCGATGGTAGTGAGGCCAAACTTCGCATTGTCGCCTGCTGATAGAGCCCATTTGCCTTCGCCTTTTGCACTGAGCTTCGCTCGAAAGCCAATTATGGGATGAACATCGATTTCTTTAGAGAGACGGATGATTTGCTCTATTTCAGAAATTTGCTCGGCCACGATGACGATTTGTTTGCCGATTTTGGTTCCGAGTAGGGCGAAACGAATGTATTCGTCGTCCTTATAGCCATTACAAATCAATAGGCGATCGTTCTCCTCATGCATCGCCATGGCTATCGTAAGCTCGGGCTTGCTGCCTGCTTCGAGGCCATACTGAAAATCCTTTCCGGCTTCTTGAATCTCCTCAATGACTTCTCGCAGTTGATTAACCTTGATCGGGAAAACGCCATGATAGCCTGCCGAGTACTCTGCTTCTTGGATGGAAGCCTGAAAGGCTTTGTTGAGCCGTTCCACTCGGTGCCGGAGAATATCCTGAAATCGAATTACGAGAGGAGCCTTTAAGCCTTTCTCGTTGGCTTCTTTGATTACATCCGCAACTCGAATTGAGAGTTCATTACCTTGAGGATGGACACAGGCAAAGCCATCTTTGTCGGCGGAGAAGTAACCACTTCCCCATCGCTTGAAGCCGTAGAGGGCTTCGCATTCCGCTTTTGACCATCGTTTTTTCTGACTGGTTTTCACTCGTTTATGGCTTGGGTTAGGCTTGCTTTTTGAAATTCTGCCGGATTGAGTAGCCAACTTCATTTTTAAAGAAACACTTCATAGCAACTTTTTTAGGCAAGACAGATGAATTTTGTAACAAACCTTATCGCACAAGCAGCGCCAGCCGGCCAAGGAGCAGGAGGACTTATGAGCTTCCTTCCTATGATTCTCATATTTGCTGCAATGTACTTTTTATTGATTGCGCCACAAAGAAAGAAGCAAAAGGAGCATCAAAAAATGATCACTGAATTGAAGTCAGGTACCGACGTTGTGACAACAGGTGGAATTTACGGTACAATCACTAATGTGAAAGACGATCGTTTTGTTCTCAAAATTTCTGACACAACAAAAATCGAAATCTCAAAAGCCTCTGTAGCAAACGTCATAAAAGCGGCGGAATAGTCGGGAGAAACGAAAACACAGAGACATTCACTCTTAATAATGTTGCCGGATCAGGCTTTGAATAGCGATCGGCAACTTTTCATTTAGTTACCCAAAACAAAAATCACTGCGTTTAAGCAATGGCTGGAAAACACATTATAAAATTAATCGCGACACTCGTTGTTGTTGCGATTTCGCTATCTTATTTGATCCCAATCAAGGATAAGGATTTTTCCGAGTATCTCAGAAGCACAACTGAGAACTCTGAGTTCCTTGAGCTGCTGGAGAGGGCAGAAGCATTGGAGGCAGATGAAAATGCTTCGATATCGAGTGTGTACATGGGGCTTAAGACGATTGCGAATGAAGAACGCCTCGATGTCAGCGCATTCTTTCCAGAAATTCCCTTGGAGTCCTCTTTGACTAACTTGGAAAAGCGAAACCAGCTCTTACTTTCAGAGCTTCACAATCGTTCGAAGTCGAAGCTTAAGAAGGGGCTTGATATTAAGGGAGGAATTTCAGTCACGTTCCAAGCAGATCCAACGCAATTCAGCGATGACGATGACTATACGCGCACAAACAAACTTTCTAAGGCGATTGAGATTCTCGAAAAACGTGTAAATACTTATGGAGTATCCGAACCTGTAGTACGTAAGTCCGGAGAGTATCGCATCGAAATCCAGTTGGCCGATGTATCTACCAAGGATAATCCAGATCTTATTGGAGATATTTCAGCTCCGGCAAAACTTGAATTCCGCGAAGTACACCGTACGCGTTCACCCTTGGATGGCGGATCAGTTCCTTTTGGGTACGAAGTGCTAACGCGTATTGATGAAAGTGGTCAAAATTCCCTTTCAGACAATTTGTACGTTAAAAGAATCCCAGCTCTAACCGGTAAGTATGTTAAAAAAGCGAATGCCTTGCCGCAAGATATTGGATCGTACTATTACGTTTCTCTAGATTTTGATAGCGAAGGAGCAGAGCTTTTTGGTCGCGTAACGAGAGAACTCGCAGGTACCGGCCGCTTAGCAATTGTGCTTGATGGTCAATTAATCTCGGCTCCAAACGTTAACGAAGCCATCACTGGTGGTAGTGCCCAAATAACGGGAGACTTCTCTCGACGTGAGGCAGAGAGCCTGGCGAACGCGCTAAACAACCCACTCGATATTCGCTTAGAAATTGCTGAGCTTTATGAAGTGGGTCCAACGCTCGCTACGGATTCTATCAATTCAGGTGTCAAGGCAGCGATTATTGGAGCTTCTTTGGTTTCCATTTTTATGATCATTTATTACATGGTCGGTGGTTTCATTGCATTGATGTCAGTTGTCGCCAATATCTTGATCGTATTGGGAATGCTCGCTAGCTTTCAAGCGACGCTTACGCTTCCTGGAATCGCTGGTATCATCTTAACAGTCGGTATGGCGGTAGATGCCAATATTTTGATTTTCGAGCGAATTCGAGAGGAACTAACAGAAGGTAAGTCACTTAAAGCTGCGCTTACTGGCGGATTCGAGAAAGTATTCTCTACGATTTTCGATGCGAATTTGACCACTTTCATTGTCTCGTTGACTATGATTTCCTTTGGTACTGGTCCAGTAAAAGGGTTCGGTGTCGCCCTAGCAATTGGTGTCGTAACAACTGTTTTTTGCGCATTGGTTGTGAGTCGTTTGCTCTTGGAGTTGGCGATCGAAGTCGCAGGCCTGAAGAAATTCGTTATGCTATCGATTGTGAAGTCGCCGAAGTTCGATTTCCTAAAGCCTCGTAAACTTGCATTTGCGATTTCCTGGTGCGTCGTTCTTGTCGGGATTGTGGGTGTGTATGTAAAGCGGGACTCAATCTTTGGTATCGATTTTACTGGAGGTGACGAAGTGACTTTGAACTTTACCCAGAAAATTGATGAGTCGGCTCTTCGGAAAGTTCTCGACCCAGAAACTCTTGGGGAGGTAAATCCGCAGTACTTTCAGCCGATTGGTGGGACTAAAGAAATATTGAAGCTTCAGACTGAATTTAAAAGAGGCAAGGATGTTACATCTGTACTACAGGTGGCATTTCCGGAAGCAGAATTCGATATTGCGGGAGAGAGCCAGGTCGGCCCGAGCGTTGGAAGTGAGATTCAACTAAATGCACTTAAAGCCGTCGGGATATCTCTGGGACTCATTCTCCTCTATATCGCTATTCGATTCGAGATTGGCTATGGTGTAGGAGCCGTTGTGGCAACGGTGCACGACATATTGCTTACTATCGGAATTTTTGTGCTCTTTGGACACCAGTTTACTGCTCCGATGGTTGCAGCGATACTTTTGATCGTAGGTTATTCTTTAAATGATACGATTGTACTTTTTGACCGGATACGTGAAGAACTCGATCTTCGGCCAACCATGAAATTGTACGAAGTGGTGAATGTTGCGATGAATGCGGTGCTCTCACGCTCCTTGCTAACAAGTATTACAACGTTGCTAGCGGCTGTTTCTCTGATGGTTTGGGGTACGGGCGTAATTAATGATATCGCGTTCACTTTCACCATTGGTATCATCACGGGTACATTTTCTTCGATCTTTATCGCTAGCCCTGTCTTTTTCTTCTGGCACAAGGGTGATCGTCGTAGCGTTGAAAAAAGCCACGACGAAGCTCCAGAATATGATTGGCAAGCAGCAAGCAAGCCAAGCAACTAAGGAGCGCCTGCGATTTGAGGAAATGGCAATATATAGAGCCGTCGGACGATGACGTTAGGAAATACAGCAAGTCCTTAAAAATTGGGTCGACCGTCGCTGAACTACTGGCACGGCTCGACTTTGGTTCGCTTGAGGAGGCAAATCGTTTTCTCCACCCTAAATTGGGAGAGATTGCGAATCCTTTTGAAATTCCTAATCTCGAAACTGCCGCTAAGCGTATTTCTCAAGCGATTGATGATGGCCAGAAAATAGTTATCTGCGGTGACTATGATGTAGATGGTACGACCAGTACCGCTTTATTGGTCGCTATAATACGGGAGTTTGAAAATTACCCACACTTCATAGTGCCTTTGCGCTTGGAGGAAGGCTATGGTTTGTCGATTAAATCAGCAGATCGAGCGATGGAACATACGGGTGGATCGGACCTGTTTATTGCCTTAGATTGCGGTACGAACTCAATAGAAGAGGCAAAACACATAATTGATCGCGGAAGTGATTTGATAATTATCGATCACCACCAAGCAAAGTCGGAAATGACCGAGGATGTGATACTTGTGAATCCACATGTATCCAACTCTGGTCATACGGGCACAATGGATTTGTGTACCGTCGGCTTAGTTTTTAAGCTCGCACATGCGTTGCTAAAAGTCCGTCGCGAACTCGATGACAAACGCGCTTTTAAAATCAAACTGCGCGACTACTTGGACTTTGTGGCAATGGGAACAGTAACGGATCTAGTTCCGTTACGTGGCGAGAATCGGACGTTTGCTCGAATCGGATTGCAAGTATTGGCGAAAACGAAGAGGCAAGGTTTGAAAAGTTTGATGAAGGTATCGGGCGTAGAAGCCGCCAAGGGCGTACAGCCGGTAGATATTTCGTTTAGAATTGGCCCTCGAATCAACGCAAGTGGACGCTTGGCCGATGCCGCCTTGGCGGTAGAGTTGATGCTCAGCAAAGATAAGCAGTATGCGATGGAGACGTCGCTACAGTTGGATTGTTTTAATCGTGAGCGTCAGGATATCGAACGAGTCATGACGGAGGAAGCGATCGAGTTGATTGAAAAAAATCAACGAGACCAAGCAGGACTTTTGGTATTCGGAGAAGAATGGCATCCTGGTGTGGTTGGCATCGTCGCTAGTCGAGTAAGTAAGAGCTATAATCGTCCTAGTATCGTTCTTGGGCGTGAGGGGAATTTAGCCAAAGGCTCTGGTCGCAGTGTGAACGGGATCAACCTTGTCTCTGCTCTTAGTGGTTTCGCAGATGAATTGGAAAGTTGGGGAGGGCACCCCATGGCAGTGGGAATTTCGCTTTCCGTTGATAAGGTTAAAGCATTTGAAGACTACTTCGATAAAGCAATTCGAAAGCTAATGGATGCAGATGCTGAGGAAATACCATTGGAAATTTCAACGTGGGTGAAATTGGATGATATCGACTCGAAGCTAATGTCCGAAATCTCACTTCTCGAACCCTTTGGAATGAATAACCCAGAGCCCATTTATGCCTCAAAAGGCATTGTGCTTAAGAAAAAATTACAAGTCTTTAAAGATCTCCACTTTAGATTCAGCCTCAGATCTAAGAACGGCAAAAACCTACAGGGCGTAGCTTGGAAAATGGCGAATAATCAGCCTCCATTAAATACGGCTATTGATATAGCGTATCGAATTTGCTGGAACGTCTACGCCGGCCGCAAAACGATCCAGCTAGAGCTTGTTGACTGGCGACTGAGTCGATAAGATTCTACTGATTAAACAGAAACTACAAATTGTCTTGCTGGTGGGCTTGGATGGCAGTTAGAGCGATTGTATAGATGATATCGTCAACAAGGGCCCCGCGAGAAAGGTCGTTGACGGGCTTTTTGAGACCTTGAAGCATTGGCCCGATGGATACTAAGTTTGCTGAACGCTGTACCGCTTTGTAGGTCGTGTTGCCGGTGTTTAGATCTGGGAAAATGAATACATTTGCTTTTCCGGCGACTGGGCTGTTGGGGGCTTTTTTGTCGGCGACATCTTTGGTTGCAGCCGCGTCGTATTGAAGAGGGCCATCGATAAGAATATCGGGGCGCATTTCTTTTACTAAGCGAGTGGCCTCGACTACCTTGTCGACGTCTTTTCCGGAACCAGAGCCAAGGGTGCTGTAACTAATCATGGCTACGGCGGGTTCCATTCCGAAGGCTTTAGCGGACTCGGCGCTCTGGATGGCGATGTCGGCTAGTTCTTGGGCATTGGGATCTGGATTAATTGCGCAATCGCCATAAATGAGAACTTGATCAGGTAGGCACATGAAAAAGATGGAGGAAACTATCTTGGCGGACTTTTGTGTTTTGATTAGTTGCAAGGCGGGGCGAACCGTATTGGCCGATGAATGTTCGGCACCAGAGACCAAGCCATGAACTTCGCCGAGGGCTAACATCATGGTGCCGAGAACAACATTGTCGCTCAAGTGGTCATGGGCGATTTTCTCCGTCATGTTTTTATGGCGGCGCATTTCCACGAGTGGGTCGATATAGCGATCAAGTACGTTTCCTGGATCGATGATCTCCAGGTTTGCTGGCAAAGTGACTCCTAGGGCATGGGCTTGGGCTTGTATATCCTCTCGTTTTCCGAGGAGGACACATTGAGCGATTCCACGCTGCTGGCAAGATATGGCCGCTTGGATTGTACGAGGTTCGTCGCCTTCAGGAAGTACGATGCGTTTCGGGCTTTTGGAAGCATTGCGAGCCAGCATGTGCCGGAAGGCCGCGGGGGAGAGACGACTTTTTACGGCGGAGGCTAAGTGGTTACGGATCCAGTCGCTGTTGATCGCTCGGGCTACGAGTTCCATCGCTTGATTGATGCGCTCGCCATCGTCGATCGGAATCTCGGGATTCATATCGTAAAGGGCTTTAGCGGCTAGGAATGAAGTCAAATTAACACGCAGCACAGGGAGGCCAGTATACCAGGCTTTTCGACAAAAATTGAGAACATTTTCATCTGGATCTACATCTCCAGTCAACACGAGGCCTGCAATTTGAGCTCCATTGATGGCTGCCATTGCAGTGGCTATGATAATTTCATTTCGATCGGCTGGGGTGACGAGGAGATTGCCTGTAGCAAGCACATGCATCATATTGGGAATCGAACGAGCACAGAGCTCGATATTGTAAACGCGGCGCTGGTCCATTTCCCCTTCGAAGAGTGGAGTGGCATTGATGAGCTTTGCGACGTCACTTGTGCGTGGGGCAAGAAGGTTGTTGGCGAAAGGTACGGCGCCAATTAGTTCAATGTTTCGTTTATTGAACACGGGGCAGATGCTTCGCAGGTGGTCTTTGAATTCCTTGGTTGCGATTGGCATGGGTTTTCCATCGTCATTTGGAATATCTGCTTTGTTGATGATACAGCCTGCGATACTGTTTTGGAAATCGACTGTTGATATTTCGATTTGGCGATTGAGAGCTTCTGGGGTGTGATTGTGGTATTGGGAAACAAGGATCACATCTGCGGAGAGAGTCTGTGCGATCTGCTTGTTAAGCATTGCTCCTAACGGGAATTCTTCCGTTTGTAAGAGCCCTTCAACTACGATTACATCAGAATATTGGGCAGCCTTGTCGAAGTTGTTGACGATATCCTCCATGAGCAAATCGACCTTATTCTGAGAAACATAGTCGCGTACTACATTGATATGAATTGGCTCTGGCGGAGAGAGCGGTGTTTGCATGCTGATGAAGCGAGTCGACTTATCTTCGGTTTCTTGATTATCGATAGGTTGGGAAATCGGTTTGAAGAAACCAACGCGAACGCCTTGTCGATCGAGGGCTCGAACGAGTCCGATCGATATTGTCGAAAGGCCGACTTTGGGGCCGGTCGGTATGGTGAGCAATATGTGTTTCATCGCAGGTTCCTTCTATGTAAATTATTTGAGTACGTGTTCCGTTTCTTGAGCTATCATTAGTTCTTCGTTTGTCGGGATTACGAAGGCTTTAAGAGCGCTGTTTTCTGTGGTTATCAGGCCGTTGCTTTCTTTCCCGTGAATAACATTGGCCGCTCCGTTTACGAGGCAGCCGAAGCAGTGGAGGCGTTCGAGAACGGCTTTGCGAATGGCGGCCCCGTTTTCGCCGATACCACCGGTGAATACGATGGCATCGCAGTGGCTAAGGGAAATGCGTAGAGAGGCAATCGCCTTTGCGAGACGAAATACAAATACGTCTATGGCGAGTTGAGCTTTCGGGTTGCCGGCTTCGGCTTGTTCGCCAAGGGTGCGCATATCGTTGGAAATTCCAGATAGGCCGAGTAGGCCGCTTTCTTTATTTAAAATTGTATCGATCTCCTTGAGACGAAGACCTTTTTCTCTTTGTAGGAACCCGTGAATGCTTGGGTCTATATCGCCGCATCGTGTGCCCATTACCAGTCCTTCGAGTGGTGTAAGGCCCATCGTTGTGTCTAGGCTTTTGCCGGCTTCAGCAGCAGTGGCGCTGCAGCCATTACCCAGGTGGGCACTGATAATCGCGGTTTCCGACTCTGGTTTGTCTAGGCGGATAGCGGCTTGCTTGAAGATGTAATGATGGCTGGTACCGTGAAAGCCGTAGCGACGTATGCCTAATTCTTCGTAGAATTCGAAAGGTAGAGGGTAGAGATAAGCTTCTTGTGGAATGCTTTGGTGAAAGGCAGTATCAAATACTGCAATATGCGGTATGTCGGAGAAAATCGATTGCGCAACTTGGATGCCTAGTAGGTTTGCTGGGTTATGCAGAGGAGCTAGGTTGTTGCAGGCTTCTATTTGATCAACGACTTCTTCTGTTATCAGGATCGATGACTTAAATTTTTCGCCCCCATGAACGACTCGGTGGCCAACCGCTCCAAGATCAAGTACGGATAGCAGTTTTTCAGCCACTACTTTGAGGGCGGATTCTAGGTCTGCGTTTTCAGGAAGCTTGACCGATTGCTTGCCGTTTTCGGTTTCCCAAAGGAGGGTGGCAGATCCACCGAGTAGTGGCTCGGCCATCCCTTTGAGGATGCATGCCTTTTTTTCTAAATCGAAAACGGCAAATTTTAAAGAAGAGCTACCACAGTTTATGACCAGTACGTTCATATGATATTATGAACTAGTATATCAGTGACTCCTTTGTATTAGGCAATCTAAATTAAAGAACTTTTTGTATTTAATTGTAATATAAGCGTAACTTAGAAACTAGAGTAGGTTTGCTTACCGAGTACCGATGATTGATTTCCAAGCATTCGTGACGAGTCGTTTCATGTCCTCCAAAATCAGGTACGCGCACGGCACAAGGAGCAAGGTGATGAAAGTCGCGAAAAGGACGCCAAAGGCGAGCGAAGTTGCCATAGGGATGAGGAACTGCGCTTGTAGGCTGCGTTCAAGGAGGATTGGCACGAGGCCAACGAATGTAGTTATAGAGGTGAGTATGATGGGGCGAAACCGCTGTTGTCCACCTATGACCACAGCCTCATTTAAAGACATGCCATCGGCTCTAAGTTTGTTGATGCGTTCGACCAATACGAGCGAGTCGTTCACGACAACGCCCGCCATCGCGATAATACCAAGCATCGAGAGAAGGCTGAGGTTTTGGAAAGTGATAAGATGCCCCAAAATGGCTCCACCCACTCCAAATGGAATTACTGAAATGACGATGATCGGCTGACTGTAACTCTTAAACGGAATCGCTAATAAGGTATAGATTAATACAATCACGAGTGCAGCGCCTCCTAGCATTGCGGGAACAGCTTCTTCCATGTCCTTCGCTTCGCCGCCTTTGATTGGCGTGACGCCGGGATACTTGGAGGTGATACGCCCAAGAATGCTGTCTGGATCGCCAGGCTTTTTCCCGTAAAGGGCCTTTGTTAAGGCGTCGGAATCCAGGACATTTTTGTTGGCGTCCGCTTGAATGTTGATCGTGCGGTTACGATCGAGTCGTGAGATACTTGAATAGCCCACACCCATTTCGATATCGGCGACTTCGAGTAATGGAATGGTGGCTCCATTGGGAGCTCTAACACGCATGTTTTCTAGATTGACCATCGATTCGCGTTCTTCGCGTGGATAACGAACCATGACTTTTATATCTTCCTTGTCGCGGATGATTCGCTGGGCTTCGGCTCCATAGAATGCATTGCGAACTTGAGTCCCAAGGTCTGCAGCGCTGAGCCCTAAGGACCGAGCGCTATCTTTGAGTCGAACTTTGATTTCGCGTTTCCCTTCGCTGTAGTTGTCGCGAATATCGTAGAGACCTTCGTATTGCTTGAGCTCTTCTTGAATCTCGAGTGAAGCCGTTTTTAATACCTTAAAATCACGTCCGCTCAGGCGAACGTCGACAGGCAAGCCAACCGGGCCTGCTGCGCTTGAGAGGAAGGTTAATTTTCGGGCTCCAGGAATTTCGCCTACTTTTTCTCGCCAGCGCTTTGAAATCTCATCTGCATTTGAATCGCGGAGCTCCCCCTTGGAAAGTTCAAGGATTATAGACCCAATGTTGCTGCCTGAGCTGAAAGCGGATGCGTTTGGGCCACCGGATACAACACTGTACCCAAGGAATGCTCCTTTGTTTTTGATGGGATCTTGAGAACCGTTGTCGATTTCTTCCTGGGAAATATCGCTTAAGGCTTTTTCGATTCTGTCTAAAGCACGTTTTGTTTCAGATAGTGGCGTGCCTTCCGCCATGCTGAGTTCCATGAATATGTAATCCGAAGGAACATTTGGAAAAAAAACAAATCGTACCAATCCCATTGATACAAATGCTACCATTAAAATTAGGAAGGCAATAAACGTGGCTAGTGTCGTATAGCGGTAACGGATTGCCGTTAGGATTTTCGGAGCATAGGAGATTTTTATGAATCGTTCGAGTCCGTCGGAAAATTTGCGCTGGAAGCGTGAAAAGAAGTTTAGGTTCTCACGGCCTTGTTTATCCCCTACCGAGCATAGAGAAAGATGATACGGCAGCACTAGTTTGCTTTGAACGAGTGAGAAAAGCAGTGTTGGAATGACCGTTAACGGAATGGCCGCCATGAATTTTCCGATCGTGCCGGGGAGTAGAAACACAGGGAAGAATGCTACGATTGTTGTGAGAATCGCGAAGGTAACTGGAGTCGCGACGATGTGCGTTCCACGGATCGCGCTTTCCGGGCCGGGGCCGTTCTTTTGAAATTCGGTAAAGACGCTTTCCCCGACGACGATTGCGTCATCAACGACGATTCCCAGAACGAGAATGAAGGCGAAGAGCGACAATAGGTTGATCGTTATGCCGATAAAGGGGGCAACTGCGAACGTAGCCAAGAAACTCACAGGAATGCCTATTGCGACAAAAAAGGAGAGGGAAGGGCGTAGGAAAATTGCTAGAGTGAAAAGGACTAAGATGAATCCTACGATTCCGTTTTTCACCAACATATCGATACGCCCTTGAAGGTAGAACGAAGAATCGCTCCAAGCTTCTAGCTCGATTCCGTTGGGCACCCAGGAAGCTTGTGCATCATCGACGTAATCGTATACGAGTTGCGAAATTTCTAGTGGATTTTCATTACCGACTTCGGTTACTAGGATGATCGCGGCCGGCTTGTCGTTAAACATGGTAACGATATCTTGCTCGGCAAAGCCATCATCAATCTTTGTGGCAACTTGTCCCAGGGTGACCTGACCACCATCAGAGCTCGACAGTAGCACGATTTTTTCAAAATCTTCGCCCAAGTAAGCTTGTTCCTTTGTTCGTAGTTGGATTTCGCCTGCAGCTGATTTGATTAAACCGCCGGGAACATCGAGAGAGTTTTCTCTCACAGCCTGGACTACCTCATTAAAGCTCAAACCGTATTGGCGTAGCCTATCTTCGGAAACTTCTATGGAAATCTCGTAGTCGCGCGTTCCTTGCACTTCTGCTTGGCTTATGCCGTCAAGAGCCACCAAATCGTCTCGAACGCGGTCGGCGATTTTCTTAATGTTCTTTTCGCTTGCATCGCCGAAGACGGAAATACGGATGACGTCTTTTTGAATCAAGAGTTCGTCGATTACAGGACGCTCAGCCTCTTCTGGGAATGAGGGAATGGCGTCCACTCGTGTTTTGATGTCATCTTTGACCTCGGATAAATTGTAGCCCTTGTCGACTGTGATGGAGACGGATCCGTAGCCTTCTTGGGCGACTGAATTCATTTCCTTGATACCATCGATTCCCTGCAAGGCTTCTTCGATACGAATAACAATACTCTCTTCGACTTCGTCAGGTGAGGCTCCTGGGTAGGGCACGCGTACATTTACCATGTCGAGCGAGAACTGAGGAAAAAGTTCGCGCTTCATAGTGAAGTACGATGCGGCTCCGCCAATAATGAGGAGAAGCATCAATAGGTTGGCGGCTACGCCATTGCGGGTAAACCAAGAAATCATGCTTCGTTGTTGTTGGGTGTTTCAGCGTCTGCTTCGCTTTCTTCTCCCTCGATTGCGACTTTCATTCCATCGACGATGTATTCGAGAGGAGTGAGGCAAACACGATCTCCTTCTTCAATGCCTCCGGAAACGATGACACTATCGATATTTTCCTTAATGATCGTCACGTTGCGAATGTTCACTTGCTTTGAGTCGTCGATTGTGAGGACGCGTCCACCAGATCGTAATGCTTGTATTGGTAGTTTGAATGCATTTGAAATTTCCTTTCCTAAAATTTCCGCTTGAACAAACATTCCGACTTTTAGAGGAGGCGCCGTTGTATCTTTGCTATTTTTTGCGTAGGGGTTTTGAACTTGGGCGACAACATAAGTCAGGCGTGTACGCGGGTCGATTGTGCCCTCGGTGCGGTCAATGATTCCATCCCAGGAATAAGTTTTGCCAGCATACTTCGTTTGGATGCTAACGGATGGCTTGGGCTTTGATGCGTTGTCATCTCGGTATTCTTCGGGTAATTCGAGGAAGCCGATTTCGTTGACAGACAGTGGGAGTCGGATTTCTGCAATATCGACCGAGTATATGATCGCGAGAGAACTTGAGCGAGCGTTGACCGATTGGCCGAGATCGACGAATTTTTCCCGTACGCGGCCATCGTAAGGGGCTTTTATGCGAGTACGTTCGAGGTCACGTTCGGCGATCCTGACAGCGGCTGCAGCTGCATCGATTTGGGCATTTGCACGCGTGAGTTGCGGTTTACGCAGAACGAGATTGTTGGGTTCGCCTTTGTCCATGGCGATCCAGTCTTCTTTGGCTTGCTCTGATTGAGCAAGTTCTTGTTCGTATACAACTTGAGCTTCGGCCATGCGGCTTTTAGCCGTGGCAAGATTGGCTTCGTAGTCTGTGGAATCGATTTCAATTAGGATATCGCCTTTCTTGAAAAAACCACCGGCAAAAAATGCAGGGGATATTTTTTGGATACTGCCGGAGACTTCAGCGAAGAGATTGGTCTCAGTTCGAGCTTGAACATTGCCTTCTGCTAGGACGTTTAAGCGAAGTGTTTCGCTCTCTGCAATCGTCACTTCCACGACGGGAAGGATTTCCTTAACTTCCTGTTTTTCTGGCTTAGATTTAAGCTTGGAAGCAATTCCTGCAAAGGCGAGTGCTCCGACGATGAGAATGATCGGAAGGACGAAGAGAAAGAACGGGTTCTTTTTCTTTTTTGGCGTTACGTGTGTGTGATCCGGTGTGTCCATGGTTGGTGCGTTTTAAATTCCGTAGCGTTAAAAATCTCCTCCGAGTGCGAGTACGAGATCAATGCGATTTTGGATTAAACTGTTGCGAGCAGTTGTGAGTTGGTTGCGTGAATCAAAGGAGCGTCGTTGCGTGTCCAATACAGATGTTATATCGATTAGTCCGCGTTCGTAGAGTTTCCATGATTCTTCCTCGGCGAGCAGGCTTTCTTTGGAGGCGATCGCCAGATTTGTAATGAGCTGGTTGAAGTTTACTTCGTTTGCCAGGGCAATTTCGACTTCGGCGAATGCGTTGAGTACCGTGTTCTTGTATTGAGAAATCTGAGCTTGGAGGAGAGCTTCCGATTGTTTACGTTCTGCTTTTAGTTTTCCTGATTGGAAGAGAGGTGCGGTCAGATTTCCAAAGAGTGACCAGACGCTGAAGTCGGAATCTAAAAGATCGACCAGTTTTTCGGTATTGGTGCCAGCGCTGGCGGTTAGACCGAGGCTGGGCAGCCAATTTGCCTGGGCGGCTGCGTCTTGTGAGATGGTGGCTCTGAGTCGTCGCTCGGCGGCTGCGATATCTGGTCGGCGAGAGATAAGGTCCGCCGGGAGGCCGACAGGAATGGAGTTTGGGAGTTCAGGTAAATTCTGGCCAATCGAGAGTTTGCCGCTTGGGTAGCGTCCTAGAATTATCTCTAGCTGACGAACGATGCTGTTGAGCGCGCTGCTGCGTTGTTGTTCTGTTGCTCGGGATGCAGCGGTTTGTGAGCGAGCGAGGCGTATGTCAAAACTCGTTACGAGCCCGCGATCGTATCGATTTTCTAAAACGCTGAGATTTGACTCCAACGACGCAGTGTTTTCCTGGGAGAGTTGGAGCTGAGATCGGGCATCGATGGCGTTAAACCAAAGCCGGGCAACTTGTCCAGCTATTGAAAGCTCGAGTGCTTTGTAGTCTTGGAGAGTCGCTTGGTATTCAGCTTTGGTGGCGTTTACTTGATTGCCGAGACGATTCCAAACGTCGAATTCCCAGCTTGCTCCTAGGCTGAGACTGCTCGAGTCGAATTCGAATGATTGATAGTCGTTGGTGATTGATCGGGTTTCTTGGCTGCCGGTTGAGGCCTCTAGGCCTAAGCTGGGTAAACGTAGAGATTGACTAATTCGCAAGGCTGCTTGGGTCGCGTTTGTTTGAAAATTAGCCGCCTCCAAGCCGAAGTTATTTTGCAAGGCTTCTTCTACCAGGCTCGAGAGCTGGGCATCTTGAAAGTTAGTAAGCCAGTTGGAATCTACTGCCGAAACGGTTTTGGAATTTGCCCATTGAGCGGGTGTAAGTGTGTCGAGAGAGTAGTCAGGCGAACTCTTATTATCCAAAGTCGAGCAACTTACAAAAATCGGCAGACTTGATAAAACGATTACATTTTTAAGTTTTGGGAGCATGCGTTATAAATTTTAATAAAGTTATGTTACCGATTCATTACGCTTACCGCTTTAATTCCTCCTGTAATGAAGGTGACAACGTGGGCAATAAGTCCTTCGACATCCTCCAAATCTGCGGTTCCTTGCGATGAGAGTTTCAGTCGTTTGTGTTGCATCATTGAACCAAGAACGGATGAACTTATTAAGTGCATACAGTAGCCGATGGTACGAGGGTCTTCAGTTCCAAGTGAATGCCCGATTGCTTTGCTAAACCGCGAAATGACGTCTTTGAGTATGTCATCGTGTAACGATTGGAGAACAGAGTTTTCTTCTCCTAGACCTTTAGCCATGACTTTCATGAAGTGAAAATCGTCGCAACTTTCACTCATAAGGGCTTCGAAAAGCGGGCGGATGATGATTTCTATAACGCGTTTAAGCGGGATCGCGTTTCCTTTGCGCTTTGCGTATTCATCCTGAAGGAGTTGGATTCGAGTTAGATTGATCGGCTCAATACGATACCGAACGACTTCGCGAACGAGATCATCTTTGTTGCCAAAGTGATAGTTGATAGCGGCTACGTTCACACCAGCAGCTGAAGTGATATCACGGATAGATGCGCCGTTGAAGCCATTTTTGGCGAACTCAACCTCTGCTGCTTCGATGATCTTTATTTGTGTCTCAGTCACTGAATAAATTCGTACATCTGTTTAAAACGATTGTTTGAATCAAACAGTTGTTTGAATTTTAGCAAGGCGAAAAAATGACTTAGGTCTGAATGATGGAACTGTAGGTCCGGTCGTTGACCGGACGTTTGCATCGTTGCTTTTTTTTATCCGGCTAGTGCGCCCGGTCAGCGACCGGGCCTACAGGTTTTTGGGGACGAGAATTTGTTGTGAGGGGCGGTTATGAGTTGAGGACCTTTGTAAAAGGCGTTGAGCTTGGGGGATGCAGATACGAATTTGTAGGAATGACTCTGAAATAGATGCGTGCTTTTCTGTCATGAAGGCTCTGAGACCGCATTTGGATCCGGCGGCGTTTACGGAAAAAGTGAAGCGGCAACAAGGCGATGGCTATCAATTGGCGTGTGTTGTTAACGATGCTGGCGATGTATCAGCCATCGCTGGCTATAGAATTCACGAAACGATGGCGTGGGGTAAGATTTTGTACCTGGATGACTTGGCTACTAGTCCAGAGAAGCTGCGCAAAGGGTATGCAGGGGCGTTGCTTGACTGGCTGCACGACGAAGCGATTGCAGCACAATGCGATCAAATGCATCTGGACTCCGGTTATAATCGCAACGATGCTCACCGATTGTATTTGAACAAGGGCTACCAGTTAGTCAGCCACCACTTTGCGAAGATTGTGTGAAGGACAAAAAGTATTCAAGGAAGGTCAAAATCTATGTTGAACTCTTGAGTGCTTATCAAGAACTCGCCTGCTCGACCGAGCTGTTTTATCAGTTTTCGAAAGTAAACACTATCGTAGAATTCAAAGTCTCTTAATTTCCTAAATGGTCTGAACGGAAAATCTCGCACGGTTTGCTCGACTTTCTCTTTGTCAATTTCAATGGAAGGAAAAGCAAAGTGTAATATATCGAAGAGATTGCCGGCAGGGTCTAAGGCGACGGTTTCAAAGCTCAAATTCTTTTGATGAGGCAGAAGGGGATTAAATAGCCATTTTTCTATAAATTTTTTTCGATAGAGGATGGCTTTCAAACCAAAGGACTCCCAATCTTTTTGATTCGGGCTGCGTTGCAATGTTCTCTCAGCATACAAATAATAATCCGAAATGGTGCTCAAAAGTGGATTTCGAAATTGGATAAGATAGCGTAAGTCGGTCCGCTTAGGAAAAGCGTAATACCACGACTCGGGCCATGGTTTTCGCAAGCCAAAGTCGTGATTCAGCACAAGGTGGTGGTTTTTAAGCTTTCGAATGGGGTTCTTCAACCTTTCGTAGCGCGAGTGTCCGACATGAGAGAGTTGCCCATCGAAGTAAACATCCATCCATTTCTCAAGGAGGTGATGTCCAGACCGAGGAATGGTAACGCAAAAGAGGGTTTGATTCTCTGGGGGATTGAACTTTGAGGGAGAGCTAACCATGTTGAATTTAACCGAAACCAAGTTTTAAGCTTAGATCCAGAGTAAATTGGAACTTCCATTGGTTTTATTGCCAAGCCTCGATTGTTGTAATAAATGCATGTGAATATGAATACGCCAATGGGAATTTTACCCAGCATCGCTGGATTTTTTCCAAATGTTGATTTCGCTTTCGGCTGCGTATTGGTCGATCTCGTCTAATTCTTCTTTGGTAAATTCGAGATTATCGAGAGCGGCTACGTTTTCTTCGATTTGGCTTACTTTGCTTGCTCCTATGAGGGCGGAAGTGATGCGAGGGTCACGTAACACCCAAGCGATAGCCATCTGAGAAAGACTTTGCCCGCGGCGTTTGGCGATTTCGTTGAGGGCTTTAATGCGCTTGATGGTTTCATCGTTGATAAATTCATCACGGAACGAAGGAGCGCCTTTGCCAGCTCGTGAATCTTCCGGAATGCCGTTCAAATACTTATCACTTAGCATACCTTGAGCGAGAGGAGAGAATACGATTGTTCCCAATCCGTTGTCTCCGATTGACTGGAGCGTTTCACCTTCTATCCAGCGATTTAGCATGGAATACGATGGTTGGTGGATGATGCAAGGAGTGCCGAGTTCCTTTAAGATAGCGGCGGCTTCTGCAGTTTTCTTTGCTGAATAGGAAGAAATTCCGACGTATAATGCTTTCCCTTGGCGAACGGCGGAGTCGAGCGCGCCCATGGTCTCCTCTAGTGGAACGTCCGGATCGAAACGGTGAGAGTAGAAGATGTCGACATAGTCGAGCTGCATCCGCTGCAAGCTTTCGTCTAGGCTGGAAAGCAGGTACTTGCGGGAGCCGCCTTGGCCGTATGGGCCATCCCACATGTGGTAGCCTGCTTTGCTCGAAATAACTAAATGATTACGGTAGGCGGCGAGGTTGTCTTTGAGTATTTTTCCAAAGTTTATTTCCGCTGAACCGGGAGGTGGACCGTAGTTGTTCGCTAGATCGAAATGGGTGATTCCCAGATCGAATGACCTGAAGATGAGCTCTTGTTGCTTGGAATAAGAAGAGCTATTTCCAAAATTGTGCCAGAGTCCAAGTGAGATTGCCGGGAGGGATATGCCGGAATTACCGCACTGGCGGTAGGTCATTGAGTCGTAACGAGTAGGAAGGGGTTGGTAAGTAGACATGATGTTAGGATCTAGCGACTCAGGCTGGGAGTCCAGCTAGATGTCGTTACTTGTGAGTCATATCGAATTACTAAAGATGGGTAGAGTCCTTCGCTGCTGCTGTTACGTGTTTTCGTAAAAGAGCGGCATTGCGCTTGTTGGCTTTTAATACGACATCCAATACGTCCCCTACAAGCGGGATGGAGCCTACCAAAAAATCGATAAGCTGGTTAGCGATAAGAAGGAGATAAACTTTTTTACCGAGCTTGAATTTGTAGGCGAAGGCCAAGTGGTGGATTAAGGGAAAAAGGCAGACAAAGTCGCCGATCGCCGGGATGAGGCCCATGATGCTATCCCAGCCAAAGCGGATCTTGGTACCAGGAATCACAAAAGCGACATCCATTAAATTAGAAATCTTGTCGATCTTCGCGAGAGCTAGTTCGACATCGGATTTTGTCTTTCGAATCATTGAACGTTAAAGAGCTAAATAGAAGTTGATCGAACATTAGAGTTTGTTTGATAAAATTCCATGTTTTTAATAGAGCATTATGGATCTCAGTAGATATAGAACAATGGACCCTCATCTCCTAGTAGGAGTGATTAATACTACGCTACGAAACCATTGCGAATCGTTGGACGATTTATGCGCTAGTTACGATGTCGAAAAAAACATACTGATTGAACGACTGGCTTCCGCAGGGTATGAATACAATGTGGACGAAAAGCGATTTGTATAAGTCGAATTGGCGAATTATCGAGTATAGTTTGTCGTCGAAGTTTTATGTTTGGTTTTTGCGCTAAGGCTTAGCTTGTTTCCTGAGTGTTGCGAAAAGGTACGTTTATTGCTTTACCTGATGGCTTATACTCGGTTCATTCCGCATAGACTCATGTACACTGCATATTCATCCACTCTAGCTCTGGGAGCTGTTAGGTTTCGAGAGGCCATGTGCCTGTTAACTCTGTGTGTCATTGGTAGCCTCCTTGGCACCAGCGCTTTCGCCGATGACAGTTCGAACTATCGGTTAAGGCCTTCGGATGTGATATCGATGAGCATCTACAAGGAACCAGATATGAACTTGCAGGTGCGTATTTCGTCCGACGGCACTATTTTGCTTCCGTTGATTGGAGAGGTCGAAGTGGCAGGTCATTCCTTGGCGGAAGTGCGAAGGGACCTATTTGAGGTGTATGATCGTGATTATTTCGTCAACCCACAGATAACGCTCACAATCTTGCAGTATTCGGAAATACGAGTTCAAGTGATCGGGCAAGTGAATCGTCCTGGATCGGTTGTAATTCCACCGGAAGAGAGCTTTTCTATCCTACAAGCGATAACCGAAGCTGGCGGGTTTACTCGTCGAGGAGATCCCAAGAAGGTCCAATTGCGACGTGTTGGAGTTGATGGCAAAGCGTTGGTAACAGAAGTCAATGTGAACGAATTAATGGATGCCGACTCCGATGAATTCTTGGTTCAGGATAAAGACACGATTGTGATCCCTGAGCGTTTATTCTAAACTTTGAGATTTTTTAGAAGACTCGACTTACTTGTATGGAAGATTTAAATTCAAAAGCGAACAATCCAAGTCAAGGTGGTGGCTACGGTTACGGGTATGGCTATGGTGGTTACGGCGGTGGCAACCAAAATGATCTGCAAATCAAGAAATACATTGAGGCGTTTCGGGAACGTATCTGGATATTTGTCGGAATATTTGCAGTCGTAAGCCTCGCAGTTTTCGTCTTTTTGAAGCTGCAGCAACCTTTGTATAAAGCTCAAGCAAGCTTACAAATCCTGCGCCAAGAGGAGTCCTCTACCCAATTTGATAAAGTATCGGATGACGCAATACGCTCGGTTGAAGATATCAACACACAGGTAAAAATACTGGAGAGTGTGCGGGTCATCGAAGGAGTCGGCCAACGCGTGCGCACAGAGATGAAAGAAGCCTTTTTAGCCCCTTACCGTGAGGAGGATCAAGAAGAAGACGAGCTTTCTGTTGAGGCAATTCTTTTCGAGAATCGAAAAATAATACCAGCCCGTTTGAGCTTATTGGTAGCGATTGAGTACGTGCATCCTAAGCCAGAAATAGCAGCGCGCGTGGCAAATATGTTTACCGAAGAAGTCGCGGTGATGTACGGCCAAGTGCGTAATGATAGTGTGAGTCGGGCGGTTGAGGATCTACGCGAGCAAGCGGAAATTCAGCGCCGTAAAGTAGAGAATATAGAGAAGCAACTAATAGATTTCAAAGAAGAGAACAATACGATATCTCTAGATCAGAGACTGGATATCGATCAGCAAGAGATGATTTCTTTGAGTTCGCTGCAAACTCAGAAGGAAGAGATCTACGAGCAGTACAAGGCTGAGTGGGATCTTTTGCAAAGGACGAAAGAAGCGGGCCGTGATATACATGAACTCCCTTTCATATCGAATGTGCCTCGAGTCAGTCAATTACTCGCAACAGCGGCGTCTAGCCGAGTGGAGATTGCGCAGCTTACAAAACGTTATCGTCACCTTCATCCCGTAATGATCCAAGCTACAGAGTCATTGGAAGCATCGGAAAAGGAGTTAGCAGATGCGATTGCTGGGGAAGTCTTGATTTTGCAAAATCAACTTGAATTGGCGAAAAACAATTTGGATAAGGCTGCAATACGAGTGGAAATCAAAAAAGACGAGATTATGAATTTGCAGCGTTTGGAAAGCCTGTATGCTTCCAAGCAGCGTGATCTTGAGGTGAACCAAAACCTTTACCAGTATTTCTACAACCGTATTCAAGAAACGGAGTCGCAAAACAAAGGCGGATCTCAAAAAGTACGCGTTATTGATAACGCAGAGATTCCACTTGAACCGTTCAAGCCAAACAATCTTTTGAATCTTGCGATTGCGCTATTCGCTGGCGGTGGCCTATCAATCGGCGTTGTTGTTGTTTTAATACTTTTGGATGATCGCGTTAAGAGCATTGTAGATGTGGAATCTAAAATGGGACTACCTATGCTCGGCGTGTTGAGTTTCCTAAGAGGGAAATTCGGTTCGGCTCAGCAAATCGTTAAGTCAAGTGATGAAGACCCACAAAATAGTGAAAGTTTGAATTCAATCGTGGCGACCTTGAAGTTACAGCCAGAGTCGAAAGACTCGAAGGTCGTTTTAATAGCTAGTACGATCAGTAACGAAGGTAAGTCGTATGTGTCAGCTGCGATTGCATCGGCGTTTCATCGTTATGGGGAAAAGGCAATTCTTGTAAATTGCGATTTTCGAGCGAAGGGTGATAAACTCATTAAAGAGCCAGGAATGGGGGTGGAGCCATATATAACTGACACCAATAAGACGCTCGACGATGTTATATATACTAACCAAGAGCTCGGCTGCGATGTATTTGCGACAGGAAGTTTTCATTGGCAACCATACCAGATGTATGGAATGCCTCGTTTTAAGGAGATGATGGATCAGCTCCGGGAACGCTATGACCGAATTATTATTGATACGCCGCCAACACATTTATTTGGCGATGCATTTTCGCTTCTGCAGTTTTGCGACGGAATTATCTACGTAGTGGGCTTTGGTCGAGTACGACTGAAACTCGCTACGAAAATGGCAGAAAAAATGAAAGAGTCTGGTACGCCGGTATTCGGAACAGTGGTAAACGGTATCAAAAATTCGCAGGCTAAATTGTATTACCCTTCTTATTACCAACCAGCAGAGGCGTACGGAGATTATTACCCCGGATCGTCAAAAAAGAAAGCTTCTCTTTTCAAAAAATAGAAGCGACAGCCACTTTTAGATGGGACTGGAGGATAGTAAAAAAAGAGAAGGGTATAGTGCGGCTATTCCATTTACCAAGCGTGCCAAGATTGCTTTGGGGGTGTCTGCAATTCTTTTGCTATTGGGGGCTTTTTGGTTGGGAAGGAAAGGGCTTTCGTCTCTAGAAGGAAGAATTGTTCGAGGAGCGGAAATTTCGCTTTTGAGTGATGACCCAATTGAAGCGAAGAGTCAGCTAGAGAGAGTTTGGCGTTGGGCCTTAAAGGGAAGCATCAAGCGAAAGTTTGACGTTTTAACATTACAATTGGAAGCAGTCGAATCTCCCTCTCAAGGACTAAGGAAATACCGCGAGTATTTGGAGTCGACAGACTGGAAGAAGAACGATCTAGAGCAATATACTACTCTGCTTTTAAGAGCGATGAGCGTGGCGGTGAAAGCTCAGGATTGGGATTATGTGAGAGAATCAGTAGTTGAAATTGAAGAACGCTTCCCTAAGCGTTTGTTAGATGCTCGGTTGATTGCGCTCAAGGCTTGGGTCGCGTTGCAAGGTAATCAATCAAAAGAAGGCTACGCACTTATTCAGTCTTCTCTTGATATCAATCCATTTGATAAGGAGGCTTTGATGCTTCGCTCTCGCTTCCAAGCGAATAGTGCATCAGAAGTCGAAAAGAACCAAGCACGGTTTACGCTGAAAAAAATTGCCGCTGAGTCCGGAGTAGAGTCGCTTGAAGCGTTGTTGCTCTTAATTGTTGGAAAAGATCTACTCTTGTATCCAGAGGATTGGGATTTCGCTCTTAGAAAGCTTAACTCGCATCCCTTCGAATCGATCCATTTTTCACTTCAGAATACTGGTCTTTTACGACAGCTAGCGGCCATTTTAGTGCATCACGACCTCGATCTCTGTATTAAGTACCTTGAACGATTGGTCGGTAAAAGCGATGCTGTCGCTCAAGACTGGGTCAGGCTTGCGTACGCTTTGCAGCGAAACGGTGAAATTGAAGAGGCGTCGGGTATGATCGCTCAGGCTGAATCGATGAAAGCCAATCCTGATCTACTACTGTGGCTAAAGGGACGTCAGGCGTATTTGATGAAAGATTGGGAGTTAGCTCTCCGTTTGCTTACTGAGGGAGCCAATGGTTCAATTGCAAATTCGTTCTATGAGACGATGATAGATTTCTTGAATAATGAATCGGGCGGGGTTCCGCAGGAGATTCGTTCCAAAGCAGCTAGTCGTTTGCGTCGATGGACTGAAGCTGGTTTGGAGGAATGGATTCTAGTTAGGCAAAGGCTTTGGTCATGGGATGAGTCGACTCACAGGTCGATTATTGATGAATGTATTGAAAAGGCCAAAGTGGGTAATCCGATACGAATCGCTCGTTTTTTGCTTTCAATGGAAGAGCCTAGCTCGGCTTTAACGATTGTCGACAACCGCAACATAGACGATCAGTTGTCATACGGTGTGCGATTTATTGCTTTTCTTCAGTTGGAGCAATTTGAGGAAGCTCGGATGTTGATCGAATCTGCGGAGAAGATAGAAGACTTCACGCTAGAATTGTCCAAACTACAGCTGGCTTTCGAAATGAACGATGATTTTGCAATGGAGCGAGCATGGACGGCTTGCCTCACGTTTTCGGAAGCCGAGGGAATCTCAGGAGATGGTTACTTGCGAATGGCTAAATTAGCGATTGAGTACGACCAAGCCCTGTTAGCAGAAGCTGTGTTTAGTCGTCAATTCCTCAAAGATGAAGACAAGCGGGGAGGAACTAGTACCTTATGGATGGAGTACTTGAGGATAGCTTTGAAACATGGTCAGACAGAAAAAGCCTTGAAAGTTGCGTACTTTATCGATGAAGGCTTTCCAGGGAACGATGAGGTTACTTTTAAAATCGCTTATCTGAACTTGCTTCTACAGCGAGGGATTTTAACCGCCAAGGATAGTATACGTGAATTGCTAGCAAACGATCCCGAACACGCGCCTTATAATCATGGGATGGCCATGGCACTGCTACGAACGGAATTAGGTGGTGAAGCTGCAGAGTGGATTGAATCTCTGGATACAGAGGTGGATAGTGAATATGTTACCTTAATGCGAATTGTTGAATACGCGGTTTTGGTGGAAACGATGAAACTGGACGACGCTGTCGCTTATCGCAAAAAAATTGATCTGGACGCTTTGTTGCCTGAAGAAGCGGCCTTTGTTCTTAAGTACGAAAAGCGACTTAGGGAGAGATTCTAATGAGTTTTTTATCAGACCACGTTAAAGCCTATTTGCACAATCGCCCTAGAAAGGTGATCGTATTTGCTGCTGTATTCGCGTTTTTGTGCGTACTTGCTCAACCCTTGTATCAAGGATTTAAAGTATGGCGCTCGAATTCACTTCGCAAGGAATCGCAGAAATTGTGGGAAGCAGAGTCCTATGAACTCTCTTTTAACAAAGCCTATACAGCCTATCTTCTTAATCCCCATGACATTGATTCCCTTAGAAATCTAGCCGATACAGCACTAAAATTGGGGATTCCTAAAGCAAACGAATTTTGGGAAGGGGTAATCAACAGCAAGGAGGTTATGCCAAGCGATTGGGAGAGTGCGGTAGACGCTAGCTTACGCGTAGGTGAGGTGGCAAAAGCATTCGATTACTTAATACGTTGGCAGCGTTCGGATGAGGTGGGCGAATCATACAATATACGAAAAGCTCGAGCTTATATTGCGGCGTCTGAATACACAAAAGCGAAGCGAGTTATCTCAGAGTTGGTTGATGCAGGCATAAACAACAAAGACGTTTTTTGGTTGCACGCACGTTATGTTCAGCTGCTCGGTTCGAAAGAAGAGCGCCAAAACTTGCGTGGCGTAGCAGTAGAATTGAGCAAGAAGAAGGATGACCTTGGCTTGATTGCTTCGCGGTATATTTTGGACTCACTGGATTTTGAATTGATTGACCGGATAGAAGCAGCGGATCGCTTTTTTAATCACCCAGATAGAAGCGAGGTAGATGCTCTACGTGCACTTTCTATTTTGATACAGAATGATCGCTACGATCGTAAGGAAATCTTGAGCCGAATCGAATCTGACTTAGATTTGAAAGATCAAGGTTTGTTGGCTGCTCTCACGACATTGCTTTGTGAAATAGAAGAGTATCAATACGTACTTGATTTGGTGGACGAATTCTCTTCCCAGCAAAGTCCAGAGGTCTATCGAAATTATCTGATTGCTGAACTTAACAAAGGTGAAATGGATCGTGTATTGGACTTGACGAGCCAAAATGATCGGCGGATCGCTAGCATGGCAGTAGAGTCGGTTTTGCGGGCTCAGATCTTTCACGATTCTGGAATTGATGCGAACTATGAACAGAACTTGGAAGAGTCGGTTAAACAGGCAGGACAGGACGATATTGTGTTTTTGGAATCGCAATTCCGCAAACTCGGTGAAGAGCGTGTTTTGCTTCAATTGTACTTGAAGGCCGGAGAAGAATCGACGTATGGCCATCATGCTAAGCGTCTCTATTTAGATTTGGCAATGCGACTGAAGGATGAGTTGGCTCTTCAGCGAGGAATCGATGATATAGATCTCGCTCTAATTTTAAGAAAAAATCCCTTTGAACAAGCCCGCTGGGTGTATTTATGTTTTCTATACGGAATTAATGAAGTGGATGCTCGCAAGGTGGCTCAAGAGTTGGCGGCCAGGTACCCGACTGATCTCTATTTTCGTTTGATTTTATCTATGGCTCACTGGAAATCTGGAAACATCGACAAGGCTGCGTTTTTGGCAAATGCTCCGATAGAACGTCTTATGCAGCTTAACCCAAGGAGTCGTTTAATTGTAGCTATGGTACTTAAAGAAGCAAATGAACCTGTGCCAGTTGGATTAGTTAGCTCTTTAGACGAAGCCAAGCTGTTGCCCAAAGAGATTGAATTGTTGCGAACAATTTAGAGCATCTTTCATTCATTCAGTCGCATAATTGGCATGCTTAAAGAATGCCTCGCAATCCTGTTTCGTGATGGATCTCAACGCATCGGCCAGA
>JAKYXN010000036.1 GCA_022538095.1 Puniceicoccaceae bacterium K14 | reverse complement strand
CGCCAGTTACGCTCTCGCCGGAGGAAAGCGCGGGAAGCTTGAAGCCGATCACGATCGCTCCGTCGCGACCCGAGGACACTCCCCCCGCTCGGTAGGTGCTCCCGCCACTCCAACTCACTTGGGAGTTGTCGCGAACCTCATTATCCGAGCGTGAGCCCACTATAATTTCAGAACCAAAAGTTAAGCGGGGAGCTATGTTTAATATAAGAAGAATAGGTAATATGTAATATATGGCTCTCATTAGAAGAGGGTTCAGAAAAAATAGCGTGTTTGAGAAATTCGAAAATCACTGGTGACTACTTCCACCTTAGTTATCGATAAGTCTCGGTAACAGTTAACCCGTTTCCACAAAAAAAATGAGCAGCAGTACTCAACACAAGGGGCATAGACCCTAAATTAGGTCGATTTTAATAATCCTATCCTCCATATCGCATAATGTTTTCCCCTATAGAATAATCAGGTTGATTTTCTCCACAAACGCCCTTCGAACAACAGTTTGCGAAATGCCGTACATAATTAGTGATTTATCACGAACGCCAAAATTGCTCCCACGGCACTAGGTATTTCTTTCAGGTTCAAAAAAAGTCACTTTTTTTTATCCAGACCGCGAATTCACGAAGAAAATTTCGTGATTCCAGACAACAGAATCATGTCAATATAAAAAAACATAAAATTGAACACCCTGGTAATCAACGTTTTTTACAAGATTTTGAACAAAGCCAATTCCAGTGATTTGCTTGCACGAGATCTGCATCTAAGCAGAAAATGCACTAGTAATTCCTCCTATTTCCCAGTCAAATTGGCCTAATTCAAGGCGCCTAAGGATCTTTCTTGGAGCGTTGCTTGAATTCATTTCGAGTTCATTATTATTTAAAGCATAAACAATGCCGAAAAAGGAATAAGAATTAATCACCCTAATGCCTAAGCTCGAGGGGAATGACTTATCATTCAAAGAATTAGCGACAAGTCCCTAGATTGCCAACCTACCGCGACTCTCGGACTACGATCACACCACCGATTGAACACAAGAGAGCTGCGACTGCGAAAATCGAGGGCGGCAGCTCTCCAAAAACGAAAAAACCAATAGTTGTCGCAAATACAAACTGGTGCAAATTGACCACGGAAACCACCTGACCTTTCAGGGACTTCAGGCTATAATTAAGGATCGAATGTCCTATTACCGTAGGAACGATTGCAATTACCACAATCCTAAGAAGCTCCTGCGGATTCGGCACCAAAACGGACTCCAAGGCGACAAGTGAAACAGCCAAACACATCACCCCAGCAATGGCATACACAGGAACAATATAAAGCCACACAGTGGGCAATCGTGCCCCCTTGAGCCCAAATGCGAGATACCCTGTAAATCCCACCATAGATACAAAACAGACGCCATTTCCAAAAAGATTACCTCCGCCCATCCTAAAATCACTCCAGGACAAAATCACAACTCCACAAACCGCCAAGAGAGTACCAAGAGCTTCTTTTACAGAAATTCGCTCGCGCACAATAGCATAGGCAGCAAACGGCATTACTACAGGGGCCAAATTGATAATCAACGAGGCATTGGAAACCGCAGTCAGGCGAGCTCCCCAAGCCCACGTCACGAAGTGGAAACTCAAAAAAAGAGCTGGAAGAATGAAAGTGTAACACTTCTTCCAATCAACCTCAGCTCCGTGCCGCTTATAATCTCTCAAAAAGAACGGGCTAAGAAAAACTGAGGCAAGAAGTAGTCGATAAGCTGCGACGAGCAATGGAGCCGTTTCTGCTGCCTTCAATAATATAACGGCGGTAGAGCAACAAAAAACGCCCAAAATCAGTAATAAGCACTTAAACATCAAAATCTTTCTGAAGCAAAGGAATGCTTTCCTACGAACACAAATGATTTCTCCTGAAACATCTGCACAAAAAAAGCCTCACCTTCAAAGGTGAGACTTTTCGAAATTCTAAATTTAGCTAAGGCTTAGAATCCGTCTTCGTAGCCACCGCCACGGCGATCTCTTCCGCGGCCACCGCCACCTCCGCCACCACGGCGATCACGGTTTCCACCGCCACCTCCGCCACCACGACGATCATCTCCACCTCCGCGGTAACCACCTCCGCCGCCACCTTGGCGAGGACCTCCTCGGAAACCGCCTCCGCCGCCGCCTTCGCGAGGAGCGCGAGGGGTTGCTTCACGAACTGATAGCTGACGCCCATCGAGTTCCTGACCATTCAAAGCTTCGATAGCCGCTTTTCCTTCCTCAGCATTGTCCATTGTGACGAAACCAAAACCACGTGAACGTCCTGTTTCGCGATCAGTGATGATTTTGAGCTGAGATACCACGCCGAATTGCTCGAAAGCATCCTGCAGATCTCCTTCGGACGCGCCGAAAGAGATATTTCCTACGTATATTTCCATTACTTAACTAATTTTGCAACGTCGTCGAATTTTAAACAAGGCAGATTCTATCAGTGACGTTACAACTGGAATGCACCTCGAACTACCCTAACGGGCAGCTCTGTAAAACAAGTAGACACAGTCCTGCGCTTACATCCAATTTGCGAGAACAAAAAGAGCGCAAAAATGTTAAATATTAGCTCAAATCCACATATTTGCCCCTTACTAGCTCATAATCATCAACACCTAACGGCATACCCTTCGCGACGACTCAGACTTCAACTCTCCGTATTCACACAGAAAAACAAAAAAGGCGGAAGCCTATAAATGCTTCCGCCCCAAAGTTCAGATGATCAAAAGTTCTAATGAGAGACTTCCGCTTTTGGCCCCTTTTCCTGGCCGATTTCGGCTAGAAGTGTATCAAACCACTCTTGATCTACGTCGAAGGGCTTGCCTCCTGCAACTCGGTCGAACTCGCAGGCACGCAAAATATCCCGATTGTCTTCATCGTGACCAATTAAGCCACTTTCACCTGCCAAAGCTGCTTCAACAGCTTTGTCCGTGCACGACTTTATCAAATTAAGATCCTTAGGATTCGCCGAAGCCGCACGTGAATAGTATCCACTCTTCTGGACCATCACCTTTTCCGCACCAATCTTGGAAGCAAACTGCTTTGCAAAATATTGCCCCGGATTGATAAAATCCAATTGAACGTGACCAAACGCATCACGCACAATTTCTTCGCCCGCTGCGATTTTTTGGGCTACAATTGCGTCTACGCCTGCACCTTCGCTTAGGAAAATGTTCACATTGTCATGCTCATCCATTACCTTAACCAAACGCTGCGCCTCTTTATCTAAGTCGATTTCCAGCTCTGGTACGAATACCGCGTGCACTTCGTGCCGCTCCCTGCTCAACCCAATCTCTGGCAACCAATTTTGGCGCTTTAAACGTTCGTGGTACTCCTTAGCGGTTGCAGCGGCCAACCAGCCACAGTGACGCCCCATAATTTCGTGGATAATGAGCATTCTAGGGCTCGAATTGTGTTCCGCGACTACGTTAGCGAAGTAGTTTGCCCCATGCTCCGCCGCCGTATAAGCTCCCAAGGATTGCTTGATTGGGTACACGTCGTTATCGATCGTCTTTGGCAGACCTACGACCTGCAAGCCGTAATCATTCTCACTCAAATACTTCGCCAAGTCCGCAGCCGCTGTATTCGTGTCGTCACCACCGATTGTGTGAAGCACGTCCACACCATCTTTTACCAATTGGTCGGCAGCCACTTTCTGTGGGTCTTCACCCTCTTTTACCAAACCGCGCTTTACGCAGTCCTTAACATTGGTCAATTTCACGCGAGAGTTACCGACTGGGCTGCCGCCATAACGATGCAAAACGCTCGCGTTTTTACGAACCTCAGGTGTCACCGGGAAGCTTATACCTTTCAGTAAGCCCCAGTAACCACTCTTATAACAAATAATCTCTACATCTGGTGCGATCTCAGTGTAACGCTCGATCAATCCACCGATAGCTGAAGAAAGACAAGGAGCTAAGCCTCCTGCCGTTAAGATACCTACTTTTTTAACGCTCATGATAAAAATTCTTATCGATTAAGCACTACCGCTAGGCTAATTTTTCGTGTAACACAAGACACACCTCGTTAAATCCCGGGAAACAAATGCCGATTTCTCCCATCTATTAACTCTTCAAATAATGATTATGAAAAAATCACCCACATTTAAGCGTTTACTCCTTCCCGCCATCCTCCTCGCCAGCTTCTCACTTTCGTCTTGTGCCGTGTACAATGTGACATCCACCGCCGTTGGAGCCACCACCACAGCAGTAAAAACAACAGGCAAAGCAGCTAAAACGACTGGCAAAGTAGCAACGGGTGTCGGCAAAGCTGTCATTCCAGACGGCGAAGAAAAAGACAAGTAGCAGGACGAACTTTCACAGAACAAAGGCTCTTGCCATTGGTCACAAGCTCGGCATTGTCCCCGACTTTTTCCAAAGCAACGCACTTTATGTCTGAAAACTTCCTCCCAACTCTTTGCGAAGAGCTCAAACTCCAGCCGTCGCAAGCATCAGCAACTGTCAAATTACTCGCCGAAGGTGGCACTGTACCGTTTATCGCTCGATACAGAAAAGAAGCCACCGGGGGTCTTGATGAAGTCGCAATCACTCAAATTCGTGATCGCCTCGCTCAACTGAAAGCAATCGAAGATCGAAGAGGGTCTATTCTAAAATCTCTGGAAGAGCGTAAATTGCTCACCGAGGAACTTTCAAAAAAATTAAGCGTGGCTACCTCCCTAACAAAACTGGAGGACATTTACCTGCCTTACAAACCCAAGCGACGCACAAAAGCAATGATCGCTCGCGAGAAAGGCCTCGAACCTCTCGCAAACAAAATTTTCGAGGAACAAGAATCGCAGTTCAATCCCGCCCAAGAAGCAGAAGCCTTTGTCGACGCTGAGAAGGAAGTAACCAACGCCGAGGAAGCTCTCGCCGGTGCTCGTGACATTATCGCTGAGTGGATAAACGACGATGCGGAAGCTCGTGCAGAGCTCCGCGAATACTACCTAAAAAATTCAACTCTCACATCCAAAGTGATGACTGGAAAAGAAGATGAGGGTGCAAAGTATCGCGACTACTTCGAGTGGAGCGAACCTGCTGCCCAAGCGCCATCCCATCGCATCTTAGCAATTCGCCGAGGTGAAAACGAAATGGCACTTACCATGTCAGTTCGACCAGACGAAGACATAGCCCTAAACAAACTAGAAAAGCGCTTCGTCCGCGGCAACACTCCGGCATCCGAGCAAGTCAAGCTGGCCGCCAAGGATAGCTTCAAACGCCTCCTCTCCATATCCATGGAAACCGCCGGTCGACTCGATCTCAAAAAGCGAGCCGACAAAGAGGCAATAAACGTATTCAGCTCTAACTTACGTGAGCTTCTTTTGGCTCCCGCCCTCGGCCAAAAGCCGGTTATCGCAATCGATCCAGGATTTCGCACAGGATGCAAACTCGTCTGTCTCGATCCTCAGGGAAAACTTCTCTTTGATGCCGTCATTTACCCAACACTTGGAGACCGACAACGAGAAGAAGCAGCCCATGCGCTACAAAGCATCGTAAAGAAATTTGACGTATCCGCAATCGCCATTGGCAACGGAACAGCAAGCCGCGAAACTGAAGCCTTCTGTCGAAAAATAGGCTTACCTAAAAGCATTTCGATTGTATCCGTAAATGAAAGCGGTGCATCAATCTACTCCGCATCAGAAGTCGCTCGGGAAGAATTCCCTGATAAAGACATCACAGTGCGGGGAGCCGTATCCATTGGTCGAAGACTCATGGATCCACTCGCCGAATTAGTAAAACTCGACCCTAAGTCAATCGGAGTCGGCCAATATCAACACGACGTTGATCAGCGAAAGCTCAAAGAGTCCCTCGACGACGTAGTCCTTAGTTGTGTAAACGGCGTAGGGGTTGAAATCAACACTGCAAGCAAACAACTCCTCTCATACGTATCCGGACTCAACAGCCGCCTAGCTGGAGCAATCGTCACGCAACGCGAGTCAAAAGGAGCTTTCAGCTCTCGCGACGAAATCCTCAAAGTCCCAGGCATTGGCCCCAAAGCCTACGAACAAGCCGCAGGTTTCCTTCGTATCCGAGATGCGGATAACCCACTAGACGCGAGCGCTGTCCACCCGGAACGCTACGAGCTCGTTGAACAAATGGCCAAAGACCTCGGTACGAGCGTCAAAGAGCTTATGATTAGCGCCGCAATTCGCGACAAAATCAAGCTTGAGAATTATACTTCAGAAGAAGTCGGACTCCCAACTCTTAAGGATATTCTACAGGAACTCTCAAAGCCAGGCCGCGATCCTCGTAAACAATTCGAAGCCATGAGCTTCCAAGAGGGAGTTAACGAGATATCAGATCTCCGCGAAGGCATGCGTCTCCCTGGCGTCATTACAAATGTCACTGCTTTTGGAGCCTTCGTAGACGTCGGTGTACACCAAGATGGATTGGTTCACATCAGTCAACTGGCAGACACTTTCGTCAAAGATGCCAACGATCACGCAAAAGTAGGAAAAAAGGTACAGGTCACGGTAACGGAGGTCGACATCCCCCGAAAGCGAATCGCTCTTTCAATGAAAAGCGCCCCCGAAGTAGGACACGCTGCCAAACAGAAATCACCACAAGCTAGTAGTCGGCCTCCCCGTCGAAACGATCGCCAACGAGGAAACAACAATAGCAATAGCAACACTAGGCGCGGCAAACAAACCTTGAACGATCTCGGTGACGCATTCGGCAAGCTTGGACTGTAAGCTCACCACCCCTTACTACTGTATTCATTTGCTAAACCTTATTCGATCATGAGAAAAATTGCCCCGGTTATTCTAGGCGTCATCACCCTATTTGTTTACATGAAAGAAAGAGGAACATTTGCGCAAAACTCAGATACAGCCTCCAGCGACGCGGCTTCGCAAATAGTCGATGCGTTTACGAGAGGTCAAGGCGACCTACTTGTGAGCTGTAAAGGCAAAGTAGTTAGCGTTTTGCCGGATGATACAAAAGGCAGCCGCCACCAACGTTTCATAATAGAACTCGAAAACAAACATACTCTTTTAGTAGCCCACAATATAGACCTCGCTTCGCGAGTTGAGAAGATTCAAGAAGGCGATGACATTGTATTCTCTGGCGAATACGAGTGGAATGAAAAAGGCGGCGTCATCCACTGGACCCACAAAGACCCAGATGGCAGACATCCCGACGGTTGGCTAAAACATAAAGGCATAACCTACCAGTAAATACAAAGCCTCTACTTGCTGGAGAAACTCCTAATTCACTTTCTCTGGCAAAACACGTTTAAGCCGATTCACAAAACCGAGTAAAACCTGAGCCGGCTCTTCCGAGCCAAAGGGAACACCATACAATAATTCTTTGTGCGAAAATTCCTTCAATTCGCTTCGCTCGATTTGCGTTCCGTCCAAAGCCCTGGCTAAAATCTCTGCCCCAAAACCTACACCCAGGAATGGGATTTTTTTGAATTGGCAGATCGCAATAACGTCGAGCAAACAATCATTTCGCCAATTATCCTCCCAAGCGGACTCCTCATTATCCCAAACGACGATTCCATGGTAGTCTCCCACCAAGCCGCCAATATTGTCACTATCCGCTATGATAAAATCGCAGGCGGCATCATCAAAAATTGCAAACAACGACAGAAACCACTCGGCACCAACCTGCTCCTCCCCTTCAGGAAGACACGTCACAGGATTGATAACCAAGACTTTAACATCATTCATCGCAGTCACCAAAGAAAGGAGCTATCGCCACTTGGCCATTCCAATCGACATTTTTAACAAATTTTTCAGTGTTTTTCTGAAGAACAATGCAGTTTTTTACCATTTCCCCGTACCTAGTCCGAGGTTCGAATAAGGCATTAAGCCAATTGAAATGTCACCCAGGATCCTACCGCGATCTGGAAGCTACAAAGGTTGCCGACTTCTGATCCGTCAAAAAAAAGCCGCCCCAAGCTTTTCAGGGCGGCATCAAACTATTAAATCCTAGGCGAGTACTCCATCAATCGACCAAAGCATATAATCTCCCAGAATCGGACCACATATCAATACTGTTTGCTTCGAGCTCCACTGCGTACGGCGCTGTATCAACACCCTTCAAATTTCCATCAAGGGATGCTACGAACAAAGAGCAAAGTACCCCTGTAGATCGGTTTCGCACCTGCAAATGAGCTGTCTGCTGCCCATGAACCTGGCAATAACGAGCCCCAACTACTTCATAGGCCGAGAGCAATTTCTGCTTCAGAACCGGCTGCACCGTAAAAGCGAGATCCTTGAGCTCCGACTGTACATCTTCAAAACTGTTTACAGCAAAATCAAAATTCCTGTTGTTGTTATGTCGAGACGCCACCACTCCGGCAATTTCATCGACATCGTTACTAGGAGTTCGCATTTTTTCGACTTGAAAGCCCAATACGATCATCAAACAGGCTGCCGCTGCGAATGTTATCGCTTGCCGCCACCAATGATTCCGAGGCTTTTCTGATTGCTCCTCCATTTGAGCGCCCAAAGCAGCTTCTGCTTTTCCTTGTTCTAGGATTCGCTGAATACTTGATGCAGGAAGTTCCTGCTTCAGGTAATAGTCGCGAATAGATTGGTCTAGTTGCTTATCGTCCATCGATTTACATCTCCAATAAATTATTTCTTTTGCTTCTTGTCACGGAACTCTCCGCCCAAGGCTTTAGCTAGTTTTTGCCGGGCTCTATGAATATGGCTCAAAATAGTGCCACGTGGCGTACCCGTTCTGGTTGAAATTTCACTCGCCGTGTATCCTTCCACGACGTTGAGAAAGAGCGCTTCGCGTTCTTCTTCACGCAAAGTCCCCAATACCATTTCCATGTCCATCGAAACCCCGATAGACTCAGATTTTCCTGGCTCTGGGGTACTATCCAAAGCTTCAAATTGCACGATCTTAGCACGGCGCTTTTGATCATAAAACAAATTCCGTATCGCCCTAAATAGGACGGGCGTTCCCTCCACTTGACCATAGGCACGCTGCAATTTGAACCACGCCTGTTGCACCAGGTCCTCCGCATCCTGATGATGTCTGGCTATTGAAAGAGCATAGCGATAACCAGCTTGAACTAATTCGGTCTCGCTGAGTTGGCTAGAGGAAGTACTTGATGTCATAGAAGAGGATTCCATGTGGATTAAATCTGTTGCTATCGCGCTGGCACTCATAGGTAAGGAAAGGTTATCTCTCTCATTCACTTCTTAGCCGCTTCTTATTAAGCTCGTCTAAGTAACGAAGGCATTTGAGACACCTAACCTTACGCTCAACCGACCAGGCTGATTGCTCGGCTTTCAATGAATTGTTGAAAAATCGCTTCGAGTCAAACTCAAGCCAACCGCTTTGTTCGTCGTTTTTCCGCCTGCAGTACACTGTCTATCGCGGCATAATCCTCTTCTTTAGAGGTCGAAGTAATCACGTAATCGAATAGCTTCCACTGCTCTAATTCCCATTTTGCAGTCTCCATCCGACGAGCTATTTCCGCATCATCGTCCTGCCCACGGCTTTTTAGCCTCTGGGTCAATTCCTCGAAATCGGGCACATTCACAAAAACAGTCACCAATCGCTGGCCAATGAGTTCGTTTTCCAAAGCAGCCTTCTTGAAGTTGATAACTCCCTGGACATCCACGTTAATCACGAGATCAATATCCTGCTCTAGCTTCTCTTCAATTACGCTCTTCAAAGTACCGTAACGATTCGCATGCACCTTCGCCCACTCAATAAAGGCACTTTCCTGGATCTTTTGATCAAATGTCGCGTTATCGAAAAAGTAGTAATCTACGCCGTGAGATTCACCCTCTCTAGGCGATCGAGTCGTACTCGTAACAACACGCTCGACCGATTCATACTCCGTCATCAATCGCTCGCACAGCGTCGACTTCCCACTCCCAGCAGGTCCGGCAATGACTAGCAAAATAGATGATTTCTCTTTCGGCTGCGACATTCCTAAAACGAAAAAGCGACGCCACTAAGCAACGCGCCATAACCAGCAAACGCTAGCCCAAAAATTCGAGTGCGACCACTGCCCAAGAAGAGCCAGTTGAAAAAGTCACGCACCCTAAAAGGCGAGTGAGCTAAGTAAACAGAAAGCGCAATACCCATATAAACTGGCGTCACCATCAAAAGACGAAGCGGCTTTTCATATTGCATGTATGCGGGCTGTAAGAGCACGTATGCCATCAACAAATAGATGATACAAGCTCCTCGAACCGAAAGGAAGTCAGGCGAATACTTAAATGCACCAATTCCAATCAAAAGAAATCCAATAAAAATGTACTGCTTAAAGTTCCCAAAGTCTGCCTCCCCAAGTTGAGTCACTCCGTACAAAGTCCACGCTCCACCGATAATCATCGTGACATACGCTGCCCTACGTGAACGTGGGAAGCTACGCAACAGCGCAGACACCGAATTCAGGTTCAAAAGCAAGGACACGCCAAATGCTAAGAAAACTATGCCTACAAAGAAAGTCGCTTGGAAGAGAGAGAGTTGCACGGTGATTTAGGTATTCTAAGAAAAGCTCACTTGTCGACGCCGGAAAGAGCAACATCGCCATAAATCGAACTCACAGTCGCTCGATTGATATTCACATCGACTAATTGACCGATCAATCGCTCGTCCGCATCAAAAATTGTTGTTCGATAGCCACGAGTCTTTCCCACGAACTTGTCGCCTCGCTTCGCTGGCCCCTCAACGAGGACTTGCTGTGTCGTCCCGATCAAAGATTCATTCCTCTTCAACGAGTGCGTTTCCAAAATCCTTAAGAGCTCTTGGTTGCGACGCTCTTTTTCAGCATCTGTTACTTGGTCCAACATCGCTTCGGCTGGCGTTCCCGTACGGATACTGTAGCGGAAAATGTATGCCATGTCATAGCCGATGTCTTCAAAAAAGGCGGCCGATGTATTGAAATCTTCCTCTGTCTCGCCCGGAAAACCAACAATCATGTCCGTCGAAAAGTACATATCCGGCACGACTGCTCGCAAGGAATCGACGATTTCTCGATAACGAGCCGTCGAATACGGGCGATTCATCGCCTTCAAAGTCTTATCGCATCCCGATTGCAGCGGAAGGTGGATGTACTCACACAATTTAGGAAGGTCACGATAAGCCTCCACCAGATCTTGCTTAAACCCACGCGGGTGCGGCGAAGTGAAACGAATCCGCTCAATTCCCTTTACCTCGTTCGTACGCTCCAGCAGCTGCACAAAAGGAGACTTTCCTCCCACCACTGGAAACTCTCGGCGACCGTAGCTAGTCACGATCTGCCCCAGAAAAGTAATTTCCTTCACGCCGCGATCGGCCAACTCCTCAACCTCAGCAACGATCTCATCAATCGGACGAGAGCGCTCGCGTCCGCGAGTCTTTGGCACAATACAAAACGCGCAATTCATATTGCACCCCTGCATAATCGAAACGAAAGTACTCACCTCTTTCTTTTCAGGCAAGTGATCGCGAATTGTATTCTGCGACCCTTCCTCTTCGTCCAGGTCTACCAACGTCGAAGGGGTTGGTCCCTGACCCTGCATCGTCTGGATCAAATTGTCCAAATGATCAGGCACTTTGTGGAATTTTTGAGTCCCAACAATCAAGTCCAAATCCGGCAAGCGATCAATCAGCTCCGAACCACGATTCTGAGCCATGCAGCCCATTATCCCAACGAGTAAATTCTTATCCTTGCGCTTTCTCTTAGTGATGTAACCTGCCTTGCCAATCGCCTTTTGCTCGGCCTGGTCTCGAACACTACAAGTATTCAATAAGACTACATCCGCATCAAACTCACTATCCACGATACTATAGCCGCGACCACGCAACGACGTCGCAACTTGCTCGCTATCGCGTTCGTTCATCTGACAACCATAGGTTTTAATGTAGACTCGGTTCATAAAAGCAAAGGAATCCAAACCGCATACAGGATCACTCCCCAAGGTCAAACTCGAATCAACCGACTCAACAACTCACTCCAACCGACTTCGCAAAATTCGCTCTTTTTTGCAAAACAGATACGATCATCGAGCATTCCACTAGAAAAGAGTCGGGCTAAAGACGACGTATGCATCCCAGCGCTAATACTTACTTGATACGTAAGCCAAATTGCAAGTATCAGTAGTCCGCTTTCCAAGCTCACCTTTCAACAATGAGCCAAGCTCACCCTCCAACCTAAGATGGAATGAACAATCCCTCCAAATACTTCCCTCTCCTAAGCCTCATCCTTTTACAAGCTATCGCAACAAGCCATGCAGCTTCATGGCTCCCAATATCCGAAGAAGATCGAGCCGCTAAAACCTGCCCGTCAGATCCAGACGCTGGTGCAGAGTTTTTGTACGTGTTGCTTGAAGCAGACGACGAAATTGAGCCCAATGGCTATCGAAAGCACTACAATAGGCTTAAGGTTTACGACGAACGCGGAGTCAAACAAGTCGAGAGAATTCGCATATCCTATAACTCCAGTAACTCCTCTCTTCGCGGTCTAGCCGCTCGAGTCGTGAAACCAGATGGCACAATACACGAACTTGCCCCCAAAGACATTTACTCGCAAGTCCTTCACAAAGATAATAGCAGAAACATCCGCATACAGTCGTTTTCTCCACCCAATATTGAGGTAGGCGACATAGTAGAATATCAATACAAAGTAATCCTAGACGAATTCTACTATAGTCCCGAGAACTTTCATGAATTACAAAAAGAATGGCCCATCCGCAAAATAGACGTACGCATTCGCCCGACTCAACGAGTGGACAGCACTGCAGGATTTAAGTGGACCACATTTAATTGCGATTCGAAAACCCTCAAAAAAGACGGCAATGGCTTCTTTTCGATGCAATTAGATAATTTAAGCTCGTATCCAAAAGAGCCCTATCAAGACCTCGGAAACCGAGGAAAAGCCTGGATAATGTTTTACCATACTTCAAATTTGAAAACAGGAAATCAATTTTGGAATTCAGTCGCTAAAGAACTAAACCGGAAAACAGAAAAGCTTTGCAAGCCCACAAAAACAATCAATGCGAAAGCAGCGGAGATACTGAAGGGAATCAACGAAACGGATAAGCTTAAAGCTATTTACGACTATTGTCGCACGGAAATAATACATGTTCATCACTCAGCCCCCGACGCCTTAACACAAATCGAACGAAGTAAGATCGATAGTAATAACCCAGCTAGCAAGGTCTTGGAACTTGGTTACGGAAATAACCAAAACATAAATGTGCTGTTTTGCTCTTTAGCCAAAGCCGCTGGATACGATGCAAGACTAGCCAGTGCTGAAGACAAAAATAGATTTCCTTTTTTGACTAGAATTGAATCTCAAAAAACGACTGTACCCAGTAGGATCGTGGCGATAAAAGATGGAGAAAAATTCAATTATTTTGCCCCAGGCAATCGTTATCCAAAATTTGGAGCTCTTCACTGGAGGAACGAAGGCGCTATCGCCATAATAGCAGACAACAAAAAAGCAATGTTTGCTAAAACTCCGGTTTCGCAGCCCTCTGACTCCATTTCAAAAACAAAGGCGAGTTTTGATCTAGATTCCGAAGGAAACCTAACAGGTCACCTAGAAAGCACCTTAACCGGGCATTCAGCTGCAGAAACTAAAGAACAGCTCGATAATAAAAGCACCGAGGCTCAAAAAGAGTACCTTCTAATCGAAATTCACAAAATCTGGCCCAATGCCATTGTAACAGACATCGAAATCGAAAATGAAGCCAAACCTCTTGAACCACTAATAATAAGTCTAAACGTATCCATTCCACAATTTGCTGAAAAAGTAGGGTCCCGAATTTTTATCAACCCCTCAGTTGCTAAAAAGAACAGCGAGCCCGAACTGCCCAAAGCAACGAGAAAAACTAATCTGTTTTTCAAATTCAAATCCATGGAAATTGATGATATTACCATAACTCTTCCCAAGGATTTTGAGCTAGAAGAAGCCTCCGCCCCCGTTCCATTTGGAGTTGCAAAGCTTTTTGAATACGACGTCAAATTATCTTACAACAAGAGTGCACATCAACTTATCTACAATCGGGAGCTAAAATTGTCTATGAATGAGCTACTGGTAAAACACTATCCAGTAATTAAATCCCTATACGACAAAATGCATATTCAGGACCAACACAGCGTCACCCTAAAACAGATTGAAAACGCTCCAGAAAATTCCTGAATCGATATGCCCACCCCTTTTGCCTCTTTCATTTTTACGCTTTTCCTGGTACTAGTTTCCTCCACTCAGCTAGGAGCTAAAAACAACATCCCAAGTTGGCTTCAGCAAGCTCATGCCATACCTGAACCCCCTAAAGAAGAGGGTGAGCGCAAATCTGGGATTATCGTTCTATGGGATGAAGGGATTTATGAAATTCTTCCAACCCGTAGAATCTCCCGAACCGTACGATATGCAATAAAAGTGATCGACAACAAGGCCAGTGACCGAGCCATTGCAACGATAAAGTATAACGCTAAATCGGAGAAGATTTCAAGTTTCAATGCTTGGAGCGTAGACGAAGATGGGGAAGCTTATAAGTACAAGAAAAAAGACCAAATAGATAAAGGATTAATTGGAGGCCACTTGTATCGAGAAACCCGCACAAGAACAATAAACGGGGCCTCTCGAACTCATAAGAACGATGTATTTGCTTATGAATATACAACTGAAGAATTTACCATATTCACACAATACCACTGGCGTTTTCATCAAAATTCACCTGTAGCGTTCTCAAAACTTAGCATTACCTACCCAGAAACCTGGAATGTTAGAGAAACGTTACGCAATGGAGCTCCCAATGGTATTATAACCGGAAATACTATTTCATGGGAAATGAGAAATCTCGAATCCATAAAAAACGAGGAACAAGCCCCATCATCATCTCGAACAAACAGCCAATTGTGTGCAGACATTACTCCTCCCCAAAACTCAAAATTATCTCAGTCAATTTTACGATTCGACAGTTGGGAGTCTATTGCAAATTACCAATCGAATGTAGCGGACCCAATGTCAGAGCCCAACGAAGACATTACCCAAAAAGCCCATGAGTTAACCCAAAATGCAACAAATGATTGGGAAAAAATTCAAGCTATTGGAAACTATTCGAGAGCACTTACTTATGCTGGAATTTCCATGGATGTCGCCAAAGGCGGCGGCTACGCTCCTCGACCCGCAAGCGAAACATTTCGTGTGAGCTACGGAGATTGCAAAGACAAAACTGCCCTAATGCGAGCTATGCTTAAGTCCGTAGGAATTAATTCTTATTCAGTCGCAGTTAATGCAATAAATAATGATGCTGTCGATACAGAGCTACCATCAACTTACTACTTCAACCACTGTATTGCTGCAATTGAAGTGGATCATACTATAAACAAGCCGGCGGTTTCAGAAGATACCGATCTCGGTCGAATCCTATTTGTCGACCCAACATCCGAACTAACTCCGATTGGTGAGCTCCCATTCGTAGAGCAAGGTGGTTGGGCACTTGTTGGCAAACCCGGGCTATCTGAACTCATAAGACTTCCGGAAGTCACTCCTCTCCAAAATTGCACGAAACGATCAGTGGAGGCCGAACTATTGCCTAATGGCACACTACTAGCAATTATCAATACAACGTTTTCCGGTAATGCAGGAGATGTTGAAAGGCGAACATTTCAAGAAAATGGCGAATCTAACTACGAAAAGCTTTTTGCAAAACACCTCGCCAGTGATAATTCCATAGTCAAAGTGGACCTCTTATCAGTAAACGATAATAGTGATTCAGACCTAACCTTTCACACGAAGATCGCTTGCGGTTTGCCTAAGTATTCAAAATCAATGAGAGGCAAATTTTTAGTATTCAATCCAACAATACTAGGACGCCTAAAAAACCACCCATTTGTAAAACCAAAACGCACTATGCCTATTCTTCTTAGGCCCAAGATGCTAGAATCAGAAGCAAAGTTCCATATCCCTGAAGGGTTCAAAGTCGACGAATTCAATGAATCAATTGAGATCGTACGCGACTACGCGAGTTACCGCTCAAGCATTCGAATTGAAGGTAACGAACTCTACTTCGATAGAAAATTCATCACAAACAGTGCCACAGTTCCCGCGGACGCTTACGAAGATATTCAAGCATTCTACAATGAAGTAATCACTGCTGAAAACTCACCTATCGTCTTATCTAAAACAGAAGGCTAATACGCCCACTCACGCAAGTTTGCCTACTATCCCGTATTGAGCCTGTAATCCACCCTCTTCATCTATCGAAATCATTGGCTTTTCCGAAGATCGTAGGAATAAAATTTGCACTATTTTCCTTACCGCGAAATCCTTTGTGGAGTGGATTCGTTTTTCTAACAAGCAACCCCAAACATTCACAGATTATGAAACAAGTCTACACTCACATGGATTTCACACACGTTGGTCACTTTCAATCCGTGCTTGAGGGAGAAGGCATTCAAACGACTGTTCGAAACAAAAACGCTTCCGGTGTCATGGGAGAAATTCCCTTCACTGAAGTCTGGCCGGAGCTTTGGGTCCTCAACGATTCGGACGAAGAAAAAGCCCAAACCATCATCAAGGAATTCAATTCGTCCTCAAAATCTAGGACAGCGGCCTGGACCTGCCCCAAATGCGATTCAGAAGTCGACGAGGGATTCAGCGAGTGCTGGAACTGCGGTAACCCCGCAAATTAATCCACGCCCATAAAACGAAGCAAATCGCCTTCGTTAATCCTCCTTTAGCGTAGCACTGTTTTTCGAATTTGGAATCAGCTTAGGTCCAATCTCTCTGTTCTATTCTTGGCATTTAGACTCGCCCATTTGCCTTTTCAAAGCTCGAACAAGAGGAATCGCAATCAAAGATTTTCATGATCGATTGCCCTGTAAGCGATTGAATAAAAAATAGATAAGTATCTCCCACTAGAGGGGTAAGCGTATTCATCTATCAAGATATGAGAGAATTGAAAAAAATCAGTCAAATCATTGGCTACTAATACTCATAATTAAACTAAGTGCTTCTCTCCGCCGATTTGAGTTCCTTTACAGAGCATGCCACAAACAAGGATCAAAAAGAAAATCTCCAATCTTATAAGAGCGACAATACTTGGATCGGTATCTCTTGCGGTTGTTTTAACGGCTACTTTTTTGGTTATTTTCGACAAAGAGCAAAAATCTGGCGAAGCCTCGGCAGACTATCGGGCCATCAATTCCTTCACCGAAAAAGCTCGAGGACTTACCCTTCTCTTTGACATCGCAACCATAGGATCTGAAGACGACCTAATAATTCTTCAGTTGCTTATCGAAGAAGGGCTCAATGGTACTTTCCAGTCCTTTGAAAACGCAAAATATAGCTCTACCCTCGCAAGAATGTACGATCTTCCAAAGATCGAACAAGAGCTCAATTCACTAAAAGAAACCGCCGAAACTGCTCTAGTAGACAAGTCTTTACAAGAAGAGCTCTCCAATCAATCTGCTATTTTCTCCGATCAATTGGATGATATGGATGCACTGGCTACGGAGTTTGCCACACGAGATAAAGCGAAAATCGCTTTCGCAAAAAAAGTCTCGATCACTATCGTCTCCCTAGCGGCACTCGCCTATATAATTATCATTTACTACGTCAGAACGAAAACTGTCCGAGAAATAGTCGATCCAATCGTAGATCTCTCATCTCAGGCAGACAACGCCGTACAAACGGGCCAGAAAATCGAAATTACGCCAAGAGGTCCCCTCGAAACCCAAACGCTCATCAAAACCGTACAGTGTTTCGCAAACGAAATGCAGCGTCTTGTGGACAACCAAACTAAGGATTTGGCTCAAGCCAACAACGATTTGGAAGACCAAGCTAAGATCGCAAGAAAACTAGCAGAAGAATCTCAGGAGCTCGCCAGGCAAGCTACCATAGCCAATGAGGCAAAAGGCCAATTCTTAGCGAATATGAGCCATGAAATACGGACACCAATGAATGGAATTCTTGGGATGCTCACGGTGCTCGAAGATCTTGATTTGAATGACGAACAAAAAGACATTGTCGCAACAGCCAAGCAATCGGCTTCAAACCTCCTACGGATTATAAACGACATACTTGATTTTTCAAAGATTGAAGCCGGAGCTGTAGAGCTAGAACAAATACCATTCAATCTTTCGGAGATCGCTCACGAAGCCATGGACCTCGTATCGGTCTCAGCCCACGAAAAAGGCTTGGAGCTCATCACTCAAATCCATCACCAAATACCGCATACAGTTATTGGAGACCCCTTACGAATCCGCCAAATCTTTCTTAACTTAATCGGCAACGCTCTGAAATTCACCCCAAACGGCTATATAAAGCTCAAAGCAACGATCAAAGACCGAAACAATTCAGACCTCTCACTCAGGTTTGAAATCGAAGATTCTGGACTTGGAATCGAAGCGGATAAGATCGAAACCCTTTTTCAGTCCTTTAGCCAAGTAGACTCTTCGACCACTAGAAATTATGGCGGAACTGGATTAGGTCTAAGTATTTGCAAAAAGCTAGTAAACCTAATGGGCGGCAAAATAGGAGTACTCAGTGAGCCAGGAAATGGATCCACTTTTTGGTTCGAAGTCTTGTTTAAAGCCCCAAAACCAGAAGAAAGCAAAAATACCCCGAGCTATTCGATTCCACCGAAAACCAATGTTCTAGTATTAAGTCCGAATCTTCATTTTGCCAATTTTATTTCAGAACAACTGAACGCAAGAGACATAAAAACCTCCACCCAGACTCCAGAGGAAAAAATCGCCACATCGATCAACACACACATCGATCAGTTAGAAAAATCCAGTCATCTGATTATTATCTTGGATACAAAAATTGACCAATCTAATACGAGCGATTTGGCTAATAAAATCAAGCCTGTAAGTTCCGATAAAAAAATCAACATAATCGCACTAACGCAATTTTCCGAGACAGCGAAAACACACAGTGACTTTGATGCCATATTAACTAGACCCATCAAAGAAAGTGCCCTACTGGAAACATTACAAAAACTATGCTGCGATGACAACGAAAGCTCTTTAACTAAGGAAGAGCCTCGGGAGCGTAAATTGGCCGAACTCATACAAAAAGAATGCAAAGTCCTTGTCGCAGAGGACAATATTACAAACCAAAAAGTGATTAAATTGCTTCTGCGACGAATCGGTATAGATTGTGTAATTACAGAAGATGGCCGCCAAGCAATCGATGCCCTCAAGAGAGAGCCCTTTGACCTCGTTCTCATGGATTGCCAAATGCCAGTCATGGATGGTTTCTCAGCTGCCGAATCCATTCGTAACTCAAACAAAAACTATCGTGACATTCCGATCATTGCTCTCACTGCTAACGCATTAAAAGGGTATGAAGATAAATGTTACTCTTCTGGGATGAATGACTTTGTTACAAAACCAATCAACCCCAACAGCCTTTCTGATGCTATAAAGAAATGGACCAGCGATGGGCCAAATTAAGGCTCACCCTAAGATTATTTAATACCCACTAAAAATCGTTATGATTACTAAATACAAACTAGTCACTTTGCTCGCATTACTACAATGCGTCATTGTAACCGCTTATCCCAACGAAGAAAGACAATCGGATCTTGAAGAAAAAATATCAGAGCTCTCAGCAAAAAACGAAGCTCTTATGCTAGCTCTACAAGAACAAATGGAACTCTTTCAAGCGCAACAAAACGAATTGGAAAACCTCTCCAAGCGCGTTGCTAAAATCGAACCTGATTCAGACCCCAGTATTACGCATGAAATTTTAAATACAGAAAATTCTGCCAACATGACTGGAATGGAAGCCTTCGAAGCTTCCTTCGGCCAAATGACTGAAACCGAGGAAAAATTTAAGCCCTCTATCGACTTTGGAGGGTGGTTAGGATTCGTTTATTCTGACGATAGCCGCGATTCGACAAATTCCGGATTCGATGCCCACCCGCTATATCTGTACTCAGAAGCCCACCCTGCAGAACGCTGGGACGTCTTCGCCGAAATCGAAATAGAGCATATTTTTCAGTCGAATAGTTCCGGGACAAAGGGAGATCTAAAAGTAGAACGTCTGTATCTGCAACACGAGTTGGCAGATTCGTCCAAGATCAGAATGGGTAAATTTTTTCTCCCTTTCGGTTATTGGTACAACCTTCACTGGCACTTCCTTACCGAAACGCTCAGCAGGCCAATCTCGTTCAACAATTCCTATGTGCCGAAGCAACAAGTGGGAATCGAGTATATGAATACACTTACAGTAAACGATATCGGTATAAAATATTTCGCATGGCTAGCTGATGGTCCAGATTTGTTTGCTACGAACAAAAGAACTGAAAGCGATTTCTCCTTTGGAGCAGCCATTTTTGCCGAAAAACAGATCTCTTCCGAAGCGAAGCTCGGAGCTACTCTAGCATTTCATCAGCAGAAAGAAGATTTCGATACGCAACGTAATGCCGTTCTCGGCATGGACTTCACGAACAAGAGACTAGAGCTAAGGTCTGAATACTATTATCATCAACGCGAAATCGACCAAGATTTAGAAAGTGGGTACATATCATTGAAATTGAAAACATCCGATACCTTTGGATTCGTCTTTAGACACGATTTCGGCGATGATCGCAAAACCAGCGGAGAAACTCTAGATGCTTCAACGACAAGCAATAGCTTTGGATTTATGTGGAGGCCGCAACCTCACCTACTGTTCAAAAGCGAGTTCCGCATAAACGATTTCAAATCAGAAGACTCTAAAGACAACTACAATAGCTGGAACGTATTCAGCGCCGTAAAATTTTAACCTACTTCAAACTATGTATACGACTCATAACTCACTACGAATACCCATCCTACACTTGCGACTAATCATACTAAGCGCTCTTGTACTCGTCCTCTCGATATCAACACTTAACGCTCAAGCCGAGTTTGTAATCCTCGCCAACAAAGACAGTCCTATTGAGTCCATAGGTAAAACTGACTTAGCACGCCTCTACCTATCTAAAACAAAAAAGATAGATGGACAAGCGTACCGAGTCGTCAATCTAGCAGCAGAGGATGTAAAGCAAGAATTTCTTGAAGACCTTACATCCATGAGTCCCGCTGAGATCGAGCGTCACTACATTGCACAGGAACTGAGAGGGGAAGGTGAAAAACCCAAAGAAGTGAATACCACAAAAAACATGATTTTCCTTCTCATAAAATCAGACGCAATCATCGGATGGCTTCCCATGGAAGAATACGAGAAACTCTCTGGAGCCCTCAAAAAGCACATGAGAGTAATACGAATCAAGTAGCTAAACGGGATTGATCCGAGCAGCCAAGCTCAAGTGGGAGCTCGGCCTATCAATCCGTTTCTATGAAACGAAGTAAATCGCCTACGTTTCGATGCGACTCAATCGCATGGCGTAAGCGCTTCTTTTTGTTAATCGAATATCGATTGCATCGCCCTACCTTCGTTTTGCTCAAAACATTCGCGGCTTCCAATTCAGCTACGATTTTTTGTACCGCCCTCTCTGTGATGCCAACTTGGTTGGCCACATCTCTCAAAGTAGAATCAGGGTTACGATACAAAGACAGCAGCACGTGGGCATGATTGGAAAAAAAGGTCCACGACGATGACTGGCTTGTTGCTGGTTTAGGGCTTAGGGCTTCGACTTTCATGTGAGCTATAATGTACGAATCAGCTTTCATGACATCAAATACGTGTTTGTCGAGAATCACTTTCACACTATCCGAATAAAAGCCGTTTCGGTTAAACGAAAACAGCTTTTGCGTTGATCGTCACCAAATTATTTAAGAGATCGCGTTTTTGACTTAAAGAGACGAGCCCGACGACGAAGTTGTCTCTCGGAAACCTCCATGAGTCTCGCAATGGCAGTGTACATACTCGAACCTTTCTTCTCCACGATTCGATCATATCCAGGCAAGACAAGTCGCGATCGAGCAAGATACCCCTCAGGCACATTTTTGTCGTACTTTAAATCTATCTCCATACCCAAAAGATTCGGGTAACGACGAAAAACACTTTGAGACTTCTTATCAAGATAAGAACGAACTGAAGCGGTCACGCGAGCTCCCACTGAATTTATTGAAAGATTTTTGGAGAGGCTGTTGTCAGTCATATGCATTATATGGTGGATCAATATTTTGTTTCAGATTTGAGACGGGAATACGCTGATTCTCTCTCAGCGGATGCTTCAGATGAAGATACGACAGAAGGAGCAGGTTCACCGTCCCATATTTTTTGAGCAATGCTCTTGCGAGATGAACCCAACCCTCCACGAGTAAAACGCCGCTTTGTGCGACGGAACAGTCCGGCAACCGGATTAGTAGTGAGACTTAACATGATTTTATTTATGAAATTTAAAACACGAATTTATTTTCGTATTTTAATTGACAGTCAAGCCGATTTCGACCGTTTTACGAAAAATATTTCGTGTTTTAAATTTCATAAATAAAATCATGTACAGATTCGAAAAACTACTGGTCAATCTTTCCCTCACCGAAAAAGATGCCCCTCTTATTAAATTCGCGAGCGTCATCACTAAGCTCGCTTGCTCGGAATCCATTCACTTCATCTACTCACGTGAACCGGTTGAAATCCCGAGCAACCTACAGAAGCAATATCCTTGGCTTATTGAACCCATCAGTTCATCTGCCAAGACTAAGGCCGATGAAATCATCTCTAAGTATTACGATGGATACCCAGACTGTTCCGTAACAGTCGAAATTCTTGAAAAGCAGCCCACAGTTGCCCTGCTTGAGCATTCTCTGAAGAGCAAGATCGACCTCATCATCAGTGGGGAGTCTCCGGACGACCGCAGCGTCGCTGTTAAGCTGGCCCGAAAAGCTCCCTGCTCACTTCTTTTTGTGCCCCCAGAGTCCTCAGGCAATTTTTCCAAGGTTTGCCTTGGTCTAGATATGTCTTCGTATTCCTACTACGCTATCGATATCGCAACTGCTTTCAGCAAAGCGAACGGTGTAAAAGAGATCGATTGTATTAACTATTACAATATTCCGACCGGCTACCACAAAACAAACATACCAAAAGAAGAAATCCGCAAAGACTTGGAAATATTCAGCGAGGAGAAGTTAAAGAAATTCCTTAGCGACCAAAATCTTAGGGGTGTTCAAGCAAATGCAGTAACGAAAGAAAGCCATTGCCCAGGGATCGCTCTCCGCATTCTAGCAGACAACGAAGACTACGACCTTGCAGTCGTCGGTTGCCGAGGCAAAGACGCCCTAACCGCTACCCTCCTTGGAAGCAACGCGGAGGACATTATCAAAAATTCAAAGAAATGCGCTGTACTCGCCGTGAAGGAAAAAGGGACCGGCATCAGCTTCCTCGAAAACCTTATGGGGCTAAAAACCTCAGGGAACTTATTCTAAATGCTCCTTCTCCTCTCCATATTCGCACCCCTCGCTGGATCCATGGCTTCTCCCCTCATTTGCAAGGGCAGCGGTAAAGCCGCTCCCTGGCTTATGGCGGCCATACCCGCAATTATATTTGTTGGATTCATCTGGCACCTCGTGGGACAAACCGACGCAGATCCCATTTTCGTATCATTGGATTGGGTACCTTCCGTCAACGTTAGCTTCGATCTGCAACTTGACGGGCTGAGCCTTCTTTTTGGTATTTTGATCACAAGTATCGGCACCTTCATCGTCCTATATGCCGGCGGCTACCTTAAACCTAAAGACCATGCGAAGTTCTACACCTACCTTCTCTTATTTATGGCGAGTATGTTGGGTGTCGTCCTGGCAAACAATACCATTCTCCTTTTCATATTTTGGGAGCTCACCAGCATCTCCTCGTATCTCATAATCGGATTCGATAACGAAAAAGCAGAGTCGCGAAAAAAAGCATTACAGGCCCTGCTGGTTACCGGACTAGGAGGTATCGCCCTTCTCGCTGGACTAATTCTCTTAAGTGAAGCGGCAGAGACCTACAAACTTTCAGAAATCATCGGCATGGGCTCAGAGCTCGCCTCTAAACCGCTCGCTCAATTCGCCCTTCCACTTATTTTGCTCGGGGCCTTCACCAAATCCGCCCAATTCCCATTTCACTTTTGGCTGCCAAATGCAATGGCGGCCCCGACACCTGCGAGCGCTTACCTTCATTCAGCGACCATGGTAAAAGCGGGCGTCTTTCTGCTTTTAAAACTCAATCCAATTTATGGAGACACCGCGTTTTGGCTCGTAAGTCTCACCGCCGCGGGAGCCATTACGCTTATATATGGGAGCATCCGTGGGCTCTTTCAGAGAGACCTCAAACGGATACTTGCCTTCACCACAATGGCCGTCCTCGGAATGCTTGTCATGCTCATAGGCCAGGGTAGTTCGATGGCCATCAAGTCAGCCCTTCTATTTCTCCTTGGGCACGCTTTCTACAAAGCCACGCTCTTTATGGTCGCAGGAAATATCGACCATGGCACAGGCACACGCGATGTCCGCATCTTAGGTGGACTACGCAAAGCCATGCCTTGGACAGCCGCTGCCGCTATGCTAGCTGCTCTTTCCAAAGGCGGATTCCCACCAATGGTAGGTTTCATAGGTAAAGAATACGTGTATAAGGCAAGCTCGACTCTGGACGCATTGGGCCCGGCAATCACGGTCACTGCTCTTTTAGGCAACGCTCTCCTGCTAAGCTTGGCGTTCAAAGTTGGGATTCATCCCTTTTGGGCCCGAGCAACCGAAAAGCAAGAGAGTCAAGGTTGGTCTAGTCTCTTGCCTGGCCAACCCCACGAAGCCAATCTACTAATGCTAGCTGGACCGGTCATCTTAGCATTCACAGGAATCGCCCTCGGAGTCACCTCTCAATTCTGGTCCGTGGGATTGATCGCTTCATCCGTAAGCACTGCCACTGGAATTGAAAGCTTATCAAAGGTGTACCTGTGGCACGGATTCAACCTACCGCTTCTCCTTTCCGTTATCACCTTAACACTCGGGATAGCCATCTACCTGTCACGACAGTCGATTTGGAGAAACGAATCGATCGGCGCTTACATTGCAGACCGCGATTCAGAAAAAGCCTACGATTTCGGTTTCAGAAAATTCATAGAGAGTTCGAAAAACCTCACTGCCAAAATACAAAATGGCAGCCTTCGCTTTTATCTCTGGGTAATCTTAGTAAGTGGAGGAGCAATAATTGGATACAAAGTAATAACAATCGGAGTGTTTGGGTCATTACCTGAACCCAGCGAATTTCGGACAATCCATCTAATTTTAGGTATAACAATCGTATCCGCTCTTACATATACAGCCTTTACCGAAAAAATTCTTCCCGCACTCGCAAGCCTAGGATTTGCCGGACTCGGAATCGCTCTACTCTATGCATACTTCGGTGCACCCGATCTCGCTATAACTCAAATCATTGTCGAAACCCTTTCGATTATCCTAATACTAATGGCAGCCATCAAACTCCCAACAGTAGAGAAACGCGTCCGCAAGAAACGGAGAATCGCAGATATTGCACTCGCGTCGATATTCGGAATCTTCGCATTTCTTCTCACATACAAGTCCGCACAGCTTCAAATTGCGGCAACAATTTCAGACCAACTTGCCGATTGGAGTTACGCTCTCGCCAAAGGGAGAAATGTCGTAAACGTAATTCTCGTTGATTTCAGAGCCTTAGACACCTTCGGAGAGATCATTGTTATCGGTATCGCCGCGATTGGCGTCTCTGTTTGTCTGGATCCGCTTAATAGCAAAGCCGAGCAAAAATCTAACTTCGCTCCAATTGGCGGAAGTCCGATACTCAACTACGGAGCCAAATTAATGCTTCCAATATGCACCGTCATTTCTCTCGCATTACTCTACCGTGGACACAACGAACCCGGGGGCGGTTTTATTGGAGGACTGATGTGCGCTACGGGTCTCATACTATACTCACTCGCATTCGGCACAGCCTCAGCTTTGAAAAAGCTCAAGTTAGACCCGATTCGTTGGATTGCCCTGGGAGTTCTCCTAGCAATTTTCAGCGGGGCATTGGGTATTGTATCCGGAAATCCTTTCATGACAGGGATCTGGTTACCAATCTTCGAACTGCCTTTTCTGGGGACCATTCACCTAGGAACACCTCTACTCTTTGACGTAGGGGTCTACTTTGTTGTCATCGGCTTCGCAACTCAGTGCGCCTTCGCATTCCAAACTACTATCGAAGGACCCAAATCCAATCCACTAGACTTTAAAAAATCAATTTAACATGGAACTTATCAATGCAATCATAGTTGGCTTTGCAGTCGCCACAGGCGTCTACTGCATCCTCAGGCGAAGTCTTTTGCGCTTCGTCATTGGAATCGCCCTCATCAGCCAATCGATCAACCTGTTAGTTTTCACTGCAGGGGGACTCACAAAAGGTGATTCTCCGTTTATCGAATACGGAAAAAAGACAATCGAACAACCATTCGCAGACCCTCTCCCACAAGCACTCGTGCTAACAGCAATCGTAATTGGATTTGGCCTACTCGTATTCACTTTAGCATTGGCTCAACGAGCAATCGCATCTGTAGGAAGCGATGACATCGAAAATTTTCGTAACACGGATTAATGAATCAAAACCTAATAATACTACCTGTAATACTTCCCTTCATTGGGGCGCTCATCGGGTTGTTGGCTCCAAAATCACCCAACACTCAAACGAGAATAGGAATCGCAACATTCGCCGCAACATTCGCCGCGAGCATTGCGATCTTACTCAAGGTCAACACTGCTGGTCACTTGACTCTTTTACTCGGAGGATGGGAAGCTCCCTTTGGTATCAGTTTCGTGGTGGACAGACTAGCCGGCTTAATGGTCGCGGTCTCATGTTTGGTAGGCCTCGCAGTCGCAATTTTCTCCAAAGACGACCTCGAGTCGAGCTTACGAAGCAATTGGTTCTACCCCTTGTCACTATTCCTTGTGGGCGCCGTAAACGGATCGTTTATCACCGGCGATCTATTCAATCTGTACGTTTGGTTCGAGATCATGCTCATCTCTTCCTTCGCATTGATGACTGTTGGCAATACCAAGTCACAATTCGAAGGGGGGTTCAAATACGTTGCAATCAACCTAATCGCTTCTGCATTCTTCCTCGCGGGGTTAGGGCTTTTGTATGGAAAAATGGGCACACTTAACATGGCAGATATTGCCCTAAAGCTTTCCGTCTCTCCTGCAGGGCCTCTGGTAAATAGCTCATCTGCCCTACTATTGGTTGCTTTTTCCGTAAAGGCAGGCCTCTTCCCATTTTTCTTTTGGCTCCCAGCATCTTACCACACTCCTCCTTCAGCAATTACCGCTCTTTTCGGTGGCTTGCTCACCAAAGTAGGCGTCTACGCTATCATGCGAAACTACACGCTTATCTTCACCCAGGAAGCAGATTTCATTCGCGGGACGATTCTCGCCCTTTCTCTCGCGACGATGCTTGTCGGCGTCTTCGGAGCAACATCCCATTTCGATATGAAACGTATCCTATGCTTTCACATCATCAGCCAAATTGGATACATGACACTCGGGCTGGCACTCTTTACCCAGCTAGCGATCGCAAGCGCGATCTTCTACACAGCTCACCACATCATAGTAAAAACAAACCTTTTGCTCATCGCCGGAATCGTACAAAAAAAATTCGGCACAAACGACTTAAGCAAGACCGGCAGTCTCTTGAAAAAGGCTCCCTGGCTTGCGATCCTATTCCTGATCCCTTGTCTCTCACTCGGTGGGATTCCTCCCCTGTCCGGTTTTTGGGCTAAGTATTCCTTGGTTAAGGAAGCATTGTCCTTGGAATACTATCTCACAGCAGGACTCGCTCTTATTGTCGGGGTGATGACCCTCTATTCCATGACAAAAATCTGGAGCGAGGTTTTTTGGAAGAAGGCCCCGGAAGAAGAAAAGATAACCTTCAACAAGACTACTTGGAACTCATACCTCCCAGTTGGCATGTTCTGTCTCCTTACCGTTTTTATCGGTCTGAACCCGCAAATACTCTTCACCTACGCCGAGGCTGCAGCTGACCAGCTACTAAGGCCAAACCAATACATAGAAGCTGTATTAAGTACTGAGTACATCGATACGATCCGAAAAGCGAGCTTCGCAGCGAACACACTTAATATTTCAGAAAACGATTTACCATGAAACGAGTCATCCAATTTATAGAACTCCTCATTTTTTACGGGAAAGAGGTCATCATATCCAACCTTAAGGTAGCCCGTGATGTTTTAGGAAACTCATCTAAGATCTCACCAAAAATCGAGACTCTTTCGGTCGGAAAATTGAGCGAGAGACAATTCTTCGTTCTAGCCAACATGATAACCATGACACCTGGAACGCTTACACTGGAAGCCAACCTCAAGGAGAGAACCATTACTCTACATTCACTTTATCAATACACCAATGAAGAACTACAAGACATCGTGAGCAATCAATACGAAAGGAGAGTTATCAATGTATTCTGAGCTCCAAAGCTCCGCTACCATAGGCCAAGCCATCAGCCTGTCTTACGCAATCCTCGCAGCAGCCCTCGTTATGGCTCTCATTCGGTTGATCAAAGGACCTACACTGGCAGATAGAGCTATCGCTCTCGATCTCGTCGCTGGAATTGCGCTCTCCATAATTACGCTCATCGCAATCGAAGTAAAAGACAGTGTCTATCTCAATGTCGCCCTGTGCATATCAATCGTGGCATTCCTAGGCACCATAGCCTTTGTAAAGTTTTTAGAAGCCAAACCAAAGTAACCATGGAATACATCATCGCATTTCTAATTATTGCAGGATCTTTCTTCACTGCAGTAGCTGCTCTCGGAACACTTCGCCTTCCAGACGCGCTCAGTCGTACCCACGCAGCTACTAAAGCAGGATCGTTTGGAGCCACCTTGCTCCTAATCGCTGCTATTCTATTCTTCAATCAGCTAATCGTATTCATCGAATGTTTACTGATCATAGCTTTCTTCTACACAACCACACCCATTGCTGGGCACCTCCTCGGGCGTGTAGCCTCTAAGCAAAATCCATCATCCAAGCACTAATACTATGTCTGCTTCTGTCCTTATATCAAATTTGCATTCGCCACCTGTTTTGGCTTTCGCAGCCGGAGTTGCCGCAATCGGCTTCCGTAGCGACCTAAAGATCCCAGAACAGATCTACCAAGGTTTAGCAATATATCTGTTGATAGCTATCGGTTTTAAGGGTGGAATTGCTCTTTCGGACACAAATTTATCGAGTATATCGATGCCTACTGCGGCGACCATTTTAATCGGCGCTTCTGTGTCAATCGCAACGCTCTACTTCACAAAAGTTTTCATTTTCAAAGATTGGACAAACGCTGGGGCATTAGCGGCTCACTATGGATCCGTTTCCGCCGTAACATTCATTGCGTGTATCACTTTCCTGGAAACTAAATCAATTCCCTACGAAGGCTTCATGACTGCAATGATGGCAATAATGGAAATACCAGCTATTGTCATCGGTCTCGCTTTGGCTAAATACCATAGCAAAGAAAAGGATTCTAAGCTCAAAGCGATACTCATGGAGACGCTCACAGGAAAAAGTGTATTTTTGCTAGCAACAGGTCTGATCATCGGAGCCTCCGCCGGTCCCATTGGAGCAGAAAAAGCCGCTCCCTTTTTAATTCAACCCTTCTATGGCGTTCTCATCATATTCTTGTTAGAAATGGGGCTTACAGCAGGAAGGAGCATGAAGAACTTTGGAAACCTCCGTGGGAAACTAATCGCTTTTGCGATCGTCGCTCCCTTGGTAAACGGCTTTATCGGAGTGATAATCGGCAAATTCATTGGGCTTTCAATCGGAGGCAGCACCTTACTGGGAACGCTGGCCGCCAGCGCTTCCTATATCGCCGCGCCTGCTGCAGTCAGAATCGCTCTGCCTCAAGCGAATGCCGGTTATTACGTATTCACTTCACTGGGAGTCACATTCCCATTCAATCTCATCATCGGAATCCCGATATACTACTATATCGCATCTTCTTTCTAACAAATATCTCAACTAAAGAAACACTACACAAATATGACAATATACTTATTCTTAATTATCATACCGTTTCTGTTGGGCTTATGGGCTCAACATCAGGTGTCCTCAACTTATAAGAAATACGCTGCCATTCCTTCGCAATCGGGAATAAGCGGAAAAGAAGCCGCTGCCTATGTGCTTCGAAAAGCAGGTGTAAGCGACGTTGAAATCGTATCCGTGAAAGGCACACTCACAGATCATTACGATCCAAGAAATAGACGCTTAGCCCTCAGTGAACAAAATTATCATGGAAACAGTCTCGCTGCGCTCGGCGTAGCCGCTCACGAAGCGGATCACGCTATACAGCACAAAGTCGGGTACTCTGCCCTTCAACTTAGAATGTCGCTTATCCCAATCACATCGGTCGCTTCGCAAATGTTACCCTTTGTAATTATTGGCGGCTTCTTTTTCCAAATTGCAGGACTCATTAATCTAGGAATCCTCGTTTACCTAGTTCTGACAATCTTTCAATTGGTAACGCTTCCCGTCGAATTCGATGCGAGTCGACGAGCCAAAGTCGAGCTAGCCGGACTTGGCATCGTGACCGAGCAAGAGGCCGTTGGCGTGCGTAAGACATTAGATGCTGCAGCATGGACTTATGTCGCTGCATTTGTGGCAACTCTGGGCAATCTCATATACCTTATCATGGCAAGCCGGCGTTAGACAAATTTAGTCTTTAATTTTCACCTACACACACCTCAAAAAAAGCCACTTGCAAAATAGCAAGTGGCTTCTTCTTTGGAAAAGATGTAATAGTCCAAAGTCTTAAAGGCTCCGGGGCCTTTAAGGCTTTCGTGTTTCTGATTTATTTTTATCCATCGCTTGAGCGTCTTTCATAACACCTTCAGGAGGATGAACATCATGCGCTCCTGCGATCCCAGGATCGCTATCCCACAATTTCCTGGCAAAACTCTTATGAGTTGACCCAAGCCCGCCGCTAGAAAACCGGCGCCTTCGGCCGCTGAACAATCCTGATACAGGATTGGTTGTAAACGGGTTGATCATATCTTCGTATACGTTGAGTTTCCGTAAAAGCATAACATATCCGGAAACCGCAGAGAGTCAACCGAAGCGCAATCACTTTTTTGATATTTCACTCACGCCTTTATATTCATAAGTTTTTGTAATAGTAGTCCCATAAAAACTACATTTGATTCCATCAAAAATCTTAACAAAGGTTCTTTTTCGCAAACTCTGGGGAGTAAAAAAAACACCCTACAAAGGCTAAAAACAGTCACTTCACCCTACCTTCCGAATAGAGATACTAACCAATACTTTTAGTGCCGATCTAATCCTTAAGAAGGTGATCTAATACACCTCCTTCATAAAAAGCGTAGAGAGTAACCATGATCGCAATTAGCACAGCTGCCAACACTGGCTTATCCTCTCCCAAATCCACCCCAGCCTCCTTTGCTTTGACCAAATCATCGGGGTGATAAATCGCTTTGCGACAAAACAAAAGACACACAAAGAACATGCCAGAAACGGCGAGAAACACATGTAAGGAATAAGTAAACGCTTCAGAACCGCCACTCTCTAATTGAGTCGAGCTAAAGCCGAATACCGATGCACAGGCCATCATCGCTAACGCAAATACGTTAATAGGCGTCTTTGACTTTATCACAGCTCTCCAAATGCCTGACTTGTCACCTGATGCGCTTTCGCCATTTTGAATCGGATGCCCACAGCCAGGGCACTGAATCGCTTGTTCGGACAGCTCGCGCTCACATTCTGGACAGGGGATTAACGCCATAGCAAAGACATAGTCCCCTACATCAAGACGAAGCAATAACAAACACGCATTATGATGCCCCTGATGATATTGCTTTCACAAATGCAACCAATAAGGGATGGGGGCTATCATGACTTGAATTTACCTGCGGAACAAAGAGCGTGCCCACAAAAAAGGGATGATTCGTTAACTCGACAACCCTCGCCTCTCCATTTGTATCAAACCCCGATACCGCTAACTCACTTTTTTCTAAGATCGGCAAATAGGAATTACCAATTCCGTATCCACAATAAAAATACTCTTTAACAGAATTCGTCCCATAAATTCCAGAAACAAATGTATTATCGATTAGGTTCACTACGGCTTCTTCTCCAACCAAAGAACATTTCATAGCAGAAAAGAATGGGTCCACCGCATCCGGTTCCAATTCTTGATGGGCAATAGATTCCAAGCCCAATTCACGTGCAGCAAATTCCATAACTATTCGTTGAAAGCCTCCACAAGTCCCCAAACACGGAACTTCTTGAGTACGAGCAAAGTGAATAGCATCCAAAATACCTTTCACTTCCTCAAAAGGAGACCCTGGAGCTACAAAAATCCCATGGCTCTCGCGCAAAATTTTATCATCAACCTGTTCGCTCGCCAGCCATCGACATGAAATTTTTTTCCCAATCGCTAAAGCCGCATGGCCTAACGCAGGAACGATTGAACTGCGAGCTAATCGTCCCTCATCACATTCGCCTACAATAGTAATTTTCAATTTCATCGCCTTTCCTTCAATCAGTCGAAATCTCTCAAAAAAGTAAAACGCATACTCTCTTTGCTAAGAACTTGCCAAATAATCGCTCTATCACACCTTCCCAAGGCAAGTAACCACAAAGCCTCCCAATGGAAAAACCAACACTTCCTGCAAACGAGCAAGAGCGACTTGCGGCCCTCTACAGATACGATATCCTCGACACAGACTTCGAAGAATCCTTCGATGATTTGGCAAAGGTCGCTTCAGTCCTTTGCGATACACCAATTGCGCTTATAAGCTTAATTGATCCGAATCGCCAATGGTTCAAAGCTGCTCGAGGACTAGACGCCCGCGAAACCCCACGTGATTCTGCCTTTTGCGCCCACGCAATACACAAGGATGAAGTTATGATCGTCCACGACACATTAGAGGACTCCCGCTTTCATGATAACCCCCTCGTCACTGGAGATCCAAATATTCGTTTTTACGCCGGCGCTCCGATAATCACGAATGACGGCTACCCTCTTGGGACTATCTGTTCGATTGATCGTAAACCGCGTGAACTAACTAAAGAGCAAATTGAGGGCTTAAAAGCTCTCTCCCGTCAAGTTACGATAAACTTAGAAATGCGACGCCAAATGCGCACTCTGAATGAAATCAACCAGAGCAAGAACAGGCTTTTCTCAATAATCTCCCACGACATGCGTTCGCCCCTTTCGACTCTCAATACAGTTATTAATCATCTTTTTGATCAAAGCGACTCGTTGGACGAAGAAGAAAAGGATCAATGGTTACATGCGATTCAGAAAAGTGCCGCCACATCACTTACAATCGCAGAAAACTTGCTAAAGTGGGCTCGCTTCGAAGAAGGAACGGTTCAATACAACCCCAAAACGATAGACCTCGAAGAGTTCTTTTCTAAAATACGCCCCATCCTCGAAGAAAACGCTCAATCAAAAAACATCGAATTGGTCACAGAAATCGAAGCGACTACAGCCACCGTTGCTGATGAAACGATGCTTCATTCAATCATCCAGAATACGGTATCCAACAGCATCAAATTTACCCACGAAAACGGCACTGTAAAAATCGCGTGTAAAGCAAAGAATTCAGGTACCCATATCTCGATTTCGGATACAGGTGTCGGCATGAAGGAAAAAACACTGGAAAACCTTTTCAAGATAGAGAGCACTTACTCGGCCGAAGGCACCCAAGGAGAAAAAGGTTCGGGGCTGGGGCTTTGTTTATGCAAACAATTTGCTGAAAAGATGGGAGGATCACTAAACGTTGAATCGAAAGAGGGCGTTGGCACAACCATGCATATTCACCTTCCGGCAAAATCGTTCTAATCGACAATTGGATACACCAGAGTCAATAACGAAACCTGAAGTTGAAAGCGTACTCAACGACTATCCACCTTTAATTTCAAAGAAACTCTCGGCACTCAGGGCCTTAATCATCGAAACCGCCTCAGAGAATCCCTCAATCGGAAGCGTCGACGAAACTCTCAAATGGGGCGAGCCTAGCTACATCGCCAAACATGGGAGCACCATCAGGATTGGTGCCCCGAAAAAAGATCCGGGTCAGTACTGCATGTACTTCCACTGCCAAACGAAACTTATCTCAACCTTTCGAAGGCTGTATCCCGAAACATTCCGATTCGAAGGCAATCGAGCAATCGTTTTCAAACTGGAAGAACGCCTCCCGACGAAAGAACTAAAGCACTGTATCCTTCTCTCACTTGTTTACCACAAACAAAAGAACCTTCCTCCATTCACAAAATAGATATTCTATCTTTGCTCGATCAGTTCGCTCGATCACGATCAATCAGCATCAGCAAAATTGGTAACACCAACAGGTCCAAAACTAGGGCAAAGCTCAGTACTATAATCGTCATTTTCCCCATATCAGAATTCACTCTAAATTCAGCGGTTACCGCCATGAGAAAAAATCCTGCGATCAGAACAAGAGTTGTAATTACGATCGAAGGACCTACATTTGAAAATGCGTAAGCCACAGCATCTCGTGAATTTTTAAGTAATTCGCGACGCCCATGGAGGTATTTACTAAGGAAATGAATCGTATCATCAACGACAATACCGATTGTCATCCCCGACACCATGGACATTCCCATTCCGATTTGCCCAACAAGCAGTCCCCATGTACCAAAAGCCATAAATACAGGGAAAAGATTTGGAACGATACTCATCAACCCAATTTTAAGAGAGCGAAAGCCAAAAATCAAAGTTAGGGAAATCACGAACAAGCCCATCGTCGTGCCGTAGATCAAGCTTTTGACATCACGAGACATCATATGAGCAAACATAAGTTGTACTCCCGATCCTCTATATTCTATTTCAGAAAAATTGGAATCAAGCCATTGATTAATACGTGTCTCCATTTCGAGCACACCTTTAGTGCTTAACGTGCTAAACACTATTTGAATCCGAATAGACGATTTATCCAGGTTGATTTGATCATTCAGGTCGAGTCCATACGGAAGCGACATTTCATAAAGTAAAACATATTGAGCCGCCAATTCTTTATTTTCTGGCAATGTGTAATAATCAGCATCGTCTGCATGCATATTTCGATTTAGCCGTTTAACCGTATCCGTAATACTGTTAACATAAACAGCTTCGGGCTGACTCCTCAACCAAGCAACAAATTTATCCGCCTTGCTAAGGAATTCTGGGTCAGACACTCCACCAGCTTCACCCGTATCCAGAGAATAGGCAAATGTGTAGGCTCCACCAAATTCCTTTTCCGAGAAATCATTAGCCTGTCGCCACGGCAAATTTTCAGAAAAATACTTTGGAATCTCATCATTGAATTCATTTAGCCTCATCGAATAACTCAAGCCAACCAAAGCGACAAAGGCCACCGAAAGGATTTTTACCTTATTACCGAATAAGAAATCAACAACCGCTCCGTAGTCTTTTTGAGGTTTCGATTTTGTATTCAAATATTTCTTTCCTGGCAGGATACGTAAAACAGCAGGTAAAAAGGTGAGCGAAAGGAAAAGAGCAAACAAAACACCAAATGCAACTTGATTGCCTAAGGCAGCTATCGACTCCGACTCGCTAAAGTTCAGAGTAAGAAACCCTATCGCAGTCGTAATGCTTGTTAAGCCGATTGGCCCGATATTCAATCTCAGAGCACTCGCGATAGCCGCCTCCTTCTTCTCTCCCTTTCTAATATGTTGAATATATGAAGTAACATAATGCACACAATCGGCTACCGCCAAGATAAGCACTATCATAGGAACTGATGCGGTGAACGGAGTAAGCTTCCATCCCATCATTCCTGAAAAAGCCATTGCTCCGACAATCGTAAAGATGAATACAAAAACTGAAATAACAATTGGAAGTACTGTTCGGAAAATTGCAATTAGCATTACAATCACGATTCCCATAACACCCATGAGGTACTTACCAGTTTCCTCTTGAGAGATCTTCATCACTGTGGCATCCAAAGCCACCAAGCCTCCAATATACGTTTGGATACCAGTATTTCTCTTTTGAAATCCTTCCACAAGATTCTCCACAAAAGCAACTGCGTCTAACTTTTCATTCATATCCTCATTGGGAAAAGCAAATTTCACACTAATCCCAAATGTTCTACCACTTCGGTTAACGCCTCGATTGAGAATGAGCGGTTCACTGAGGGCTATGGAACGGATATTTTCGATTCCCCCGTCGTCCAAATCTTCATCCTCACGAACAAGATCACTCACAAGCAAATCATCCTCGAACGCCTCTGAATGTTGGAAATTCGTGATTGAATCGACCCGTATCGAAAACGGCGTCTGCCATAAATCCGTGGTCAATTCACGTACAGCCTCAAGAATGTCTTTGGTAAACGCATCCCCATCCAAGGCCTCTATCAATACTAACAAATTATCATCCTGCGTGTATTCATTCTGTAGAGCTTCGTATTCTAGAAGCTTTGGGTGCTCTGCACCGAGCATATCTTTGTAAGAAATACTAGGAGCGACATACCGCATATAACTTCCGACAAATCCCACAATGACAAGCGTCGTAAAGATCGTTTTCCAAGGATGCTTTATAACTAAGGAAGCGATTAGTTTTTCTAGAGTTTTCACGATACGTCGGATCTAAGGTTCTGATTTTGCCAACCGCAGTTTGCGGTTATGCTATTCAGCAGATAGACGAATCGTTCTCCTCGAATCAGACAGATTCTAGAAAATTTAATTAAATTACTAGGGCACGTTCGTGAATAAAAGATCCTACCAAGGATACCCAATGTTATAGAGCAAAATATACTCACCGCTTAGTCTAAACCTACTCAAATTCGGCGAAATACTATTCAAAATCGCAAAATAGACTAAAGACCTAGCAAACATCATCGTCATAGCTAGGCATGAAAGTAGGTTCTAAAATCAAGGCTCTTCTTCCTTTACTCGCCCTAGTCTTATTGGCCTCAAGCCTTTCCTGCACCCTATACGCATCCGAAGCAAGTAATTCAAAGCTATCCACTCAACTCATCACCGACGGATCCCTTTCATACAACCCGATCGAAATCACAAAATACGACTTTGACGGCATTCAGCTAACGCTACAAGGGGCCGATTCCTACGAAACTGGAATCTGGAAGAACTACATCCTTCCGCCATTCACAAGCTCAACTCGCTTTTTGAAACAACGAATCACTTCGGTAAATTTCCCCTTTCTCACAAATTTCTTGAAAATCGGCAACCGCCAGAAGAAAATTGACGAACTGACAGTCGATGTTCCCCAAACACCCAAAACGGAGTCTCTTTCTGTTCAGAATGAAAAGGCCGCAGAAAAGCCTGTCGCTAGAAAATCGACTATCAAACGTCGTGCATGCGCATTGCTTTATCTACTTGCCGGTTCCAGAGGAAAATCTGACTAATCAAACGTTGAATACAAAAAATCCGACTCCCCTGAAAGGAATCGGATTTTGTAAAAAGTCCAAATTTCGGCTAGTTAGTAAACGTCTCGTCCGTAACGACGATCCTTCTGCATCTGCTTAAGATACTTTGTCGCCTCATCCGAGCTCATGCCACCGTGCTCCTGGAAGATATCAAGAAGGGCTTGGTGTACATCCTTCGCCATGCGGCTCGCATCGCCACACACGTAGAAGTAAGCCCCTTTATTGATCCATTCCCAAAGCTCCTTACCATTCTCGCGCATGCGGTCCTGGACATAGATCTTTTCCGGCTGGTCACGAGAAAATGCCAAATCCAGCTTTGCGAGATTTCCATTCTTCAAGTAATCCTGCCACTCAGTTTGGTAGAGAAAATCGTAGGTGTACTTTTGGTCACCGAAGAACAACCAATTCTTACCCGCAGCATTTGTGGCAACGCGCTCCTCTACGAACGAGCGGAAAGGCGCAATCCCTGTACCTGGACCAACCATAATCACGTCTGTATCCGTATTTGCAGGAAGCTTGAAGTTCTTGTTGTGGTGGAAATAAACTCCTGCCACTTCGCCCTCTGCCCACTCATCAGCGATGAACGTTGAGCAAACTCCCTTTTTCTTACGACCATACGCCTCGTAGCGAACTGCTCCCACAGTCAAATGAACCTCACCCGGATGAGCTTTCACACTCGAAGCAATCGAGTACAGGCGAGGAGAAAGCGCACGTAGCAACCGAATGAAATCGCCTGCTCGCATACCATGTGTCGGGAAGTCTTTGATAACATCCACCCAATCGCGGCCCCAAGTATATTCCTTTACCCAAGTGGCATCCTCGACCTTTTCAAGAAGGTCGTCATTCGCGCTAATCTTGGCGTACTTCTTCAACAAAAGTTTGGATACAGTGCGTAGATCAAGGTTTTCCTTCAAAACCTTGCGGAACTGAACAGATAGTTCGTCTTGGAACGCCACGTTTTCCCGACCGTCGATCTTCGTGATCGCGAGAAATTCGTCGACAAGATCATCTGAGTTTAAAGGCACAACTGCCAACGCGTCACCCGCATCGTAAGTAAGCCCTGAGCCTTCAATCGAAATCTCAGCATGAATCGTTTCCTTAGCCGAGCCCGTCCCATTCAAGTCGATCTTATTCAGCAATGGAGCCGGAAACGGGTTGCTCTTACCGTACTGAATTGTCGGAGCAGAAGCCGCCACAGCGAGTCCGCCAGCAGGGGCCGCTCCGCCCTCGGGTTTGCAAATCTCCTTCAATTTAGCAATCGCCCCATCTGCCCAAGCTTGGGAGGGGCCTTCAAAGTCGACATCGCAATCAACGCGATCAGCAATACGCTCAGCTCCGAGAGCCTCCAAGCGCTTGTCGAAATCCTTGCTCATCTTACAGAAATCGACGTACGACGTGTCACCCAAGCCGCACACGGAAAAGCGTGTCTTCTCCAACTTTGGAGCCGCATCCGACATAAACTTGTCATAGAAATCTTCCGCACGAGAAGGCGGATCGCCCTCACCCCAAGTACTTACAATCACAAGGAGATTTTCGATCTTTGCTAAGCCATCGATAGAAAGGTCGGCCATATCAACAAGCTTCGCTGCAAAGCCTGCTTTAGCTGCTTGACCCTTGAATTTTTCTGCAAGGCCTTCTCCGTTTCCAGATTCTGAACCAAAAAGGATTGTTAAGGGCACTGACGCGGTTGGAGCAGGAGCGGCAACGGCTCCAGCTGGAGAAACACCAGCAAGGTAACCTCTCAACCAGAAAATCTGCTCTGTGCTTGCGGTGCTTAAAATTGAATTTAGTGACTGCGCTTGCTCCGGCGTGAAGGGAGCATCGCTTGGTATTTGCTGTATTGGCGACTGACTCATAATTAGAACCCAAGGTTCGAAGATGATCCTGCCTAGTAATCATGCATTGGTTAACGACTGTGACATGGTCAAAGACCTCTCGGTCGAGGTTGCTTTAGGCAGAATCGCAGTAAAAAGTCTAGCTTGACGACAAATGCAAGCCTGGAAGCAGTCAACCTGTCGAAAGCACCCAAAATCGGCCGCGGATGAAACCTAAAACTCCAAATCGTGCCAATTCTTAGTAAGAAATACCTGGCCCTGCATCTTCTCTACGATCCCTTCGTAGCTGGAAAGCGGTCCAGCCTCTTCCTCAAGCGTTCGTACCGAGACCCCCACAAAGGTCACCGACGACAATCCGGACTCCCGAGCAATTATCTCCAGCGGCGGCTCAGACCCTACAATTATCTCTGTATCCGCTTCAATTCGCGAATCCTTCAACAAGCCCTTAAAAGCATCGTCCGCCGCATCTCGTCCCTTCTCGTCGCGGATAATCCTCAAAATCCGGATCCGAGCATCGCGCCAACGACGGTTTCCTTGGACGAGATAAGCCAAGGTTAGCATCATAGCTCCGTTCGCTCGAGCAGACCACCAAACGTCTATGTTTGAGTAGAGCTGATTTTCGGGTAATTTCGCTTTGGAAAAAACCAACAAATTAGTCTCCATCTCCAAGGCCTGGTGCACCGTTCGTCCAAAGTCGCTATCACGCAACCAGCCGCTACCCCATTCAATCAAAAGCGTATTTGGCTTCAATTTCCCCAATCCAGTTGCCTGAATCAGTGTAGAAATCCCTTCTTCAAAATCGCTTGAAACAACCACTTTCGTGAATGCAGACATTCGCTCGTCCAAGATCTTCTCATCTGTCAATCTGGTCAGACTTCGCTGTCGTTTGCTCAGCTCTTTCCAATCCCCCAACAAAATGTGGGCCAAGAATAAAACCCCACGATTCGCCTCCAAATAGCGAGCGGCATCGAGCAACGAATCACTATTCTTCAAATTGCTCATCAGCACCAAAATCGCCGGACGCCAGTTTCTCGTGTGCTCGCGCGAAGACGCAAACTTCAACAAGCCCATGCGCGCCATTGAAAACCAAAATCCACTGCGAGCATCCCCCCAAGCAGTCTTATAAACTCGCCGAGCAAGAATCGTATAGGTCGACAAAATTATAAAAGCAGATAGCACAGTCGCCAATGGCGAAAGCAGAATCATAATAGCAAAACACGCCAAGGCTCCAATGAGAGATAGCACCCAATGCGTCTTAAACGTCGGGCGATACGACGGATCTCCCGTCCAGCTTTCAACCGCCGCCACCAAATTTACCGCTCCATAAGTAGAAAGGAAAAACATCGAGATCAGCGGAGCAATTATGTTCAAATCCCCTAAAGCCACGCACACTAACGCAATCAAGCTGCTAGCAATCAGAGCCAAACGAGGCTCATTCGCAGGACCATGTCCCTTCGCTAGGAATCGAGGCAAAACACGATCCTTGGCCAATGCTTGCATGGTACGAGGCGCAGCCACCAAACTAGCCAGAGCGGAAGACAAAGTCGCCGCCCACAGGCCCGCTAAAATTAAACCCGGGACGAGGGCGATTTGCTTCATCGCCAAACTATCCGTTAGCAAAGTCTCCCGGTCGAAGGACAAGGCCAGCCAGATCAACTGCGCCAGGTAGACGAAAAATGTGAAAATCACCGCGTAGATTGTTCCCTTCGGAATACTACGCGACGGGTCCTTCAAATCTCCCGACATACTCACTCCAGACATGATTCCAGTCACAGCAGGAAAGAAGATGGCGAACACCGTCCAGAAGCCCTGATTTTCCAAGTATCCAGAAGACAAATTCGTCCCCCAATCCTCCCGAACACTCAAGCCGCCGAAGAACGAAAGCAGTGACAACCCAAGCGTAACCAAAATCAAGAGTTGGGCTTTGATCGCTAAACCCGCACCAAACCACGCAACTACAAACAGTGCGCCCAGCGTTCCAATCGAAAAAAGCCTAGAATCAATTTCGGGGAACAAATACTGCACCGATTCCGTGAAGCCCACTACGTAAAAGGCCACCGAAATCGCCTGGGCCAAGAATAACGGCATTCCAATACTTCCGCCAAATTCCAGTCCCAGACTCCTCGAAATCAAATAGTAAGCTCCACCCCCCTGAGCTTTCGTATTCGTAGCGATGGCAGACATGGACAACGACGAAACCAAGGTTACCAAATTCGCTATACAAAGCATGATAATCGCATTCGTAAGTCCCGCTTGGCCCACAACCCAGCCCGAACGCAGGAACATAATAACTCCCAGTATCGTGAGAACGTTAGGGACAAAGACCCCACTAAAAGTCCCAAATTTGTGCGCTTCTTTTGCCATGCGTATCTAGAGAAAACCGATCACTAGCCAAACAATACCAAGGCACAACCCTTTAAATTTCACAGTTACCCCATAAAGATACTTAGCTGACTCATAACCATACGTTATGGCAGCTTTCTCATTCCGGATGCTTGCAAATCAATTTTCTTATCGGTCTCTTTCAGTTAAGACCCTATCAAAAACCTTAAATCTGCAGAAAGTGTTTCCCGAATAAGACTTTAAAGGCCATATCAACTTGCAGGATTCATGAACTCAAACGCGTCGTAAAAACCACTATTTTGAGAACGCACCTCAACCCCATTGAAGAATACTTATATTTACCAATGCGGTAAATACAATATTTGTTGACGCTATGAAACAAAAACGCGCACCCAGATTTTGGGTACGCGAGAAAGCATTAGAATAATAATTAATGCTTGGATCAAGAATTAAGTCAATCAATCCAATTAGTCAATGTCGACCAACACAGTGGTAGCAACAGTATCAGCATCGTCTGGGTCATACCATCCACCTGCAGATTGAATATTATTGATATGCTTTGTTTTAACGAAACTACCATTTTTTAGAAAGTAAACCGTCGCTCTATCGAATGGTATCGTAGAAGATTCGAAAGAAAATACGAGTGTTCCGTATTCATGGTCGAACGTAGGTACGGGTGGATTGATCAAATGGGCCGCTAGAGCACCTTCGTGTGCCCATGCATACACCCATACTTCATCAATATCCTCAAGATCATCAGGATCTTCGTTACTTGCAACACGTTGATATGCGGAAACTTCAAGCGTATAGCCGCTATATTGATTTCCTGTGACGCTCTCTGTAGCGTAGAATTCCGCTCTCAAGCTTGATTGAAATAAAAGCGCTGAAAACAGTGCCGCAATTGCTAATATCGATTTTTTCATATGTTTTGTTTTAGTTTTTACTATGGTTATATCCCCACCCAATAAAAACACCTATTTCTCATTGAGTAATAACCTACTGCCAGAAAGTAGATTAAATGGGCTAACTTAAGTAAATAAGCCTAGGGGGTACGCAAGATATGCCTAAGCATACCTACTTCAGTCAAGATTTAATTAAGTATATATACTAGTTTTTAATCCCAATTAAGTTTACCCGATACAATCTCAATATTGGGCTCCATCATAAGATGGCATTCGCACAAACCATCAACAGAACATTTTAACTTAAAAAATATGAATTAATAAATCATATATAACACCCTTAAAAAATTCCTTTGTATTCTTACAACACAACCAACGAACGAAGACTCTCATTAAGGGCAAACAGACTATGGAAAACACGCAATCAGCTAAGCAAGAGACCAGAATCGCAGCTCGCCAACAGAAGAACGTTCCACCCAATTGCAACAAGTGAACAAATAGGACACCATAGTTCAGCAAAAGAGGATATCCATTCATGAATACAATTTAAAAAGGGGCCAGCCGTTTTAGCCACGCCCACCAGAGTCGATTCTCAGGAGTAAATCATGAAGTCGACCCTCGCAACTATCGTACTACTCGCCGCCGTTTTTCTAAGCGGTTGCCAGACAACGATCCAGTCCTCTTCCATCCAGGCAAACGGGAGACCACCTGCAATGGTCTATGCGGTAGATCGGCTAAGCAGCCCGAGTTCAGCTCATTCCATGTCACTAAATTCCGGCATCGCAGAAAACGCTCCCGCTACGACCCTCGCTTACCCCAAGCAAGCATTTCGTGAAACCGCCCCAGACGAATCCACTGTTAAAGCCCACCAGCTCTACTCAGAGCTAGTATTTGACTACGCTTTCTCCCCATCACAAATCGAACTCAGCGACTCACGCTACAATCTACCAGACCACAGGTGGCTGCATAATGAATTTCTTCCCTATATTTCAGGCTACTTCGACGAATTGGGAATCTCACTTATCGGCGAAGGCATGGACTGCGACAACATCGCACACCTCTTTCGTCAGCAACTAGCTTTGAGTAACTTCCAAGGCGGCAGAGCCAACCTCGGCGACATAGCCTGCGGCATCGTCAAAACCCAGCAGAAGTATGACTTTGGCGGCGTCGAGGGCGACCAAAACTATCATTGCCTCATTTTACTCCGAACAAACCTCGGGTGGTTCGCCATTGAACCACAAACCGGAGAATCAGTAGAAATCGAGCTCTACCCAAACACCGCTTCGATAAACTGGGTACTACTCTAGAAGAGCAAATATACGTCGTGTAACATAATCGTTACATTTCGCAATTGCGCAATTCAAACTCACTGTGTTTGGTCGCAGGCTAATTTTAACAAAAGGACCATCATCGTCCTAGCTGCAACGCCTCGATTCCATGCCAGATTACCTATACCTCTTACTACAGCTACTAGGCAGCCTCGGAATTTTCATCTTCGGGATGAAAATGATGAGCGAATCCATCCTTGAGCTTTCCGGGGATCGACTCCGCTCAATCCTCGGGTCGATGACAACCAATCGCTACACCGGAATTCTAACCGGTTTTTTGATTACCTGCCTAGTTCAATCCTCATCGGCAACAACCGTCATGGTCGTCAGCTTCGCCCACGCAGGCCTTTTGAGTCTCGTTCAATCAGTCGGGGTGATAATGGGGGCAAATCTCGGCACCACTATCACCGCATGGATCGTCACCCTTTTCGGATTCAAATTGAAACTAACCGCGTTCGCGATCCCCGCGATTGGCATAGGAGTCGCACTCAGTTTTACCAAGAAAGTAAGTAGGCGTGCACTCGGAAACTTTATGGCCGGCTTTGGGTTTCTCTTCCTAGGGCTCGGCGAACTCAAAAACGCCGTTCCAGATGTTAAGAGCAATCCAGAAGTTATGGAATTCGTGACTAACCTTTCTGGATACGGATTCGGTTCCCTTATACTCTTCATTTTCATCGGCACCCTTCTCACCGTCACCGTGCAATCCTCCTCCGCAGCCATGGCGATCACCTTTACCATGGCCAATCAAGGTTGGCTTAACTTCGAGCAATCCGCAGCGATTATCCTCGGCGAAAACATTGGAACGACACTCACCGCATTTCTCGCCTCAATCCCAGCAAATACAAGCGCCAAACGAGCCGCACGGGCCCACCTCCTTTTTAACATCATCGGCGTCATCTGGATGATCATTCTAATTGTTCCATTCAGCAATTTTATCCACTGGCTATACGATGCATCCTTAAATTTCCTTCCTTGGGAAAAATTTGAAAGCAACACGGACCTGACCAATAAATTGGCTCTCTTCCACTCCATGTTCAACTTCATCAATATCTTGGTGCTCGTTTCCTTTGTTCCCCAAATCGCTCGTCTTGCTATTTTGACTACAAAAAAAGCCGAATCAAACCCCAACGCTAAAACCTATCACTACCTAAAAGTTCATTCCGTAGGAATCGGCGAATTAAACTTCCAAGAAGCCAAAGGCGCTATCGGCCGGCTCGGCTCCTTGAGCCATGAAATGTTCAACAAGTTCCTCTACCTCTACGAACATCACGAAGAAGATCTTTCGAAGAACGTAAAAGAGCTCAACGCCATGGAAGAAGAAGCCAACGGTCTCACCGATGAGCTCACTGATTACCTAATTAGCTGTTCTTCCGACAAAATGGCCGACAGCACTCGTACACTCGCAAGTTCCTACATCCGAGTTGTCAACGAACTCGAGGAAATTTGCGATTGCTGCCATCGTCTCACAACTCGAGCAGTCAAACGGTACCGAAGAGATCGATACGAGCCCAAGCGCTCAGAAGAAGACGTCATCCAATTTGGGGAAACCGTAAACCGCTTTATCGATTTTTATCGCTCGAAACTTGAATCGGAAGTCAGTGCCCAAGACATGGAAATCTCCCTCGATTTCGAGAAGCTGATCAATTCAAAGCGCAAAAACCTACGCCGCAGATCAGTCAATCGCATGATAAAAAGCCAAGACAGTATCAAAGCAGAGCTAATACATTTTGACATCGTCAACACCTTCGAACGTATCGCCAATCACTCACAAAACATAATAGAATCCCTCCCCCACGCAGACTAAAAAAGGCAGCACAGGCCAAGCCCATACTGCCTTCAAATATGTAACTGCTACTACAGACAGGCTCAGAGTTTTGCTCTCACTCCGAAAACAACTCGACGCCCATTGTCTTCCAAGTTTCGCAACAATCCAAAGGAATTCACTCTTTCTAAAGTTTCATCAGTAATATTGAGTGCCTCCAAAAAGAGGCTAACTTTCTCATTCACATTGTAATTAGCTGATAAATCGAACTGTGAATAAGAGTTAGTGAACTCGCCATCTCCAAAGAAGCTAGTATTGTTCACAATAAAATCGTCGCGGAAATTATACGCTAAACGTACCCCAAAACGCTTGTTCTCGTAGTAAGTGATCAAGTTGTAGCTATTTTCAGATAGCCCCGTTATTGGCAAGAAAGGACCATCTTCAACACCTTGTACATCATCTGCGGATACATAAGTATAGTTTGCTTGCACTCCCAAACCTTTCAAAATTTCATCCAAGGTACGAGCCCACGAAATTTCAAATCCATAAAGATCCGCACCTTCTCCATTGTCGGGAAGAAACCGTGAGAATGTGTCCGTTTTTTGTACAGATTCAGATTCGTCGAAATAGGTAATTTGTTCTTCCTGTGACGCAGAAACAATGAATGAGTCTAATTTTTTGTAGAACGGCGATATACTCAACAAGCCAGCGTCACCATGGTACCACTCCAAAGCCAAGTCCACTTGATCAGCCAAATAAGGGTCAACATTGGGATTACTGGACGAAATAGATCTAACGTTTATATTTACCGAGGTCGCTGGAGACAACACGCTGAGGTCTGGACGAGACAGAGTACGCGCTAACCCAAAACGCAGTTGCCACTCGTTCGACAAACTATACTTAAGGTTCAAACTAGGAAGAATCTCACTATATGATCGAGATATCGAATCGATACTTGATTCAACATTTGTAACAGCTCCACCTTGATTAAAGGATAGCGTATCGAAATCAGGGATAAATCCGATAGATGTTTGATCAGTGGATACATAGCGTAATCCGATATTACCACTCAATTTGTTTTCAGAATCGCTGAAGTTTAGCTTCACATAGGCCGCTGACACGTCTTCCTCTACTGTATACTCTTGAGGCCCTCCCTCTGCAATGGTGCCAGCAGCAATTAGGCTAGCCAATGAGGTTTCCTCAAGCAACAGACCGAAACTACTAGATAAATAATTACTTGGGAACACTGAAGACCCACCGTATCCATCCAAAAAATCGCTGGGAGATACCACCTGCATGAATCGACTCGCGTCGTAACTACCCCCTTCAATATCTGGATCGTACCCTTCGCCTACTAAAGATGCGACCGCCTCAGGGGATACAGACAAAAATCGTCTCCCCTGGAACTGTTCGCGCGTGCTGTACTTCGCTCCAAATTCAAAACTTGTTAGGATCAACGATTCGCCCAAATTCACATCAAGGATTCGATCAACATCGACTCTGAAATCTGTGTTTTCATCAAGCGTTTGCTGATCAAGATTTCCATTCACACCGATGCCTCTAAAATTAGTGCCATCTAATGGATCAAAACCGTCCGCATAAATGAGCGTCGGAATATCGCTTACGTCACTTGTAACATCGTATGAAGCAAATGCTCGCCCAATTACCTCGTGGGAAAGCGAGGAACTGACTTTCTCCGACTCACTATAGCTAAGCTCTGCCTCGACGATCCAATCGTCAAACTCTCGCTTTCCGCCAAGAGCAAAGGTCGTTAATTCGTCAGTGAAGACATCTTGACGAGAGTTATTTCTGTTATCAACCCCATCGACTTCAAGAAAATCTGCGAATCCCGCAGCAGCATCTCCCTCTAACGGATTTGCGACTATATTACTATCCGTTACTTCTCCACGAATATTAGTCCATCGGAACGAATTCAAAGGAAACTCTCCATCCACTTCGAATTCAGACATCAAAAATTCGGCCCAAAAATCGACCCCTCCAACAGGCTTCCATTGACCCGTCGCGAGAAGTGTTTTTCTCTCGCGCGTCTCTGGAAGAGCCGAATAATTTGTCGCATGAGCAAAGCGAATCACGTCATCAAAATCACCGTCAACATTGTAGTCAATTTCAGATGTTGGACCTCTTGAGTTCTCCGTGCCCGATTCCACTCCAAATCCTTGGAATACATGCGATTCAACTGTCCGCTTATCGTAATGAGCGCCTAAGGTAAGGCCAAAAGTCCCGTCCTTGAAAACGTCATTATAAAGCAAAGACGCCTTTATATCATTCTCTCCAGCGTTCTCCTCATGAACATTCGCCAGACTCAAGGAAATCGCTCTACGGCCAAAATCCAATGGCCTCAACGTTTTCACATTAACAGTTGCAGAAATCCCTCCTTCTTCAGTATCCGCAGTTGGTGTCTTAGAAACTTCCAATGCGCTTATGAAAGTAGATGGAAGGATAGTAAAATCAAAGCTCCGGCTACCATTAGATGAAGGCAATGTGCGTCCATTAAATTGTACTCGAGTAAAGTCAGAAGGAAGACCTCTAACGGAGATCGATTGCCCTTCACCACGTTCTCTGGATATAGCCACTCCGCTGATACGTTGTAGAGATTCCGCCAAATTCTGATCGGGAAACTTTCCTATATCTTCAGCGCTAATCGCATCCAACATCGAATCCGAAGATCGTTTGATTTCTTGCGCCTTTGTAATGCTATTCCGAAATCCGGAGACTACAAATTCATCGAGCTCGTAAGTAGTTCCTTCTTCAGCCGTCAAGCTTGTCGTTGCCACGGAAAGAGAGAGCAGCCCCTTCAATAGACCGCGTGCTTTTCCTTTGGGTGAATTGTCGTTCATTATTTTAGTTTGTTGTAGGTTCTCATTCGCCTCATCGCCTGAAGTCTCCAGGGAATCCCCCTGAAAAACTTTTGCGCGATTCACTGCGAAGGCTCCGGTCTCGTCATCTTGATCGAAGACCAGATAGGTTTTAACGAGCATGCGACTTAACGCTTCTCGAGGTGTCATGAACCCTGCAACACTTTCTGTTCGAACATCTTTTGCGCTCCGAGAATCGAATACGATTGCCACATCCGCCTGTTTGGCAAAATGCTTGAGCGTCTTAGCAGCTTGACCTGCCTCTAAGTCAAACAAACGGGATTGCTCGCCCTTTGCAAAAATAGAAAGCGACATCATTAGAACTGCAGAAAACGCCAAAGTTCGCCAACGTGCTTGAGGTAGTAAGCGCATTTATAAGCAAGCGAAAAGAAAACGTCATACATCGGTGTTGTTGGGGTGTTGTATCAAACAAACCGCCACGACGCTATTTCCGCTAAAAAAATTTTGATTATTTGTAGTTTGAGAGAAAGGCAACTGCATAGCGAACGAGTCTATGCAATTGTCATTAGTGGGATAAGGAAAATACAACGTAGCACTCTCGGAGTTTTTTGCAACCGTTACTGCATAGGCTCCCGTTTCACTATCGCGCTTGAAAACTAGAGCCGTTCCAGACAACATAGTATTCAAAGCATCAACGGCAGTCATTCTACCAACGACCGGGTTTGTTCGTACATTAGTCACGCTCGGCGCGTCAAAAATAATCTCTACATTTGCCTGCTTAGCAAACTCCTTCAATGTCTGTGACGCAAACCCTTCAGGTATATCAAGCTTCTCCTTTTCTTGGTTTGTACAAGCGGAAAGTCCTAACATAACAACAACGAATAACATCGTCGCTAGAGATTGAAAACATCGTATCATAAATAAATGACAAAGCTATTCACCTTCCTCAAATAGCACAATTTCAGTACTATTGCGCCACTCAGCTCGAATTCCAAAACTACTTTCCATCAAACGAACAAAGCCTTCTACATTGTCAGACCAAAAAGAGTAACTTAGCTGCATTTCTGCTAGCGAAGGATCGCCTAGCGCCAACTGGACTTCGTTACTTTGGTTAAACTCTGCAATAATCTCGCTCATTGGAACATCATCGAAATCCATCAGACGAGGTTGCCAACGCAACTCCTCATACAGTTGCGCTTCATCCAAGGCAGAAAACTCTACGGAAGCCTCATCACCCAGCGTCATTATCGCTCGATCTCCAAATTCTAGTAAAGTATTTTTAACTACATCTATATTATCAGCCGTAGTCGCAGCCTCGACAGCATCAAGACGAACTATCCCTTCGCTAACGATCACATCTACAGCATTATTGGTGAGACGTACATTGAACTGAGTCCCGACTGCAATAACATCCAACCCAGAAACATTAACAACAAACGGGCGGCTTGGATCTTTTTCTACCGTAAAATTAGCTTCCCCACTCAAGAGGCGGACACGACGAACAGAACTCGTGTACTCAGTCTCTATCACAGCCCCTCTATTGAGCTCAATAACCGATCCATCTTCAAGAGCCACTCTCTCAATTCGAGCAATCAATTCCACCGCCGATTTTGTGGCAAATGAAGTCTCTTTCTGAATACGCGCTGGCCAAAACGTTGTTAATATAAAAGCAATCACCGCGGCAATCGGAACCGCTAATGATAGTAGCCTCAAAAAATGAGGCCGGCGAGCGTAGCGATTTCCCGGAGCTAACAAATCAGGATCCACCTCTGCTTTCTGAGTCGTTTGCAATCCCGCTAAGCGATCTAATTCATCCCAACCCCAAGAATGGAGAGCGACCAATTTCTTATGGCTCGGATTCGAGGCGAGCCACTGCGAATACGCATCTTGTTCTTCTGCACTCAGACCTCTATCGATACACAAAATCCAATCGGATGCTTCCCGCTCCGCATCGGAATTACTAAAATCATTTTTATTAGATCGATTCATTTTTCTAGATGAGACAAATACCCGTGTGACCTAAAGTACTCAATGCACTTGCGCAATCCGATGCTTCCCTGAGCCTCCACTGTATGCACAGATATTCCAAGACGCTTAGCTACTTCTTTCTGCGATAATCCGTAAATTTTTCGTAGAGTTACCACCTGGCGGCAGCGCTTTGGCAACGATTGGATGGCTTGGATTAACTGCTGGAGTTCTTCTTCTTTGGCAACTGCTTCGGGTGGGCTATTCACATCAGCGACGATACTCAAGGGGTCAATTTCCCTGGCTCCTCCCGGACGCTCATAACGCATGTGCCTGAGTTGGTTTAGCGCTAGATTTCGAGCAGTGACGAATAAAAAAGCTCTCGGATTTGCGATAGGCCCTGACTCATGAGCCTTTAGAATTCGCGAAAAAACTTCCTGGATCATGTCATCTACTTCACCAGCAGATCCGAATCGAGCTGACAGCCATGAACGCAATTCTCTCTCTTGTGGGAGAACCTCATCAACAAACCAACGTGAACGCTCTGAATTACTCTGGGACATGAAAAAACGGGAAAATAGACTGCCTCTTAATAAGAAGAGACACACAAATTTCACATATCCATTAAAGAAAAATTAATTATTTTTCGAGAACTTCCTTTCTTACAAAAACAGGCTACAAACATCTCCTATTTTCAACTTTTACATTGCATTTTTCATGATGCCATCAATTGCTTTCTGTCTCATTTTATCAATGACAACATTTTCAGAGGACCCGCCTATCAACCCCTTAGTTCTCTCTTCGAATTGGGCGAGCCCACAAACCTTTAAATACCCATGCGCATGAGTTCTCTTCTAAATAACGCCATTCGAATTGCTTCCACAATAACATTATCCACCGGACTTGCAGCATCGGCAGCCACTTTCTTCGTATCCCCTAGCGGAAACGATAGTAACTCCGGAACAAGCGAATCCCCTTTTTCTTCACTTCACGGAGCCCGTGAGCACATAAGAAACTCAGCCAAATTAGGCGTTGAATCAATAGAAGTAATCGTAGAACCAGGGATTTATTACTTAGACGATACTATAATCTTTGACTCAAAAGATTCAGGCAATGCCGAAAACCAGGTAACTTATAGAGCTAGAGAAGAAGGAACAGTTATACTAAGTGGCGGATCCAAACTCGATCTTAAATGGGAGAAATTTCGTGATGGCATCTATAAAACAACGACCCCATTAGGCATATCTATCGATCAACTTTTCGTTAACGGGAAAAACCAACGCATGGCACGCTACCCAAACTACGATCCGAAAAAAAAGACTGCGGCTTATCAAGGCTTCTCTTCAGATGCATTTGCCAAGGATAGAGCAAAGAATTGGAAAAATCCAATAAACGGATACATACACGCGATGCACAAATCGCGATGGGGAGGCTATCACTACCGCATCACCGGAAAAGATAGCAATGGCGAAATCACTTACGAAGGTGGCTGGCAGAATAACCGCCAAATGGGCATGCACAAAGACTTTAGGATGGTGGAAAACATCTTCGAAGAACTCGATGCTCCAGGAGAATGGTTTCACAACTCAAGCGAAAATACGCTATACTATTTCCCCGGAGAAAAAACAGATCTGAAAACGGCAACGATAGAAGTTGTTCGCCTCAGACATCTCATTGAATTCGATGGCAGCGAAACTTCTCCTGTAACAGATATCTCGCTGGAAGGGTTCGTTTTTCGTCACGCGGCTCGTACCTTCATGGATACCAAGGAGCCTCTCTTGCGATCCGACTGGGCGATCTACCGAGGCGGTGCTGTCACACTTTCAGGTACGGAAAACATTAGCCTACTTCATTGTGAATTCGATCAAGTTGGCGGTAACGCAATATTCGTTAATAATTACAACCGTCATACTCTCATCAAAGGCTGCCACATTCACGATGCTGGAGCAAGTGGAGTCTGCTTCGTCGGCGATCCTAACGCTGTCCGCGATCCACTATTCGAATATGCTGAAAAGAATGACCTGTCAAAAATCGACTTAACCGTCGGCCCCAAAAACAACAACTACCCATCACTCAGCACTGTCGAAGATTGTTTGATACATGGAATTGGCCGCGTGGAACGCCAACCTGCAGGCGTGCAAATATCGATGGCCATGGAAATTACAGTTCGCGATACGTCAATCTATGACTGCGCTCGGGCTGGAATAAACGTAAGTGAAGGGACCTGGGGTGGACACCTAATCGAGCGCTGCGATGTTTTCGATACAGTCCTGGAAACGCACGACCACGGTTCTTTCAACTCTTGGGGACGTGATCGATTTTGGAGTAATGATCACCATGACTCAACACAACCAGCCGTCGATGCCAACCCAGAGTTACCCTTCATAGATGCATTCAAAACGACGGTCATCCGCGATAGTCGCTGGCGTTGCGATCACGGTTGGGACATCGACCTCGATGACGGATCAAGCAATTATCACATTTACAACAACCTCATGCTTCGCGGGGGACTTAAGTTCCGCGAAGGCTTTGGTCGACACGCTTGGAATAACATTACAGTCAATAATGGATTCCATCCACACGTCTGGTTCGAGAACAGCAAAGATGAAGTTTACAAAAATATCTTCATGGTTCCGCACCGCGATATACGCGTAAATTTCCAAGGAAATCGCGTCGACGAAAACATTTTCTACTCCAACGACGAATCGATGAAAGAGTCCCCAGAAGGTCTTGGGTGGGATGAAAAATCAATCGTCACGCTTCTCGAATTCATTGATCCAAAAAACGGAGACTTCCGAGTCAAAGAAAACACACTTCCCCGAGAAATTGGCTTCACTAACTTTCCGATGGACCAATTTGGAGTCAAAAAACCTTCATTAAAAGCAATCGCTCGCACGCCCATAATACCCGAGCTACAGGTCGTTTTCTCTTCTGACACCAAAGGCACCGGCGAAGTAAGCAACTCATTCTGGATGGGCGGGCGCCTGCAAAATCTATCAGGCGAGGAATTCTCTGCCTACGGCATCTCCAAAGAAGAAGGCGGTATTGTGGTAACCGATGCTCCCGCAGGTTCTGTTGTTTCCAGCTCAGGAATGTCAGCAAATGACGTCATCCAAAAAGTAAATGGCAAACAAGTTTCAAATATCTCTGAATTCCTCACTGCTATCGACAAAGTAGGGAACGCTCCCATCACCCTCACTATAATCCGCAATCAACTGGAAAAGAAAATCGAAGTAGTCAGGTAAATGCCTCTCTTTCCCTACATGCTTTTTCATAAGACTCGAGCATGATCTCAGTCTAGCAAAAATCTCCACTCGCAGCTCAGTTAATCATAGGATAACTAACCAAGACAGCATCAAGCCCGAGCTAATACACTCTACGTCTAATCAATTCCTTCGAACACACCAATCTACTCGCATAACATCACTACTCTCCGTACTGACTAGATGAAGGTACAGTGCGGTGACTTGAGCGATACGAAATCGTATCGACAATTTAACATCATATGCGTATCCACATAGTGTGCATACATCTTATAAACACTGATTGCGTAGCTAAAAACCGAGGCAGGTCGCAACAGCTACCAATATAGAAACCCTCAATTTTCCAAAACTACCATCTGGTGACATCTGAATTCATCAATCTTTAGAGTTATCTTGTCTCCATCTATGGATACTTCTAACTCCTTGCCCTGAGGTTCCAGGGTCGCTTTAGTCACAGGCTTCGCCAATTTTAACGTGATGTCGACATCGTGCAAAGGTAACAATTCCTCAATAACTTCGACCGAACCAGCTTGCGACTCCAAGTTCCCTCCAGATAGCTGCATCGCTCCGCCCCGATTGATGGTGTTCGCATAAAGTAAATGCAAAATCGATCGGTCCTCTTTTTCCTGATACATTAAGCTCACTCGAGCAGTCGACGGCAGATTAGTGACCAGCGATTTCTCATCACCCAAGATCATATCTATAGCTCTAACGACGTACTGTTTGTAAGCCACAGCTCCCAGTCCACGGTATATGGAAAATACCGGATGCGCCAGATACAAAATATTCCCTTTCAACGTCCCACAGTCATACTGGCAATCGTTTGGATTGTTCGGTGTGTGTTGATGAGAAGAGAAGTGCTTATAGGTCCGATTGAAATAGGAATTACAAACCTTACCTAACGACTGGCCTGTTTCGGCTCTAATTATCTGCGAAGCATGATACATCACTAACGGAGATTGGGTAACGTCCGGTTTCAATTCATCATTTGCCACCAAATAGTCCGGCTCAAATTCATTTTTCCCCACATACTTAGCGCCGATATCAAAAAGGAGTTCTGTTCCATCTTCATTCAGGCCACTTTCTCCGGTAAGCATCAGCTTACCTCCTCTACCTAAAAAGGCATCTAGCTTGATTTTCAGTTCCGCAGAAACTCGGATATCATCCGGCATGATCAACAATTTGTATCCATCAAACGCCATATCGCCATCAATCAAATCGAATAGATAATGGCTTTCGAGTAACAAACGGCTGACCCAACGTCCGCTGCTGAGTCGCGGCATTGGTTTACCGCGTCACTAGAAATAACTGCGATGTCCGCGACATTCACTGTATCGGAGCACCAAGCTTCTTTTTCTTCAACTTCCTTATAGCCGGCTCCAATGATGTCGTATGTGCTTTCATCCAACATTCCATTTGGATGCAACTGGTCCCCTACACTACACTTTGAGCCAAAAGCCAGCATGGCAGCGCATTCATACCGTAGTGCATTGGGGTGCTTGTAACCGCCAAATTCACCCCATGTAGTGTGGAATTTTCCGGTCATCCCCAAGAGATCCTTGTCGATCTTTTTGCAGTATTTTGCAGACATTGGAAAATGATCATAGCCCCAACCACCTGTGGGCAGAGACTCCAACTCCAAGTGACTAAAGTACTTGAGGATGTCATTATCTCCTCGGTTAATATGGCCGCTATTATGAAATATCCCCATATCAGGATTTTCATCCGTCGCTGCCTTTGTGGTCTGGAGATAGTAATTTTCTAGAACTTGCTTCGCATGCGCCTTGCGATCTTTATCACTCGAGGGGTCAAACCCTTTTTGATGCATGGACTCAATACAAAACTGACAACAACAGGGCCCCTGACTGATGATGTCCAAAAAGATCCCATCACAATTCGGAAACAAAGCGACGACTTCACGAATCTGCTCACAAAGGTGGTCCAGATAAGGAGTATTGAAACACATACTCTTAAAACCGGCCTGCAACGGGCTCTGGGTCCAACCAGCATAGCTTCCTTCAGCACTTACCTCCCGCCACTCTGGATGCTCGTCTCCCATCCTGCTATGAACCCCGGCAGTCAGATAAATCGGGACATTGACGTCAATTTCCTTCGAAGCATCAAATTGTGCACGTAGGAGATCAAAATCCAATTTCGGGTGTCGTTTGCCGATTTTAGTATCGTAATAGCTCCAGCCGTGGTGACATGAAGCAAAGGTAGTAACTGAATCGACATGCCCCTTTTTCAGGGTGTCTTGCCACTGTTGTTTATTAAATCCAATTCCGATATCTGGTATCGCTGGCGAAGTGTGAAAATCCAGATGGATTTGCCGAAAGCGTAACTTGTGGCTCATAGTGGCCTCCTCATATCATTCATTGTTATTTTCTTTTACTATAAAACGCAGGGACGAGTCGCCTTTGTTGTTGCAAATCCTGTAGTTGAACAAGCCTCTTTACTTCCAGAGGCGCATTTTTCCGCAATCGGTACAGCCTGAATCATATTGCACCCAAGAAAATGAACTTGGTAGCACAATCATTTAGGCAGATTTATGCTCCGTAGTTGAATATTCAGGATATACTATCTCTATAGAAATAGGCTATTCAACTACTTATCAGCGCCGTGCCAGACTCCCAAAAAACAATCTGTATAAGTTTTTAAGCAATTGTCACGTTTGTCGATTCCCGCAAGGCCTAGCCGTTGTCATACGGCTAGGCCACAAAAGTAGGAAATCTATTTCACTGAATAAACTTCAATCAGCGCGACTCCACCTAACGTGTCCTTATCTTCGAGATGTATGGTATAGATACCTGGCTCAAGAGTGACCACAAATGCGGAGGACTTGCTATCAGGTAGAAGGGCAAATGCTCCTGTCGTAGCGTTCGCTGCTGCGTTAACGCCCTCTTCAGCAGAGTCAGAATCCCAGTCGTCGTTAGTGGCGACCACCGCTCCATCAAGATCGTACAAAGTGATTACCGTATCCACTATGTTGCCCTCTATTAAGAATGGTTCACCCTCGAGCTCCGAGCCAACGCCTTGAACCAAGACAGTTTCAGGATCGGTGCCATCAAGCACAAAACCAGCGATCATAACTTTATCTCCATCGAGCACGTATCCACGTGTGGACAAGTTAATTGGCGTTGGAGCAATCTCTGAGTTATCGCCGATGCCATCGACATCGGAATCCGCCCAGTCATTGGCGTCCAATGGAAAGAGGTCAACTGTATCATCATATCCGTCGTTGTCATCGTCAGCATCTATATTGTCTCCGATTCCATCCCCGTCGGTATCAACCCATTCGAGTGGATCTAGAGGAAATTGATCTTCACTGTTCACGACGCCATCGTTGTCGTTGTCGGTATCAGAGTTGTCGCCAATTCCATCTTCGTCGAAATCCGCCCACTCGGTTGAGTTGGTTGGGAATAGGTCGTCTTCATCCGCATGGCCATCGTTGTCATCGTCGGGGTCCACGCCATCGAGCATTCCGTCCTCGTCGGTATCTTTATCCACATAAGGGTAGACTTCAACTTCTGCGAGCGAAAGAGGATTTTCTTCGTCAAGTTGAACTCTTACGACTTGTCCCTCTGCGCCTCGCGCTTGGAGTACGAAGGGGGCAATCTTTGCCTTGGTGTATGATCGCGCGAATACTTCGTTTCTGTCAGCATCTAAGACTGACACTGTGAATAGAGCGAGTCTATCTAGGCAACAGCTGTCTATGCGTGGGTAGATCTCAATCTCGTCGATGCTTTGAACAGACCCTAGGTCGATTTCCAACCAAGGATTAAGCTCGTTTACAGTGTGCGTGATTGATCCATCACCCCAAAGACCGCTATTATTACCGTCGTTTACTCGAATTGCTTCTCCTCCCCAATCCGTCGAGGACTGCGTTGCCGTGCCGTCGAGCGCGAGGTTTACATTGTCAGCCGACCTTGCGAAAGTGAACCAGTTGATATTAATCCCCCCGCTGAAAACGAGAAATAGGTCATGAACTCCCTCGATTTCTTCAAGCAAGTCGACTGAAGCGGTCTCCCAAGTTTGCCAGTTTCCGGTTGATGGAGCTGAAAGGGTACCAACGAGTTCTCCCGTTTCGCTTCCCAAACGTATTTCAATATCTCCTCCGGTTGACTTAGACGCTACGCGAGCATCAAAAGCAATTGCGCCTCGGCCAAAATCTATCGCGTTAAACTTAAGCCAATCTCCATCGTGAATATAGCCTACATTCAGCCCCTCACCTACATCTTCCGTATCCTCAGTCTGGATTCCGAATTGATCGCAGAAATCTTCAGCTTCGATTACTGAGAATGGATCGTCCCCTCCACAATCAAGATTATCGCACTCTTCCAAATCGGTACAAACGACGTTTCCAGACCCGTTGTCAGTTACAGGTCCGAAACTAATGATTTTGTTCCCGCTCGCCGTCGCTTCAAGAATGACTGGATACTCTGTTTCGTTAACAATGGTAGAATTGCTTCCAGTTACGACAATCGCACGTGTTGTGTTTTCGTCCAAAGGACCCTCAGTCCGGTGAAATACAATATCATGGCCATTTCCTTGAACGTCAGCAATATTATGAGGTCCTATGGCATCGGGAGATGGAACGATTGTCAGTTCAATATCCTGATTATTTCTTCCTAACCTGAAGTCCGATATAGGGCCGTATCCGAAATTTCCGGATGAATTCGTAATTGTCCCCCCAGCAGGCAAGTTGAAGTTCGTCGATTCATTATCGATCGCGTAAGAGTCTGTTATGGTTCCTCCTTCGGCTAAATATAACCTAATACCACTTCTCATTCTCTTTGTTGTGCAATTTTCAACTGTCACACTTTTTGTGCCGTTGTACATTCTGATTCCGTCTTCACAAAGAGAGAAGACCTGATTCATCGGAATAGGCGCATTGTCAGCAAGCGGCAATTTATAATCTGACCTATAGGGCAAGTCGAAAGTATTCGTTTCGTTATACAAATCCGAGTAGTTACGAACGACTCCCTCTACCACTGTGTTTTTCATTAGGCCGTGTGGACAAAATGTGTAAGTTCTCAAGTAATTGATTTGCAATAGGATGCAAAAATTATATCAAGTTTTCGATGATAAAGAACAAAGCC
>JAKYXN010000035.1 GCA_022538095.1 Puniceicoccaceae bacterium K14 | reverse complement strand
CACACAAGCTGTCGGCTCCCTTTCGCAAGTCCACTACGCCGGAGTAGACGTAGCAGCGATCCGTTTCGATTCGAGACATCCACACAGAATATCAAGTCAAAGATTCAAAAACAACATGCTCTACGCCGGACGCTTACGGAACAATGGGCCACATCAAAGGTACTGACGTAAACGAAATTTCGAAAATCGTAGCTCAATACAAATTAAATAAAAAAACGCCGCACGAAAAACATACAGCGTTTTGAGAAAATTCTTTAAGCAATTGAGTTTTAGAAGAACGCTCGAATTTCGTCTTCAGTCCAATTTCCACGGCTACCGATTTCGCTACGAATCTCACTGACCTGCTCAGGAGTAACTTCGGAAGCGCCGTTGTCCCACTCTTGGCGAATGTAAGATACAACGGCAGCAATATGCTCATCATCCCAAACTGGGCCAAAAGCTGGCATAGCTCCGTTATAGGATTCGCCATTCACGCTTACAGGACCTGTCAATCCGGCTAAGAGGACGCGAATTGGAACATTACCATCTCCTCCTGTTACCCAATCAGAGCCAGCGAGAGGAGGAAAAGCCCCTGCTAATCCTAGGCCAGTCGCTTGGTGACATGCGACACACTGTTGCTGGTAAAGCTTAGCTCCGTCTGGGCCTGCCACTACAACTTCGCCCGTATCATATGCTTTGAACTGAGCAATATGCTCGCGGTCAGTCAGGTACATCTGGTCATCAAAACCTGCCATGTAACGGCGTATGTAGAAAAAGCTGAAAGTCAGTACAAGGATGAGAGCGATTGCAGTGAAAAATGCAACGGGGGAACCTTCTACGTATTCTCTCCGAATACGAGCATGAGTCTTAACGAGGCTTTCATCGTTCGCCTTACCTTGGTCTAAACCTGGCAAGTTTTCGTTTTGTTGATTATCGTCGTTCACTTGAGATCAACTTTCTTTAAACTAGGAGCTTCAACCAAATCGTAGTCGGCCTTGAGTGATAGCATATAGGCTACAAGTGCGTTGGCTTTGCTTGTTGGAACGATTTCCATTCCTTCTTCAGGAGCATACTCGTCCGGCAATACCAGAGCATTGTCAGAAGCCTGACCAATTATCTTTCGTTCTTCGTAGAGGAACGAATACGATGGCATGTTAGACTTAGAAGATGAAATACGTGGGTTATAGAAAAGTTGATGAAGAACGTCAGCTTCTTCGTAACGCAAACCAACATTCGTAAGATCTGAGCCGATACGGTTATGTCCTAACAAAACAGGATTTTGGTCTATATAATCGCGAGCGACGCTTTGACGCTCTCCCCATCCCCGAGCGATATCGGATCCAGACTCGAAACGAACTTGTTGTGTGTGACAAGCAATACAGCCCATTTCTTGGTAAACTTCTTTGCCTTTGGCTGCTAAACCAACCGTTTCTCTCGGCATTCGCTCAGAACTAGAACCGATTGGTGAAAGCTTTCCGCTTTCAGCCTGTGGGCGGTCCAGCGTGTACGCCCACGAAAGAGCGAGGATTATGAAAAGACCGATGAAAATAAAAGGACCGCGATTCATGATGCGCTATACTCCAAATCAGATGAGGCTTTTACCAATTCCGCGGATTTCTCAGTTTCACTGCGGCTTGAAAGCGTCACCCAAATGTATGAAACCATAAACGCGACGGCACCAAAAAGATAGAACACTGCGCCTAGGATAGTTACAAAAAGGAATGATTGAGAAACTGTAAGGATAGTGACTAAAGAAGAGTCACTGCTACCATTTAAAAGAGCACCTTGCTGATAGCCACCGTAAAGCAAGCTACCTACCATAAGAATTAAGCCGAAGCTTTGTGCCCAAAATTGTAGGTCAATTATATTAGAAGGCAGAGACTTATTCACTATTCGGGGCAATATATAATACATGCCACCAATGAGCGTCATCCCGACAAAACCGAGCAATCCGAGGATCATTAGACCAGAATCGAAGAGAGAAAATTGAATAACCTCATTAGTCATCCTCCAAGAAGCATAAATGCTCAGTAATGAATACAAGGTGAATGAAAGTGCCCCGATCAAAAGGAACCGGCCAGCAATGGTTTTCCAAATATTACTAAAATTCCCCAGTAGAGAACTCAAAAATTGAATTGATAGCGTAGTAGTTGGCATCAACAATCCAAACGTAGCCAATACGCCAATACTGCTTACCCAAAATGGAACAGGCCCGTTTACAAGAGCAGCCGGACCAGAAAACGCGGTAAAAAGCATCCACGTCCAAAAGGCGATCCCGCTATAACGATAACCTACGATGGGCGTACCAAACACCTTTGGAATAAAATAGTAAAGTGCGGCGAACGTCATTGGGAACAACACAAGTCCTAGCAAATTGCTAGAGTACCAGGCTGCAACAAGACCTTGGAAAACGCCTTGGACAGGTGCACAATAAAGCATGATTATAGCGACACTCAAAATCCAAATAAAAGCGAAAACTGCTGCGACAAGATGCCACTGTGCCGCAAAAGTGCTGCGAAAAATACGTTTATTAAAAGTCTTTAAGGCCCAAAACCCAATCAAAGCGAAAGAGGCCAACAACATGTAAGCCGCATACGGGGGAAATTCCAGTAGGCTAAAAGGAGTCTGATCTCCCCAGAAAATTCCCCCAAGCCCAAACAATACGCTGAAATTCCAAGCAATGATTCCAATTACGAGAGTAATATTTAGTCCTGTCGCTTTTCCGGTAAGTCGTCCAATTGTCCAAGTAGCGCACGCAAGACCACCATTGAAAGCGAATCCATAGACCAAAGCATTCCAAAAAGCGGGTACCACCTTCCCGTACGTAAAGGTTGCAGAATCACCCATAAAATCGGGCGAAACTAATTTGATAAAAGAGACGATACCAAACGCCAAGGCGATGACGAGCCAGACTGCTGCCCCCTTGATGAGTCCCAAAGTTGGGAATCGCAAAGATGCATCAATAGCCCTTTCGGTTTGGCGTGCCTCTTCCCCATCCTCAAGTTGAGGACAAAGGGTTGAGCAAATGTTAGAGATCAAGTTCATGGAACTTCAGTTTTGTTTTTCGCAAAAAATACTATTTAGAATTTTCTGCGACTACGAGCTGCATCGCTCGATCAATCGGTAAACGAACTTTTCCGTTTGCGGCGTCAATTACCTTTGCACCACCAAGCAAGGCAGTGGCTTCAGCTTCGTGCTCTGCAAGCGATGGCCGTTCGACCACTTCTTCAGTGGAAGAGTCTTCAGTGCCGTACTTGAAACTCAAAAGAACGATGAAGACTGCAAAGGCTCCGATAATTGCGATTACTGTCGGAAAAGAACTACGTGTGGGTGTATCCGCCATCTTGATCTTTTATTAGTGGCTGTGGTTGAGTGATTCCGTGATACGTGGATCTCGGATTGGAATGATCTTCACCTTGTTGAAGCTCGTCCAGTATGCCCAAAGGAGAATACCAACGACACCAACGATTCCTGAAATAAACCAAACAAAATTTAGCGGACTAGAGAACATTTGGTAAGGCTCACCATGTGAGTCTTTCAGTGAAGGTAAGATATTGTAGTAAAGGTCAAACAACTGCATGAACAGAATCCAGCAGCAAATGAATCGAGCGCTTGCGTGGGCAGTCTTGAGTTTGAACTGTAGCAAGAAAAGGAACGGGAATAGGAAGTGTCCAAATACAAGGAACATTCCGATATAGAAGTAAATCCCCTCTTCTCTATAGTTAAACCAGAATGTTTCTTCCGGAATGTTGCCATTCCATATCAAGAAATACTGAGAAAAACTGATGTATGCCCAGAAAACACAGAATGCAAAGGAAAGCGTAGTTAAATCGTGGAGGTGCTTATTGTTAAAGATTCCCTTGAGAGGTCCCTTTGCGACCAAGTAAGTACAGGTCAATACCAATACTGCGAGTGCGGCACGCATCGCATTTGCGAAGAACCAAACACCAAACATCGTAGAGAACCAATGGTACTCTAGTCCCATGATCCAATCAAAGGCAGCGCATGACCAAGTAAGCGCGACAACAACCAATCCACCTGCTGCTAGCTTACGGCAAGCGAAGGTATGCTCGGCTTTACCATCGGAATCTTGTGAAAAGGAATGCTTCCTCAGTGCACGAGCGAAAAAGGCCCAGGATCCAAAACATATGATAGCACGAATCCAGAAGAACGTTTCGTTCAACCACCATGTTTTCTTCAAGTAGAGAACATCCTCTCCCACAGTTCCATGACCATGGAGTGAGGCAGTATCATCCATCCAAATCCAGATAAGGCCATTGTCCTTCATCGTCATCAAAAACAACGGTATGAACAAGAATCCCAAATACGGAACCACTGATAAGAAATTCTCCGCTTGGCGGCGAACAACTGTGGACCATCCCGCATCGAAGATGTGGTGAATTAGCACTAGAAACAGCATCCCGATCGCAATCGAGGACACAAAAAGAACAGACACCAGATAGGAGTACGCTCCGATCGGACTAGATATTAGACCGACTAGGGAGATGAGAAGCCCGATGGCTCCAATTGTTAACCACTTTTTCGGGTTAGGCAGTGACGCGTCTTGGTTCATTGCGATATTTGAGGTCGTAGCTTGCGAGCTCATAGTCCGAGCTCCTCCTTCTGAGATGGTGTTAAATCTTCAACGGAACCAGTTGCGGCACGTTGCAAGGCACGAACGTAAAGGACAACAGCCCAACGATCTTCTACCGAAAGCTTATCTGCGTAGGGTAACATCGTGTTACGACCATTCGCGATAACGTCGTAAATATTGCCTTCTGTGTAATCTGCGATTCGCTGAGTAGTAAGATCAGCGACAGCTAGCATGCCATACTTTTTCGTCATACTATTACCGTCGCCAGCCGCTCCGTGGCAAACTGTGCAATAGATGTCATAGCGTTCCTGGCCGCGCTCCATAAGTTCGTTAGTAACAGGGAGTGGAAAACCGGATCCGAAATCTCCACCTACTTTACCAGTAGCCAGGTACTCGTCTTCGTGGAATGTGCCACGTGCCACTGTTCCATCAACTGGCAAACGGTCGGTGCGACCGTCTGAGAAAAAGCTACTCTCTCCTTGGGGCATGTACTTCGGCATGCGGTCCATGTCTGAAAAGACTTCAAGAGGTGGCTTGGTTGTCTTGCTGCCGCGGAACCCGAGGATCGAAATCGCCGCAAAGACGAAAAGGAAAAATATTAGATATACGTAACGCATTGTCTTAGTCGTCTAGTTCGTCAATTTCTACTGGATTGAGGCTTTCTAGAAGCGATCGTGTGCTTTCCTCGCTGTATTGAGGATCCGCGGTTTCGATATAAAGGAAAAACTTATCGTCTGAGCTAGCTGCGACTTCCTTATGCTTGAGCATCGGATGGTAGTGCATTGGCAATTTGTTCATAATGAACATACCTGCGATACTTGCGAACGCAGAGAAAAGAATTGTCAATTCGTACGATACCGGGAAGGCAAACATCGGGCTGAAGAGTGGCTTACCACCGATGAGAATCTTGTAGTCGTATGCGTTGGTAAACCAAATCATACTCATACCTGTAGTGAATCCGAGAGTACCACCTACGATAGTGAAACGTGGGACGATTGACCGTTTAAGCCCCATTGCTGGGTCCATTCCATGGATTGGAAACGGGGTGATAACATCCCATTGCTTATAGCCGGCGTCTCTCACCTTCTCCGCAGCGTGCATAATATCTGCGGGGGTGTCGAATTTAGCGATGAGTCCGTATTTTTTCGCCATTTGTCGAAATTCTAGCCTTTAAAGATTAATGGTGATGCGGATCCGCTTGTGGAGTAACAGCCTTTATTTCGGCCATTGCCATCAGCGGAAGGAAGCGGATGAAGAGGAGGAATAGCACGGAGAATAAACCGAACGTTCCGAGATATGTGAAGATATCAACCACTGTCGGCGAATAGTAGCCCCAGCTGGATGGTACGAAGTCACGTGAGAGTGATGTAACAGTAATTACAAATCGCTCGAACCACATTCCCACATTCACAAAGATAGAGATGATCCAAACAAGTGTTGTGTTCTCGCGAATCGACTTAAACCAGAAGAACTGCGGAGAAATAACATTACAAGAGATCATTATCCAGTACGCCCAAGCGTAGTTACCGAAAGCACGGTTTACGAAGGCGAAAATTTCGAAGTCGTTCGCACCGTAAGCAGCGATGAAGAACTCCATCCCGTATGCGTAACCAACCATAGTACCAGTCGCCAAGACGATCTTGGTCATACAGTCGATGTGGTATTGAGTAATCAAATCTTCCAAACGGTAAACCGCTCTTAGTGGAAGCATAAGCGTCAAAACCATTCCGAATCCGGAGAAGATCGCGCCCGCAACGAAGTACGGTGGGAAAATCGTAGTGTGCCACCCAGGGACCAAAGAGATCGCGAAGTCAAAGGATACGATTGTGTGTACCGAAAGTACGAGCGGCGTAGAGAGACCTGCGAGGAGCAAGTAACACATTTCGTAGTTTCTCCAGTGGCGGTTAGAACCTCTCCACCCCAGTGCGAAGAAACCGTAAAGAACTTGCTTTACCTTAGAAGTACAGCGATCGCGAATCGTCGCCAAGTCAGGTAAAAGTCCAACATACCAGAAAAGAACGGATACAGTACCGTATGTGGATACCGCGAATACGTCCCAAAGAAGAGCTGAACGGAAGTTTGGCCAGATCGCATTTGCATTGGGAAGTGGGAACAAAAACCAAGCGAGCCAAACACGACCAACGTGGAATACCGGGAATAAACCAGCACACACAACCGCGAAGATCGTCATCGCTTCCGCAGCGCGGTTAATGGACGTACGCCACTTTTGTCTTAAGAGACAAAGAATCGCGGAAATCAGTGTACCCGCGTGGCCGATACCAATCCAGAATACGAAATTTACAATCGCCCAACCCCAGTTAACAGGATTGGCCAATCCCCAAACACCGACACCGGTCGAAACCAAGTAGACGAGCCCGAAAAGCGTGAATGAAGCCGTACAGCACGCTATGATGAAAAGCACCCACCACCAAGTTGGTGTCTTTTCTTCGATAATACCGCAGATTTTTTCTGTAATCCAATTAAAGCTACGGTTGTTATCAACCATCGCAGCGCGTGGGATATCAACCGGATTTACTTCCGCGAGGATTGCTGGTTTTGGCTCAGAGGAGCTTGAGTGAGCGCTAGCCATTAGTGGGAACCTCCGTGATCATTTTTCGCTTCAGAGTGAGAGTCATGTCCGTGATCGGAATGGGAATCATGTGAATCGTGATCTCCGTGCGAACCGTGATGGCCGGTGTGGCCTGCTGGATCGCCGTAAGATTGCAAGTTGTACTCCATTTTGGAAAGTGGCAGCTTTGAATAGTCTGGCATTTCCGGATTTGGATTACGCAACTTAGCCAAGTAAGTTGTGCGAGGACGAACGTTCAGGTATCCAAGAACACCGTAGTTGAGCTCGTTTTCGCGGAGCTTAGCCACTTCGCTCTCGGGATCGCTAATATCTCCGAATACGATAGCGTCAGTTGCGCAAACCTGTGAACAAGCTGTCTGGATAGTCCCGTCTGGAACCTTAACATCGTTACTGTCCTTTGCCTTAGCCTTTTGCTCGATCTTAGCTTGGTTGATGCGCTGCACACAGTATGTACATTTTTCCATCACACCACGCATACGAACGGAAACATCCGGGTTTTGAGCCATTTGAGTAAGCTCTGGCATTCCCTTCGGGGCTAAAGGTCCTAGGTAAAGCTTATCCTTGTTGCGTTGCTGGTAATCAAAAAAGTTAAATCGGCGTACTTTATACGGGCAGTTATTTGCACAGTAGCGAGTACCGATACAGCGGTTGTACGCCATTGTATTAAGGCCTTCTTCGTCGTGAACCGTCGCATTTACAGGGCAAACAGTTTCACACGGCGCAGTCTCACAATGCATACAAGCGATTGGCTGCAAATTGACTTGTGGATCCTTTGGAATCTCATTGTTCGCCAGACCAGATGAGAAGTAACGGTCCATACGGATCCAATGCATTTCACGTCCACGTCGGACTTGATCGCGTCCTACGATGGGAATGTTGTTTTCGCTCTGACACGCAATAACACAGGCGTTACAGCCAGTACACACGTTCAAATCGATGTTCATTCCCCACTGATGCGTACCATCCAAATCTGGATGCTCGTACATTGAACCGCCTCGTGGCGTTTCAGTGACCTTCTGCTGGGTCGGCATTTTCTTATCCTTGCCGTAAACCGCAGGAGAATGTGATTCCATTCCCATACCGGCTACCCAATCAGGAGACTTCTTATAATAATCCTTGTTTGCCTCGCGAATAATCGCGCGACCTTCCATCGACCAGTGCTCTTGCGTGCTTGCTAACTGGTATTCTTCACCGGTTAGCTCAATGGTTGCGCCCGACGCATAAGAAGTGTCATTTACTCGGATTTGGTAAGCATCAAAGCCACTTCCCTTTCCAACGTTACCAATGACTTGGCGTCCATAACCGAGCGGCAAAACAACTGTGAAGTTGTCCAACCCTGGCATAATCTGAATCGCACCGGTAATCGACTTGCCTCCGACTGAAATTGTCGCAACTGGAGCAAAAACGCGCCCGTCCTTAACCTTGTTCGGGTTTTTGCGAGCGACTTGGACCAGAGAATCAGAAGCTACAATCTGAAGCTCTTCGGCTAACATTGGGCTTACTAAAATAGCGTTGTCCCAAGTCAGTTTGGTCATTGGATCCGGACATTCTTGCAACCAACCATTGTTGCAATAGCGACCGTCATCTACTGAAGAATCGTTAACAAACAATACTTCCAAGCTGTCTTTACTTGTCGCGGCTGGCGCTTCGTATCCAACAATAAAATTCGCAACCTTAACGCCCGAAACGAGGGATCGAACTGCGGTATACGACGAGTCCGCTTTGTAGCCGTCGTGTAGGAACTTATCAAATATGCGCGAGGCGCCGCCAAAAGTTTCAACTACTTGACTGTGACCATCTGTGTTTTTCGCTCCGACGAAGCGTGCCAGCAGTTCGATTTCCGATAGACCATTGAATAATGGCAAAATCATCGGTTGCTGAGCGACCACGTCGCCTTTGTAAGTTCTTCCATCTCCCCAAGACTCAAGGAAGTGAGCTTGGCTGATGTGGTAGCTCGACTTACTAGAAGTCTCATCGAAGTAGTAACCGAGGCGAACAACTGTCTCTACTTTTTCAAGTAAATCGCCAAAGCCGAGACCGGCTGGGGCATTGTAAACTGGGTTTCCGCCAGAAATTACAAGAGTGTTGATTTCACCGGACTCGATCGCTTTCGCTAACTCGTCGATCGAAGCGGAGGCATCTGCATCTACTTCTACAAAATTGAGCGTCTTGCTTAAGTTGCCCAACTTCTCGTTGATCAACAATCCAAGTGCTTGAGCCTCAGGAGAAAGATCAGATCCGAGATAAACTGCACTTTCACCCTTGTGGTGAGCCAGATCAACAGCGCACTTGGAAATCCATTCACGTGTTGCTGTATCAAGAGAATCAGCTAGCGGAGTAAGAATCGGTTTTAGTTCGTTGCCTTCAACCCCGAGCTCCAACTCAAGTGCCAAAGCAGCCAAGAAGGACATCATTTGCCCTGGAGCCAAACGTTTGCGGTGATCCGCCATTGCCCCAGTCGAAGAGAAATTACTCTCTACAATATAGAGGCGATTCATCTCATCTTTCGTTGAACGAACACGACGCGTATCCGCAAACTGTTTTGTGAACATGAGATGACCTTGATCCTCGCCGAGGAAATCACCTGCAACGCTCAAAATGCGCTTCGCGTGAGTAAAGTCGTAGCGTGGTAAAAGATTCGGACCTACAACCGCTGCGGCGGCTTTAGCTGCATTGTCAACCGCTACTGGCTCGTACTCAGCCCAAACTGCTTCTGGATACGCTGCCTTGAAAGCCTTCTTCAAACGAAGGCGAGTGGGCGAAGAAGACTTTTCAGTCAACACAGCCGCACCTGATCCACCCTCTTCAGCAAGCTTGCTGCGGAGACTGACAATAAAGTCTTCAACAGCAGCATCCGATAGTGTCACATCTCCTTTTTGGTGGCGTGTGGAACGATCTGGGTCGTACAGCTCTAAGATGGACGCCTGGGCTTTACCTGTCGTGCCACCATTATAAGGTGTATATGTTTTGTTGCCCTCTAGTTTAGTAGGACGGCCTGTGTGCGTTTCTACCAACACGGGTACACTTTCACCGCGTACCGAAAAAGAGGATGCGTAGTAAAGAGCTTCACCTGGAACCAAGTGCTCAGGGGCCTTGGAATGAGGAAGAATATGAGCTTCTGGGCGACGGCAACCAGAGAATCCAATACCACCAAGAGCAAAGGACGCTGCCATAATTTTCATGAAATGACGACGATCGACTTCGTTCATTTCCGAAGCCTCAGGACCGAACTCACGGTTTACCTGATCGATGAATTCCGGCGTTTGCGCCAGATCATCTAAACTACGCCAATAACGTGGGCCAGAGTTTTGTTCTGCCATTGAAGAGTGAGAGTTTGAGCTTGTTGGTTTCATCGGTGGCAGCCTGAGCAGCTTTGTGGTGGGTTGATATTCCATTCGTCGACGAATTTCTCCCCGTCGGCGATTTGGCCTTTGATACCTCCTGGATGTTCCCAGTCTAAATTGAATACTTCGTCAACAGGACGAACGTGCTCCTCAGGGTGACGGTGACAATCGAGACAGAAGCCCATGCTGAAAGACTTTTCATGGCTCACTTCAACCATTTCATTCACCTGTCCGTGACACTCGACACAAGAAACACCTCGATTAACGTGAACTTCGTGATTGAAGTAAACGTAGTCAGGCACCTGGTGAATACGCACCCAAGGCACTGGCTCACCTGATTCGTAAGATGCGCGAACTGGCTCGAGCAATTCGCTATCAGTCTTCAAAATACTGTGACAGTTCATACACGTGGAGCTGGCCGGAACATTGGCGTGCCCTGACTGATCCACCTTACTATGGCAGTAGCGGCAATCCAAACCAAGCTCACCAACGTGAAAGCTGTGGTCGTAAGGCACCGGCTGAGCGGGTTGGTAACCAACTCGCGTGTACTTAGGAGTCGCATAATACGTGACTCCAGAAACTATCGTTACCACAAAGACAGCCAAGAATATGATTATCTTTAGTGGAAGCGCGTTAAACCACTTGGGAAACACTTTGGACATAGCAGAAAGGCGTTTTCGCGATTAAACCTGCGAATCACACAAAGCGTGAATCTTTGCGGGATACAACTTTGGGATCCTGTTTTAAGGCGAACTTAGCCGTTGGAGCCTGAACAGCTACCTGTTTCGGCTTACCTTTTAACAAGAACCTTGGCAGAGCAACAACAGCTGCGATTGCAGCTGTGATACCTACTAGAAATGATTTGCGGGAATTGTTGGAACTCACTGGTCGTTGGTTAGTCAATATAGAGTCAGTCGGGAGTGAAGGTATCATTTTTTAAATAGCAAATAAAAATTTGTTATCAATGACTTCCATTCCACTTGTTATTAGATTTTTAATAACTCGGCATTTAATTTCCTTATAGAATGTATTTTTTCTGAATTCAAACGAGTTAAGGAGTTGGTTACGAGCTACTGGCATCAGTCAGAGGTTATCGGCAGTTATTTGTAAAGTTTAGTTCTCTTTACCAATCACATCCGAAACAATAAGAAGCTCAAACGATGCAAAAGCAAATAGCGCGCACCTATAAGAAACCCTCCCTTGCTTCTGTTCCCAAAAATTTTAGCGTCTGGGAATGTCGATCTTAACCAAATTTTCACTCCAAGGGAAGACAGCCTTAATCAGCGGTGGCTATCGCGGACTAGGGCTTTCAATGGCAACTGGTTTCGCCGAAGCAGGAGCCCATGTGATTCTCAATGGAAGAAACAGCCAAGCGGTCGAGGCAGTCGCAGCTCGGTTAAAAGAAAGCGGACTCTCCGCTTCCGCCGCCGCATTCGACATCACAGACGAAGCAAGCGCTTCGGCAGGAATTGACAAAGCCATCGAAGAAAACGGGCAGATCGATATTCTGCTAAACAACGCTGGCATACACCAAAGGTACCCGCTCGCTGAAATGCCTTTGGATGCGTTTAAAACCGTCATCGACACAAACTTGACCGCAGCCTTTTTGCTTTCGCGACTGGTTGTTAAACAAATGATCGAAAATGGCGGTGGCAAAATCATCAATATTTGTTCGCTCATGAGCGACCTTGCGAGACCGACTACAGGCAATTATGCCGCCGCTAAAGGTGGCTTGAAAATGCTAACTCGAGCCATGGCCGGTGAATGGGCCAAGGACAATATTCAAATAAACTCAATAGGTCCTGGGTATTTCGAAACAGAAATGACCCAAGCTCTCAAAAACGACGAGAAATTCGATAGCTGGATCTGTGGTCGCACTCCAGCAGGGCGTTGGGGCAAGCCAGAAGAACTACAAGGATTAGCCGTTTTCCTAGCCTCCCCTGCTTCTTCTTTTATAAACGGACAGCTCGTATTCGTAGACGGTGGGCTAACGAGCGTCGTTTAGCCGTTCTTCGCTAACAATCAGACCGTCTTCCATTTTCAAAATACGGTCACAACGTTGTGCCAAATCGGGGTTGTGAGTAACAACTAAGGTTGCCTGATCGTTCTCTCGGGCAACCTTTGTAAGAAGATCAAAAATACGGATCGAGTTTTTAATATCCAAATTCCCGGTCGGCTCGTCAGCCAAGAGCACATGGGGCTTATTTGCTAGGGACCGAGCAATCGCCACCCTTTGTTGCTCACCGCCTGAAAGTTGCGACGGCAAGCGCATAGATTTTTCACCCAAGCCGACCTCGTCCAATAAAGACTGAGCCCGGTCTTTCATTTCTTTCGCAGAAAGAACACCCAACTTACGCATTGGCAGGATTACATTTTCCAAAGCCGAGAACTCTGGGAGCAAAAAGTGAAATTGGAAAACAAACCCGATATTGCGACAACGCATCCGAGTATGAACACCATCTTGATCCAAAGGTGCCTCCTCCCCGCTTACAATAATATGTCCGCCATCTTGGCGATCCAATAGACCTAGCAAGTATAACAAAGTACTCTTGCCACAGCCAGAAGGGCCTACAATCGCTACGACTTCTCCCCTTTTGAGCTGCAAATCTACTCCCCGCAACACATGAACTTGAGACGCGCCCTCTCCCAAATATTTTTCTAACCCTCGGCACTCAAGCGCCACAGTCGGATCATGCGAAAGAACTTCACTCATGACGATGTCCCTCTGATAACATCACCTGGAACCAAACGAGCAGCTCGGCGAGCCGGCAACAAGCTAGATAGCATAACAATTATAGAAGCGGTAACACCAGCATAGACGTAGTGCATTATCGACCAGTTCACGACAAAGTTATCGGTTGAAAAAATGCCTCGAATTCGCAAGGGCACCGATGAAATTCCATACGTTATAGCCGCACCCAGGAGGAACCCTAAAATCGTGCCTACAACAAGAACAACAGCTCCCTGCCATAAAAAAACATTCGAAATATCCTGACGCGTATAGCCCATAGATCGCAATATCGCGATTTCCCGGGTCTTCTCCATTACAATCATTGCCAGTGTATTGAACATGCCAAGACCTGAAATTAAGATTATTGTGGATACCATAATCGAACCGGTAATTTTAAATGCCCGAAAAACTTCCAACCAACTTTTTTCTCGGTCTTGCCACGCGGAAGCAATGTGAGATGTTATGTTTTCAATCGTCTCAGCATCTTCCCTAGCCCGATCTCTATCAAACAAACTAACTTGAATAAAACTCACTCCATGCGGCTTTTTAAAAAGGGAACGAGCTTGCCCCAAATGCATAAAGACACGGACTTTATCGATATCTGAAACACCCGTTTCAAAAATTCCACTTACTCGATACCGATTTTGCTGATCTCCTACTCGAATAATCACAGAATCGCCTACGTGAGCCTTTATTCTATCCGCAACCTTAGCCCCTATGATTATGCCAGTTGGGGTCTCTTGAAAACGCTGAATGCTTCCCATTCTTATTTGCCCTTCGAGCTGAGAAACTCCGATATGGTCGCTTGCAATTATGCCATACACTTGAATACGGCTGCTTCGAAGCGGACTATCAATAGAGGCGCTATCTTTGAGGACAACAGACGTTCCTGCGACATTTGGAACAGCAGTTAAAGCTTCGATTATCTCGTCAGGATTCTCGACTCCTTCAATGTATTTACGTTGGCTACGATTGTCAGCGAACGGGGAGTTACTTCTAACAGAAGCCAAAGTACTTTGAAACCTGTCTTCAATCCGAACCGCCCCATCAGTCCCTAGAATCGTTTGAATAAAAAACTCCTCGAAGCCACTTACTTGGGCAAGCGTAACAATAAAGAACCCCACACCAAATGCGATTCCACCCAAGCTCATGAACATTGAGCGTTTTTTAGCGAGTAGGAAGCGTATGGCTATTCGAATGCTAGGCGGCATGAATGAGGGGGCGTTCTAAAAATTGAAAACTAAGGCGGCTAAACAAGGATTCATCAACTACTTCTTTCCTTCGAAGGTGAATTTCTCCGTTCCTTAAACTGAAAGCCCAGCACTCAACTGAAAGACACTAGAGATAATTCCGTAGGCGATTAAAGCGACAAACCCAAACGCAATCATTAATACTCCAATCGAAATCGAACCCAAAAAGGCTTTTATAAATCGGTCAATCGCCTCATTATACTGACTCGTCATTTGCTTAAGACCTGGCACAATGTTTCCAGTATTCTCGCCCACCGTAAAAATATCCAACACCATGTCATCGAAGTAGTCAGTCGATTTGAATGCCGAGGATAAAGTGGCCCCTTCCACAACTTTGCCACGAGCCTCTATAAATCGCTCCCGCATCGACATATTTGAAACAGATCGCTCTGTCATTTGCAGCGACTGTACCATAGTAATCCCGTTTTCGAGTAATAGGGAAAGTGTCTGTGTTACTTTCAACACTTGCGTATCCCTCAAAAAACGACCCAACCCAGGAATCCTTAGAATTATTGCGTCAAACGCTAAGCGGCCTTTCGTCGTCTTTCTCCAAGTAATAGTTGCGACAACTCCAGCTATCATACCGAGACCGATAATCCAACCGTAGCTCAACATAAACTCAGACATTCCAATCAAAATACGAGTCGGCAACGGAAGGTCACTTCCCAACGAATCGAGCAAATCTTGGATCTTCGGAAGGAGGTAAAACAAGAACAACAAGACCAGACCAATACAAATCAAAATCAGTACCAATGGATATGCTAGAGCCGACGCCAGCTTCGATTGGATTGCCTTACGCGCTTCCATATTGCTAACGATACGATCAAGCACCATATTCAAGCTCCCTGTCGCCTCGCCAGCTTCGATCAAATTGACAGCGCTTTCTTCAAAAACTGCTGGTTGATTCTTCAAGGCTTCCGACAAAGAACGCCCCTGGCGCAGATCATCCCAAAGCAAATTGGCTAAACATTTCTGGCGGGGATCATTCAAACGTACGCTCAGCATGCGAAGCGCATCCCCAGCTTGGATACCACAGGCAAGCAGCTCCTTAATCGAAGTCAGAAAAGGAAGCGCTATTTTCTTGTTTAAAGACTTGGCGATCGTCTCCTGAGACTGGCCGGACGAAAATAGAGAAGAAAAAGGGTTCTTTGCCCCACCCTTTTCAGAATCTCCAGATTTCTCAGTGATAACAAGGGGGCGTAACCCACGCGAAGAAAGCCTCTGCAAAGCCAACTTACGGCTCGCTGCCTCAATTTCTCCAGAACTCGTTTTTCCGTTAGAGCTCTTCGCTTTGTAGGTAAAGATAGGCATTGCTCGAAATCCTAGGCTAAACGCCTTCCTTTACTGAAATAGTTCGGACGACTTCATCCAGCGTGGTGATTCTCTTTTGCACGAGCTCCCAACCAGACTGCCCCAGTGTTACCATTCCGGTTTCGCGTCCAATTTCTCGCAAAACTGGCGCTGCCGCTCGTTCAACGATTGGGTCATGCATCTTCTCGTTCACTCGCATCAATTCGTAAATACCAACACGTCCTTTGTACCCAAGCCCTCGACACGTCTCGCAACCAGTTGAGACCGGCAATTCAGTTACACCATTCGCTAACGATACATCCAAGTCCAACACCTGCAAAGCATCTTGAAGCTTGGCTGGGTCAACCGGAACCATAGTGCTACAATCTGAACACATTCTACGGAGTAGACGTTGGGCGATTACCATTTCGACACCCGATGCAATCAAAAACGGTTCGATTCCCATATCGGTAAGTCGCGTAATTGCTCCAGCGGAGTCATTCGTATGCAGAGTACTGAATACCAAGTGACCTGTAAGTGAGGCTTGTATCGCAATCTCAGCAGTCTCCTGGTCACGAATTTCCCCGACCATAATCACATTCGGGTCTTGGCGCAGAACATGTCGCAAAGCTTCAGGAAAACTAAAGCCAATCTCGGACTTCACCTGTATCTGATTAACCCCCGGAACCTCGTACTCAATTGGATCTTCTACCGTAATGATCCGACGATCTTCAGAATTAATCTTGCGAATAAACGCATTCAATGAAGTCGACTTACCCGCACCTGTCGGCCCAGTAACCAATACAATTCCGTATGGAAGGTTCAATACACGATCCACTTTTGCCTGATCTGAATCAGACATTCCAAGTTGGCCTAAACTCAACGGCGTGCTCTTCTTGTTAAGTAAACGTAAGCTAATGCTCTCTCCATACATGACAGGCATTGTTGAGAGACGAATATCCAAATTAGTATCGCCGATTCGGTGGTTTATGCGACCATCCTGCGGCAAACGTCGCTCAGAAATATTTAGCTTCGCCATAATCTTCAATCGAGAGACAATGGCACTTTGGAATTTCAACAAATTCTCAGGAACCGGAACCGAAACGAGTAAACCATCAATGCGATAACGAATCCGCAGAGAATCTTCCATAGGCTCGAAATGGATATCCGTCGCTCCATCATTGATCGCCTGATTGAAGACTTCGTTTACGAAACGAATAATCGCCGCATCCTCATCCTCTTCTTCTTCAGCGTCAGTTTGCACGACATCGACATCCAAATCGAACGACTCATCCAAGCTCTCAGATCCCACTCCCAAATTTTGAGTGATAAACTTTGAAATACGTTCCGGATTTGAAAGCCTCCACTCTGGCCGAATGCCACATGCTGCGAATATCCAATCATCCATGACATCGTCCACTGGCCAACTAGTCGCCAAAACTAACTTCTCCGTTTGCTCCGCCGTCTCGACTTCTTCGTCCTCATTTACGATAGGTACGCAATGAAACTCATGAAGGATACGCACAGGAATAGATGGAAGTCGCTTCAAATCGAATAGCTCGTAAGAAACGATTGGTAAATCAGCGTATTTGCTAACCGCAGACAAGGTCTCCTCAATATTTTTTCCTAAAAGTTGTCCGAGTGTATCCAAGCGATCCCCTCTACGAGCTTCGGAAAGCTTAGCCTCCTGCTCTTCATCCAATTTGAAGTTAGAAACAATATTCGTTGTCAAAAGTGCCATTCTAAAAAATTATTTCGAGGAGTCTTGATTCTCTTTGCCATCCACCAACGAGCGTCTCATCGCCCGACGGCGGCGAATCTCCTCCGCGACTCGCTTCATACGCTCACGGACTTCTTCATCTGACTCTTTTGCGATGTTATTATTGGCAGACGCCCGAGCCGGTGTTTTCCGATTCGAATTAGCGTTTGAATTAGTCGGAGCCGCAGGCGTCGCTAAAGTCAAGATATCAGAGTTCTTCAATTGGATACTCTTTGATTTCCCGCCATGCCTGAGAAGCACGGAGTCTCCATTCCCTCCACCTTGTTGAAAGTTTGAAACTTCAAAGCCTTCTTGATTCTTTGTATTGAGCTCAACCCAATAACTACGACGTTCCTTCCGATCGTATAAGCTGATCATCGTCTTCCCTTGCATGCTCATGTATCCATCAAATTCCATATGGTCCAATGGATTCGGAGCAGGCGTTGTATTTTGCTTGGGAGCTTCCACTACCTTGGGCCGCTCAAAGGGAGATTCAACTTCCTTTGCAAAAATCAAAGGGCACAAGGCAGCCCAAACCAATGCTAACATCAAAACGAAGGCCGTATGCGTATGTTTTCTGTTTTTCATTGGAGTCAAAGTTTGATTGCTCAAAAGAAACTAGTTTTCACCTTCGGTATCTTTTTTCCCATCGAGGCGGAACCAACCCTTCTTCTTTTTAGGAGTTTCTTCAACCTCTTCAATTTGTTCCTCCGAAGGATATAATATGCGATTCACTCGTTCAGCTTCGCTGAGATTTTGAACGGCGTCGTAGGCTTTCTCATTCACCGCATCGGTCGTCCTCATTATACTAGGACGGATAAATAGCATTAGCTCAGAAGTATCATTCTGCTTGCTACGTGATCCGAACAAAAAACCACCGATAAATGGTATATCTCCTAGAATCGCTGTTTTTCCTTTGCTCTTTGAACTAAGCTCCCGTTGCAAGCCACCCAGTATGATTAACTCACCATCCTTAACGCTCACGAACGAAGATGCCTCTCTTCGACCGATAACCGGGTTGCCTCCAGCGATATCCGGATCTGCACTTATGACTTCATCAAACGTTTGCTCAATTTCTAACTGAATCACATTATTGGGACCAATCAAGGGCTTTACTTTCAGTTCCAACGCAATTTCCTCAAACGTAAACGAATTTCTCGTGTTGTCAGAACTATCCAGAGTAGATTGTGTGCTGGAAATCACCGGAACTGATTGCCCTACAATCACAGTGGCCTCTTTATTGTGCGTCGTTACAATATTAGGTCGAGAAACCACTGTTACATCAGAATCCGTTTGTGCAGTGTTTAAAACTAAGTTCACAAATACATCAGAAAAGTCGCCATCATTGATGGTAAAACTACTGCCCCCCAGCCCCAAACCTAAAAGATTGAACCCGTTATCACCAATAACTATCTCGTCGCCCGCGGTCCCTGTTCCTTGTGTAAAGGTTCCGCCAAATGCATCAATTCCTCGGGTCCTCGAATTTGACAGAGTTACGTCCACCAAAATGACTTCGATTTGCACTTGAGCGAGCAATACATCAATTCGACTAACCAACTCTCGTATAATTTCTAAATCTCCACGTGTACCTGAGATAACAAGGGCATTACTACGCTCATCAGCGATAATTGTCATGAAGTCACTGAATTGACTATCGCTCGATTCTCCGTCTGCTGAAGGAGTCCTTGTTTGAGGAGTTGTGTTTGGCTGGACCGTTCGTGGCGTCGTCGCAGTGCGAGGAACGCCTGTCACTCGATCACGGGCACTTGTGTTAGAGTTGGCAGTTGACCTATCTCCTCTTTCTCCGCTGGTACGGCCAGAAACAACATCTGTCAAAAGAGATGCCACTTCGACTGCATCCGCATGCTTCAGAGCGATCACCTCAATACGCGTGCTCGGGTCCGCCTTAATATCCAATTTAGCAATAATGTCGTCGAAAAACTTAAGATTCGACGGTTCTGTCATTATGATAATTTGATTTGTGCGATCATCGGAAGAGATTGCCGTATTGGAGCCGAACAGGATCTGTGCGGGGATTGATCCGTCACCTGCAGGCACAGCTGCTTGTACAGGGGCAGGAGCATTCCCGTTATTGTTTCGGTTATTTCCTCGTTGTTGATTATTGTTATTCGTACCGAAACTATTCCTAGCTGCATCTATAAATGACTGGATATGATCAGATACTTCGCTCGCTTGAGCATAGCTCAAAGTGTAGAAACGCGTTTCAATATTTAGCCGGCTTGGCTTATCGACTTCAGAAACTACATACTCCAAACGCTGCAAGTTTCTTACAGTATCCGTGACGATCACCGCATTAGAGTTTTGGAATGGAATTATCTGATTAAAGCGCGGACTCAAAAACGGCTGAATTTGCTGCTGAAATGTTTGCGAATCCAAATACTCGAGACGAAAAAGTTTGCTCACCACTTTATTACTTGGTTCGCGATCTGCCAAGGAGCCAATGACCAACTCTGGGGCTTCAGTACGAACGGCATCAATCGGCACCACAATCAAAAATTTCTCTCCTTGAGGAGCTACACCAATGCCGTTCAAACTAAGCAAACTCTCAATAGCGACAATTGCCTCCTCGTTTGTTAGGGGAACTTGGCTATCGAATGTAAACTCGGGGGTAGGCAAGGCTTGCGGCCGAAGCACTGCTCGCCCAGTCCGCATTTCTAACATTTGCAAGACACCCTCCAATTTCGTACCGCGAAAAACGAGTTTATCTAGGGTCTCCTCGACTTCTTCAGATTCTTGAGCAACAAGGTCCGGAAGCGTCCACAAAGGGGCAATTAGCGTAAAAAATATAAGGATACGAATTGGGTTCTTTATCGAAAACTTCATGGTGTATATTCGATGGATCTTAGTTCAAAGTTTGCATTTAGCTGAGAAGGATCGGAGGCCTGGGCCTTGATCGTTGTCTTCAGCAGGGTTACATAAGTTAAAGTGCTTTGCAGTTCGTGGGTAAAGTCTATCAGCGTCTCAAAGTCTGCCTTTCGAACATCTAGGCGGAACGTGTGGAAAGAGAGTGGAGCTCCGTAATCAGAAGCTGGATCACTCAACGTAAAATTTTGGAAGCCGTATTTTCGAATGAGGCTATCGATAAATCCGTTGGCCTCTTCGCGGGAAGGTAACTCCTCAAAATTCACTTCCGAAATTGCACGTTCGTATTCTTGAATCGATGACGGACCTTCTGAAATGACTTCCGCTTGACGACTCCCCTCATGGTTCAAAAGAGATATCCGCGAGAACATCCTATCGTGGCGTTCCCATTGATTGGTAAACCAGAAGTACAAGACCACGCCTACTACCAAGAGCAGCAAAACTTTTTCGCGAGCAGTGAGATGGAAAAAACGGTTGCGAATCATTGCTCCACTTGCTCGGGAACGTTCTTTTAAGGTCATGCTATTTCCACTCATCTTGTAATCTGCCCTTCCCTAAAAAGAATCCTCAACGAGTACTCCGTTCCTCTTTGCGTGGTACGAGAACTTAAGATCTCTACACCCTCGACTTTTCCAAAGCCCTCTAAGCGAGACTTGTAAGAGTTTCTTGCCGAAATGTTGTTGGCCTCACCATCTACGATTAAAGCATTGGGACCGTCCGTTTCAACTCGCGTCAAAAGATTATCGTTCTTATCCAGGTAAGGATTAATCGCAGCCAGCATTTCAAAAGGCACTAAATCTGACTCCTTAAAATTATTTAACTCCGCGATGGTCGACTGCATAGACAATATTTCCTCGACCTGCGGTTCGTTGTTTGCGTTCCACTCCTCACGCATATTTCTGTAGCCCACAGCTCCTCCAAATGCCAGTTCGCCAACGATTAACAGAGCAAGTAAAATCATCACCCCCAGAACGACCTTCCACAAAACATAGTTACGACGCTCTTCGTTCTGTACTTTGGAAATGACCGCGCTGTCGCGAATATCCATACTCCATGAGCGCGAACGCAACACTCTCTGGCAAATTTGAGCCCCCGAACTGCGATCGGTAGCCTCTAGTACAAGAGTCTGTCCGGTTTGGTTAATTTGAGGAGCTACCTCCCAGGTGCGATAAGATGGCCTGATTCCAAGTTCAGTAGCAAAGCTCGCTATTTGGTCATCCATGCTTGGGTCATCTTCACCCAACAAACGAGTTTTAGCACGAAACGAGCTCGGTAATTCCGAAAGCTCATCAAACTGCAAGCACACCAAGCTGTCGGGCGTCACTAAAACCAAAGGAGACTTAGAACTAGATTCTGCTACCAAACCGATCGCATAATCAGTCGTCGCCCAATCCAAGCTCTCCCATTTTTTAGCCCGTTCATTTTCAACGCGCTTTTTGTACGAGGCGTAAACCCACGCGTACTTCATCGCGACATCCACCAAGTAGCCGAAATGCAAATGCTCCACAGGAAATGGAGACAGCTTATCAAGCTCGAGTTCGATCACTCCGGCGATTTCAGAATTCTCCAATCCCTCCGGCAACTCGATGCGGCGGCAAAAAAACAGATGTCCAGAAACTACATCCGAATCAAGCGGGACAAGCATCTGAATCTCTTTTTGAGAAAGGGCGCTGAGGTTATCTGCCATAGTTTATAGTAGCTTTACTAAATGGGTTAGAGCACATCGATACCGGGTCGTTCCCTTATCTCAAGAAAAAGAAAAGGATATTCGATATTACTTTCGCCATCCGATGTTTCCACGGAAGCGGTTGATTCTGTAGTGATGGTGCCAATTAGGGTATATGAACCTCCTCCTTGTTGCACAGTGACTTCGATCGTCAATACACTAATTTGAAAATCCACGGAAATCCCTTCGTCTACACCCGCCGCAATCGAAGCCAACTCATCCGCAGATTCGAAGTAATTATCGTCAGCCGTATTCGGGATCTCATCGTCACCATTCAAATACTCGCGTACGTTTTCAGTCGCTGTTTCGCTCAAGCCTACTAAACTTCTCAAAGCTAAATCAGAAGCGGCATTGATGTTCACACTCTCAATTTCATGTACTGTGAGAGATTGCTCTAACCTTCGAAATTTAGCATTCGGATCCCCATTTTCATCGAAAAACAATTCGTCGAACAGAATCAAATACTTCAATTCCTCCAAAGACTCCAACTCGGCATTAGCCGGGTTCATTTCCAACTCGCTCGTGCTATAGTCACGCGACTCCGCTCCATCAATCCGAGCGTCGTCGTCCTCATCTATCCAATCCAACAGAACATCGCTCAATTCTTGACTCTCATCTGGCTCGAACTCCATTTCATCAAACAGTAAAAAGAGCGACGCTTCATCCAACTGATTGATCCCAACCTTGGCGCTTTCGTCTATGAAGTTAAAGCTCACTTGGAGTCCCTCTGGCGGCTCTACCTCAGCATAAGACAACGGATTCCCCCACCCCTGAGCTGGAGAGTAAAGCGAGCCCTCAATCTCCTTAACATCTGCCAAAACAGCAATCGCTACCTCCATCATCGACCACGCGTCTCGCCGTAGATTATCACGTTGCGTGTAATACCCCTCTGTCTGTACTTCGACTCCCGCTCGTTCGATAAATCGTATCAACAAGTAAGACACGACCGTTATCAGCATAAGGATCAACAAAATTACGGACCCTCGCTTAGGCGACGTTTTAGACTGCGACTTGCTCCACCTCATGGCTAAAAAACTGGAACCCCCTCAAAAACGCTTGGAATAACTATGCGGCGACTCAAACGCTCACCTTTGTATTCAAAAACTAGTTCGATTTGATCCGGCAGTATCAAAGATCCATCCGTCTCAGTCTCCGGCTCATCCTCCACTGTCCACTCCCCATCATCGAAATCGCCCTCGTAGTAATGGTATTTCATCTCCACTACAAATGGAGACAACAAGGTGCGACGAGGGTCCTCTTCCTCAAAATCTTCCTCCAAACGAGAACGCCAAAGTAAAAACAACCCTTGCCTACGATCCACTTCCAGTGAGCACACAACCTGAGGCAAAGGAATTGTAGGCCAAATCAAAACCCCGGGAGTCTCATCGATTTCAAAAGATAAAAACTCTTCCGATCGTGCAGTGCGTTCTCCCCAAGTTCCCCAATAAACACCTTCCTCCGCATTTTCGGTACTCTCCTCCTCTTCAGATTCTTCGATAAACTTAAACCCAGTCGACTGAAAGGAGTTCTCAATAAAACGCGACACCCCCCGAACATGCTTACGGTACAATCTAGCATCGTTGCCAAATCCCCAAAGTGAACCCATCGAAAGCATAAACGATATCGCAGCGACCATTATTGTCGCTCCCACAAAAGTGGCCAAGGTCACCTCAATCAAAGTGAACCCGCTCTTGCAACCTCTAATAGTATTCGAATTTGAATACATATCGCCTACGAACGATCCCTCCTCAGCTGTTCACGCTCGAAACGCTCACGCGAATCTTCTCGTAATTTCTCTCGCTCAACCGGGTCCGACCAATTCGGGCGTGTTAAATACAAAACCTGCGTAATCTCTTGTTCCTCTCGTTCTTCCTCATCCGGAACAAACACGGTCAAAGTGACCTTAAACAAATCAGCGATCAAGGTCTCTTCATATTCACCACGCCACTCCACCATTCCGTAGTTCGCTGTCGGGACTTCGCCCCCTTTTTCAAATTCATCTATTTCGCCAATCATCAAAGCGACCCGGCGAATCAAAGCCATGTCTTGCTCCAAATGTTGATCTACCTGCAAGCGATCCAACGAATTCAACACATTGATGTACGCCGAAGACAAAACAGAGACTCCCAAAGCGAACAAAGCCAACGAGATCACCACCTCCAGCATAGTGAAACCTGATTTTATATATGGTGTTGCTCTCATCGCCTATTCTCTTCGGGCACTAACGGAGCAGCCGTCCAAGGATCTATATCGTATTGGGTACTGTATTCAGATATATCCATCGTCACCGAAAAAGGCGTACAGGTTCCATCTGGATAGAAAAGCACTTTCTCTATTTCACGATCCGAGATCCGACGCCCCCCAATTAGCTTCGAACCATTGTCAGGCATCTTTTCCGTAAATCTCACTTCCAAGTGCATCTCTTCAGCCAAAGGACCTAGGTCAAAGCCAAACACCTCCTCCATTTCGCCGGATACAATCTTAAACGCTCTCAATTCTTCGTCGAAGAAAAGCCGATACTTACGCTGCTGAAAAACTGAATTTTGTTTCGCCTTATCTACCGCTTGCCAAAATCCATCCTCAACCGAATTGATTTCACTGCGATGGAACATGCCTTGCACATTCACAACAATAGTGCCGACAAACATTGCGATCAAAGCGATCACTAACAAAACCTCGACCAAGGAAAATCCTTGGTTTCTATGTTTCAACATTCGCACGTATTTAAAAACGACTGGGTAAATTAAGATAAAAAAGGCGAACTACGCTTAGCTCGCCTTTCGACTGATTCGCATCCTACCAGTTTTTAATGTCATCTCCTGATGCAACGCCATCTGGCCCCCAAGAAGAAAGATCGTATCCAGTTTTATTATGCGTTCCTGGAGAAACATACTGATAAGGATTACCCCACGGGTCGATTAATTTTTCTTCGTCCTTCAAATACGGTCCTCTCCAGCGACCACGATCATTCTGCGGTTTTGTGATGAGAGCTTTAAGGCCGAGAGCAGTGTTAGGATAGGAACCCATGTCTACTCGATAAGTCGTGAGCGGAAGATCATAAGTATCCTTCACCGTCAAAGACGCTAACTTCACTTGCTGATTGCCAAAGATATTTCCGAGGTTTCCTACTGCAAATCCCAAAATCGCAACAATCAAGGCGATCACCAATACGATTTCGATCAAAGTCATACCTGACTTGTTTGCGCGAAATTGCGTTTTCTTCTTACTTACAAACATGCTTCTAAATTCATTCAGGGTTAAAAATCTAAGCTAGATACTAGGGAAATACTTAAAGAGTAAAGACCTAACAACCATCAATGACGCGAAATCTCGCTATAGGTTTCATCTTTTTTGCTGATTCTTTTTTGTGATCTGTTTAAAGCCGCTACTTTAAAATACGATTCAAACCGAAAGCCCTAAATTTTCCAACAAATGAACGAAGACGCAGATATCCAACTTTCAATCATCGAAGCCCGCATCTTGGGATGCCTGTGTGAGAAGGAAGTAACAACTCCGGACAATTACCCGCTTTCCCTCAACAGCCTCATCAACGCCTGCAACCAAAAGTCCAATCGCTTCCCGGTTATGGAATTGGAAGAAGCGGAGGTTAACCCAGCCTTAGAAGCGCTGCGACTCAAGAAATTGCTCACGCTCACTAAAACGGCTGACTCCCGAGTCCTAAAATACAAGCACTCCTTCGAGTCCCAATGGAAAGTTAGCCCCTCGCAAAGAGCCATTTTAACCGAGCTCCTTATTCGCGGGCCACAAACACCTGGCGAACTCCGCGGGCGTTGTGAGCGCATGCAGGCGATTCCAAGTGTTGAAGTCGTTCGCGAACACTTGGACCAATTAGCCCTTGAGCCTTACGCCCTCGTTAGGCAATTGCCGAAACAACCCGGCCGCAAAGATCACCGTTATTGCCATACTTTGACTGAGTTAACTGAGATCGAAGAATCAAACACAGCGGAGCCAATGAAAGTCAGCGTGGCTGTGCAGCTCCCCCAAGAAGCTGAGGAACGTTTGCAAAAGCTGGAGGCAATAATTGCCGCACAAGCCGGAAAAATCGACGCCATTGAGGCAGAACTAGCAGCCTTCAAGCAACAATTCGAATAGCACTGGGCAAAAATAGTAGGGCCCCAGCTCTCTGAGCGCCCCAACACACCCCAATTCCGTTGTTTCAAGGTAGGCAATTTATATCCATTTTCCGGAAATCGCACGACCTCACCCGTAGGTTTATAATTTTTATCTACTGATTGTAAGCGACTTACAAAACACAAAACTAAGTTGGCACATTTAAGGCTTAGGACTGCGACAATCTATGATCGCATCCAACAAAGTCACTGATAGAGCAGAGAAACGATGGAATCTCATCGTCGAGCGATTCCGTACTGCGTGCATCTACCACAAGAAGAATCGAGTAAACGATTCAAAGCGCATCATTAAAGAAGAGCTCCCTTCTCTTATAAAGGCGTGGATACAGATATTGCCCACTGCCTTGCGCGAAGACGCGAAAGCAGACCTACGAGACATGTTCGAACGTGAGCAAGCCATCGTTGACCAAAGCGTTCGCCTACAAAAAATGCTCAAAGAGACGCTGGTGAAGCAGATCATTCCCCAAGTAGAGGCGAAAGTCGCAGCCAAGTACCGATCCCTTTATATATCCAGTTTCAACCAAAAACGGAGTGAACGCGATAGCGATGCGAACGCTAGCTCATGGGTCAATCCGAACTACGGGAATTCCAAGCTTACGGGCGAGCGCATAGGCATTACAAATATCAGCGATATGATTGATTCTGTTCAGATTAGAGAATCTGAGGATATTGCCGATAACCTAGTAGATATCGAAGACATCGCTGAAAGCATCGACCGCTACGGTATCGACGAAGCCTTAATTTAAAAGCCAGTAACCTCAGTAAAATAGAACATCCTTATTAGTAAACCGCCACAAAATGACAACAACAGCAAGAAAGACAGCCACTAAGGCAAAAACAAAAGCCGGGCCAGCGAAGAGCAGCCCGTTGATCGTAGGTCTCGACCTCGGAACAAATACTACGTGCATCCAAGTTGCCGATCAACAGAGCGGCAAAATCCTCAATACAGAGATCATCCCTTCCATAGTGGGCTACACAACCGAAGGTATCCTTCCAGGAATCATTCCGGGAGATTCTAAAGTTCTCTTTGGTCAAATGGCGATCAAGTACAAGTTGCATCTCAACTTGGTACAGCCACTCAAGGAAGGTGTTGTTTCCGACATGGATGCCACTCGTGACTTCCTTATTCATCTCAAGGAAATCGCAAATATCCCACAAGGACAAGAAACGCGCGCCGTAATCGGAATGCCTGCAAACGCAGATGCCGCGTCTCGCGAAAATGTTCGCCTCGCAGTCACCGGTATTTTCGACAAAGTAATCCTCATCCCAGAACCCTTCCTAGCCGCTCTCGGCAGCCGCGAAGAAAAGAGTCTCTTGAAGGATTCTTACGTAGACCCAGTTTGTAATTCGATTTTCGTCGATATTGGCGCGGGATCAACAGACGTCTGCCTTATCCAAGGCTACTACCCTTCTGGCGATGACCAAATCAGTTTCTCGATTGCAGGTGACGCAGTGGACAACGCCATTCAGGAAGAAATCCTCGCAAAATATCCAGATTGCCAAATTTCCATCAGCAAGTGCCGCGAAATCAAGGAGAAGCACTCCTTCGTTCAAGGCGCCAAGAGCAGCATCCTTGCCCCTGTCATGATTGGTGGTAAGATCAAAAAGCTCGAAGTAGCCGAACCCGTTGGCACCGCTTGTGATACACTTCTCAACAAAGTTTACGAGGCGGTTCGCCAGCTAATCGTAAGAGCGGATCCCGACAGTATCCCAGATTTATTGAAAAACATCATCGTTACCGGCGGTGGCAGTAACATCAAAGGCTTTGATAAAGCTCTTCAGTCTCTTCTCACCGAAGAAGGCTTCGAAGGCTGCAGCGTACTAAGCATTGGAGAAGAATATAAGTCGCACGTTGCCTCAGGCGCAATGAAGGCTGCTTCTCAAGCAAAAGAACGCCAATGGCAAAATCTTCTTAGTTAGTATCAATTAGTTAGTTGTTTAGTTTGGTTCATACCTGAAGTTTTCCACGTTTTTTGTGGTGCAGGAATAGGATGGCGGGCTCCGGATTTACTCTGGGGTCCGTCTTCTTTTTTGCAAAAAACCTCCCCTTCATCCCAGCTAGGGTAAAACGGCTTTCCATGCCAGTACCTCGAACCTAGTCCACAATCCAATTTTTTACTCACGGAAAAATTAAAAAACCTGAGGTTAAAAAGCTTCTATGATGAGCTCACGAAACAAAGGCGCTTAAGAAAACTCCCCTCTAGCCGTATGATAAGGCAGCAACAGGAAGTTCAAAATATGAAAAGCGTCGTAATTATAGAAGATCAAACAGCAATTAGAGAAATGGTATCGGAGTTTATCTCTATGTTACCAGGATACGATATTGTTGGATCTTTCGGTACGGGCGAAGAAGGATTGCAAGGATGCATCAAGTTAAAACCTGAAATCGTCATCTTGGATGTCGGTCTCCCTGAACTAAGCGGTACGGAAGTACTACGCGGCCTCACGCTGCATGTCCCTGGTATTAAAGTTCTCGTATTCTCTGGTAGAGCGAGTTCTGCAAATATCCGTGAACTACTCTCCGCTGGAGCTCAAGGATACGTCGACAAAATGGATGGTTTCGATGAGTTCAAGAAAGCATTAGATATCATCTCCGGTGGCGGTACGTTCATCGGCCCTAAGATGGCTAGCGTAATGCGCTCTCTAATCATCAATCCAGATACAGGTTCTAGCGAAATTCCTCTCTCAGACAGAGAGAAGCAAATCCTTCAACTCGTGGCTGAAAGCTATTCCACCAAAGAAATCGCCTCTAAGCTAAGTATTAGCGTACGTACAGTGGATAACCACCGTACAAACATCATGCGCAAGCTCAACTTGCACGATGTCGCCGCTCTTACTCGCTATGCTATTAAAAACGATCTCATTTCACTGAACTAAGTCCGAAAATCCTATTCCTCGGCCTCACGTTCTTTTAATTAAAAAACAATCCGTTTCACCTAACGAAACAGATTTTCATTCCAGCCACGCCCGGCCCCCTAAGCTTGGCGTGGCATTGAGCTAAATGGATTTTCGCTCAAATGGAAAAACCACGGACGGAACAAGCATGCCCCGCGCATCTCAAAATAAACAAATTTCGAACGACAATCGCTCAACCAGCAAACGGCCTGAAGATATCAAATCAATCGATTTGGGCAATGACCGCCGTAGATCAGCTGAACAATCTTCTCTCGAGCCACTCGTAAATTGGAAATTTTTCCAATCACTCGCCATGCCAGGCGAAAACGCTTCCTATTCTCTAATCGATGGATCAGGAACTTTTTTGGATAACACTGCGGGTAGCGAAAATGTATGGGGGTACACCTCAAACCAACTACGAGATAAAAATATATTCGATTTGATTCAGGAGAAGACTGAAATCAAAGCATGGCTTGGCAATCTCACTCAAGAGCCCACAGAAGATACTTTTCGAGCGACCCTACCCCGAAAAAACAAACCTGCAGTTGAGCTCAACCTGAAGTCAACACCTCTTTTCATCTCAACCGAACCGTCAGAATCAAAGATCGTAGTCAAAGCGATCATACACGAAGACTATCCAAGCAAACAACTTTTTCCTCATAGTTATACCCTCTCATCAATCCATGACAAAAATGGGAAATTTGTATCCGCTAACCAATACTGGGAAGACTCCACTGGATATAAGATCGAAGATTTTAAGAACAAATCTCTTCAGTCTCTAACAATCAAAAAAGACCAGACCAAAGCGGATGCTTTCATTAGCAAGACGGTCGAAGATCAAATACCGCAAACTACAGTTTTAAGAGTAGAGTCAGCATCCAAAAAGACGCAGTCGATCCTTGCCACTACAAAGTTTGACGACCACGAGAACAAGATTTCTCTTAATGCCAAAAATATTACCATCCAATCGTCCAGCATTCCCGCTGAACTCTTAAAGGTCAGCGTCGAATTGATCAGCGATAGCGTAATTGTATTATCAAAATCTGGCCAAAATTTCCGCATAAGCTATGTAAACAAAGCCTTCGAAGAACTCACGCAATACACAGGAAATAGTGTTATCGGAGGAAAAATAAACTTTTTGAATGGCCTAAAAACCAATGCTCACGCTTCTCTATCGATAGAAAACGCACTCAGTGAGGAGATAGAGCACGCCGTAGATATCCTCTTCTACCGTAAAGATAAAAATACATTCTGGAGCAAAACTCAGCTCTACCCTATTACCGATGAAAATGGGAACACCAACCACTTCATCGCAATCCTGCAAGACGCTACCGAAGCCAAAAAAGCAGCCCTAGACCTTCACGATAAAAACAACGAGTTACAATCCGCACTCAACGATTTAAAAGAAACTCAAAAGGCTGTTATCCAGCAAGAGAACCTACGAGCTCTCGGCCAAATGGCTAGCGGCATCGCGCACGATTTCAATAACCTTCTCGCCCCAATTCTCGGATTTTCGGAGCTCCTATTGACTATCCCCGCCGACAGTCGAGACGAAGCGAAGCTCATAGCCTATCTACAAAAAATTCAAGTAGCGGCGCAAGATGGCGCTTCAGTCGTTGGTCGACTTCGCGAATTCTACCGCTCTCAAAGCAACAAAGATGAATTCAGTGAGATCAACCCACACGATCTCTCCCTCCAAGTCAGAGAACTCACACGCCATCGCTGGAAAAATCAAGCAGAAGCCAGAGGAGTTAGTATTCAATTATTGGATTCATGCGAATCCAAACGCTGCATTCGTGGAAACGAATCAGAGCTTCGCCAAGTACTCACAAATCTCGTAATCAACGCGGTCGACGCTATGGACGAAAACGGAACCATTTCTATCAACATTGAAGATGTTGCCGATACCGTTCGAATCAAAGTGAGCGACACGGGACACGGTATGTCAGAAGAGGTCAAAAGCAAATGCCTCGACCCTTTCTACACAACCAAAGGTAAGCTAGGAACAGGACTCGGTCTTTCGATTGTCATGGGTGTTATCCAAAGACATGGAGGCCAATTCAATGTCGACAGCCAACAAGGAAAAGGCACCGACATTACAATCAGTCTCCCTGCTCACGCCCCAGAACGCAAAGTCGAACAAGAAGCAGAGCACACTCAAATTAAAAACCAATCCCTCAAAATCCTCCTCGTCGACGACGAAGAAGTCCTCCTCGAAGTAATCTCGGAACTTCTCGGAAGCGGCGGGCATGTGGTGGACAATTTCGCTGAACCGAAATCGGCATTAGAACAATTCAAATCTCACGAGTACGATCTGGTTATCACTGATAGAGCGATGCCAGGAATGAGCGGAGATCAACTCGCCGCTGAGATGAAAAAAGCAAAGCCACACGTTCCAATATTCATGGTAACAGGCTTTGGCGACCTCATCAAGGAGACGGGAGAAATGCCGGCAAACATCGATGAAGTACTGGGTAAACCACTACCACTCGATGTACTCAACTTAAAGCTTGCAGAACTCCTAAACAAAAAGGCTTAGTCCCTAGCATCACTCTTTCTTAGAGCGATATAAAGTAAAGGTAAGCTCAAGCACGCGACGAAAAAGACGCGTTGGAACATTAACTGATACCCCACCGCGTCTGCCCAAGTACCCATAAAGTATGACCCTACCATCACCCCAGCGGTACGGATTGTGACAACGAGCGACACCGCAACCGCCCTTCGGCGCTCTCCTAGTAGCATCGTCATAAATACAATGCTACCGACTTCTCGCCCTGCCCACCCAAAAAAGTGGAACACATGAGAGGCCCATAACCAATTTGGATCTGGTATCAAAGAAATCGATAAAGGTCTCAACACTTGAGACAAAAACCCAAAAACGATTACCCACTTTACTCCCCTGGCATCCACCCATTTTCCCATTAATGGCAAGGAAATAAGAGCAATAAAGCCCGTCATTCCAGAATACCATCCAATGAGTTTAGGAGAGCCACCCAAACCTATAACATAATCATTAAGGAAGCCCAAATTACCTGGTTCAGTGAAGCTCACAATAAAATTGGCCGCCAAGTACCACCATACCACCGCCGGCAAGACCTTGCTCTTCTTGGACAATTCTACACTCTTTTCTTCAAGCTCTGGATTCTCTAAACCCATTATAAATATAAGTGAAAACGGCAGAATTAAAGACGCCGCTCGCAAAATCGAAGTAATGCTGTCAAAGAATATTGGCAGAATCGCTGTGCCAATCATAAAGCCAATAGATCCAAAAACCCGATACTTACTATAGCTTTTCCCCGGTCCCAGTTCTTTCAAATTGGCCATAGCCAGAGCAGGCATAACAGTCATCATTGCAGTCATCGATACGCCACGTAGGACTGCATACACCGTAAAATTGAAAACCGATTCCGCACTAGATAGCCAAAACAGAGTAAACGCTAGTACCAAGGCGCTTCCCATCACGAGCTGTCGGTAACACCCATACCTATCAGCAACCCACCCCCAAAGTGCCCCACTCACTAGCAATAGCCCATTTTCAATCGCAAGAAGAAGTCCAATCGTTTTACCCGGTAATCCTTGGGCTGACATTTGAGCTACCTCATAGACATTAAACAGCCCAATCGTAGATACTTGAAGCAAAGAAGCCCCACGGGCGAGCGACAGTTTGGATAGCAATTTCATTAATCAATAGTTTCAACGCAATGTCCCAGGCCTGTTCGACAATCAGAACAAATTAAGAAAGTGAGTGTCGAACTTCTAGCTAACAATAAGGAATTCAGTCATATCGAATTACCAACTTGTGCTAAATCATAGCCTTTCCTAAGTTCACCGACAACTCACTCGACTTAATAATTATTACTCAAAATTCCCTAATTTCTCAATATGCGTGTACTTAATTTCCTCACATTCGCTCTTATCGGAAGCGTAGCCTGGGCCAATGCTAATTCCGACTCTCCTCGAGTTTTCATGCTAAATCCAGATAACCTGGCCAAAGTGCAAGAAAATGCATCCAACCCCAACTACCTCTATGCAGATGACTTGAAGGAGCTCTACGACACCGCCGACAACATTATCGAGAAGGGCCAAGTATACAGCGTTACAGATACAGACCACCTTCCCCCAAGCGGAGACATTCACGACTATTTCAGCCTCAGCCCTTACTGGTGGCCAGATCCGTCCAAAGCAGACGGACTCCCCTACATCCGCCACGATGGCAAAACCAATCCAGAGCGCGATGAAGTATCTGACCGCAAGCCCATCGAAGCAATGATTGAGGAAGTCGGATACCTCTCCAGAGCATATTACTTCAGCGGCGACGAACAATACGCCGCCTTCGCAAGCCGCCTTATCAAAACTTGGTTTCTGGAAGAAGAGACCAAAATGAATCCTAACATAAACCACGGTCAAATGATTCGTGGACGCAACCTCGGAAAAGCAGGCGGCATCATCGGGACTCGCCGCTTCTGTCTGCTAATTGATTCTATCGGCCTCCTTGAGGGCTCTTCTTCTTGGACCGACACGGACGATCAAGCGTTACAAACATGGATGCAGGATTTCCTCGACTGGCTTCTCGCTCATCCCTTCGGCGAAACCGAGAGAAGCTCTGCCAACAATCACGGCACATCGTACGATATGCAGGTAATCAGCCTCGCTCTCTACACAGACCGTATCAATCTCGTTAAGACAATTCTAGATTATTACACAATCGAGCGTATCTACAGCCAGATAAAAACCGACGGAGCCCAACCAGAAGAACTTGAACGTACCAAGGGCTGGAACTACTGTGTGGAGAACATAAAGTACTTCTTCCGAATCGCTCGCATGGTCTCGCATATCGATAAAGATATTACACTAATCAAAGGCGAAGACAGCGGATCCATGAAAGACGCTATCGATTTCCTTCTCCCCTACACAACCAAAGAAAATAACTGGCCTTATCAACAAATCACCGCTTGGGAGCCAGAACGCTTTGCCGAAACCCTCCACATCGCATATGCAATTTACGGAGACAAAGAGATGAAGAAAACCTTAAAAAGCATCGGCTGGAAAACACCCAAGCTCGAAGAGTTTATCAACATTCCGAACTGAAGGAAAGCAAAAGTCGCAGGGCCTCAGTGTTTCGATTACCTCAAGTGTCGCTATGCTCGGAACGCTGAGAGCCGTTGCAGTTCGAGCCTAGCAACATTTGACCGATACAAAACCGATTTTCTGTATCAGGAAATAAATGTCACACTATCTTCGCTAGCATAATGCAGTCACGCGCAGCTCGACGAATGCACAGAATTAGACTCCGGACTCGCCTAACAAATCAGAGAACTCCACAAAAAGCTCCCAAACCTCACGAGTATAGGAGGCTCCTGCGGAACAGACCACCGCCACATCAAGGAAATCTGCGAACGTTGCCTTCCCGTACGTACACAGCACATTCAGCATCCCAGTCCTCAAGCGAAGGAGGAACGGTGTTGACAGCGTGAAATAGAGCGAATAAATATTTTCGATGGTTTGACGACTTGTTCTCAAGCCGACTCGGCTAGAAACCACTTCTAAAATGAAAAAAAGACTGATCTCTGCATTGGCTGCCGCGGCGGTCCTCACCTTCACGTCATCGCTCTCTGCCCAACTACTCTACACTACCGGCACAGAAACCGCTAACGTCACCACGAATTACAGCATCGTAAGCGCAAACGACGATTCGACGATCAACCAGAGCAGCGGGGCGATCAGCAGTGCCGATATCTTCGACGATTCGACTTTCAACCAGATCGGCGGTACGATCAACCTAGCCGGTACGAACGGCAATTCGACTTTCAATCAGAGCGGCGGTCAGATCAACAATGAGGCCAACACGTTCGACAATTCGACTTTCAACCAGATCGGCGGTCAGATCAACCAGATCAACACACGCGACACATCGACTTTCAACCAGAGCGACGGTCAGATCAACGAGGTCAACACACACGCCACATCGACTTTCAACCAGAGCGGCGGTCAGATCAACAATGAGGCCTACACGTTCGGCAATTCGACTTTCAACCAGACCGGCGGATCGATCGCATCTCTCAGCACAAGAGGCAGTTCGACTTTCAATTTCTCTGGCGGAGAAATGGGTACGATTAACGCTCTTGGAGATTCCACCATCAATTTCATAGCTGATAACTTCGGCAATGGCTATAATGCAGGCGACACTTTGTACTTGAGCGATTTTACCTTGAATGTTTCCACCCCCTTCACTTTGACCTTTGGCGGTGTTCAAGAAACCTTCAACTTCGTTCCAAGTTCCACTTGGAACGGATCCTTAAACTTGTTGGCGGTTCCCGAGCCTTCGACCATTGCTATGACTGGAGCGGCCGTGCTGCTCATTTTGGCAGGGCGCTTCAGGAAGAATAACAAGACCAACCATGCCTGACTTATAGTCATCACGCTGAGTGCCGTTGTAGTTCGAGGCACTCAGCCTTCCGAGCGTAGCGACATTTGAGGGATACGAAAAACTGAGGCCTTACAAAAATCGCCCTCCTACCACATTGATTAGCCCCTAAATTATTCGCGTCCATTAGCGGTTCCTAAAAACCTCACAGATGCTTATCATGGCTGCCCATAATAGGCTGTTGCACCGTGTTTTCGGAAGTAGTGCTTATTCAATTGCGCTTGTGAAAGTGAATCTCCCGCTGGATTCAATTGCTTGGCCTTCATCGCCATTTCCGCAATGACTTCCAAGGCAAACGCATTTTCTACTGCCTTCGCACCACTGTCTCCCCAGATAAAGGGAGCATGGCCGTGGAAAAGCACTGCGTTTACTCGATTCGGATCAAGCTGACTAAACCGTTCCACGATGACATTGGCAGTTTCCCATTCATAATGACGTTCAATTTCTATCTCTGAAATCGGGCGTGTGACCGGGACTTCTCCTTGAAAATAATCCGCATGCGTTGTTCCCAAACACGGAATGGCAATTCCCGCCTGAGCATACGCAGTCGCATTTCGCGAATGGGTATGAACAACCGCCCCGATACTTCCAAACGCCTGGTAAAGGCGCATATGAGTGGGTGTATCCGATGAAGGACGTAGAGCGCCTTCGATTTTCACCACATCCAAATCTAACTTACATTTACTATTTGGCTCTGCATCGAGTTGCAGCACAACGATGTCTTGAGGATTTAAGGCATCGTACTCGACACCACTCGGCTTAATTGCCAACACATTTTTTGAGCGATCCGCTATAGAAACATTACCGAAGGTTAAGTCGACAATTCCCAACTGCCATAGCTTCCGGTTCGCTTCGTAACATTCTTCCTTCAACGATTGGTAATTGCTCATAATTGTAATATTCTTTCCTCTACAGAAACTCGAACCTTCCTACCCTGCAAAAGAACTTCCCCTATTCATGTGATAATAAACCTCGTTCACTCGAAGATCCTTTCGCACCCCAGCAACCGAAGCCTCACCATCAATCAATACCATTTCGATACCTGCGATATCAGCAAAATCTTGGAGCATCTCGCTTGTAGCTGCTTTGCTTAATACGGGGTGATGAGAACCGCCTGAATAAATCCACGAAGCCGCCGACGTTTTGAAATCAGGCTTCGCCTTCCACACAGCTCTCGCCACTGGAAGCTTGGGCATTGGGTTTTCTGGAAGGACAATTTCTACCTCATTCACAATCATCCGAAAGCGATTCCCCAAATCAACAATCGTTGCGTTAACAGCATCCCCGGCTGAAACATCAAAGACCAAACGAGCTGGGTCCTCCTTTCCACCGATACCCAATGGATGCACCTCAAGGCTTGGTTTAGTCTCCGCGATACTCGGGCAAACTTCCAACATATGAGAGCCTAGAACCTTATTCCCGCTTGGATGAAGGTGATACGTATAGTCCTCCATAAACGAAGTGCCACCGTGTAGGTCCTCAGTCATGACTTTCATCATGTAAACCAACGCTGCGGTTTTCCAATCGCCTTCCGCGCCAAACCCATATCCATCGCCCATAAGACGTTGTACGGCGATCCCAGGTAGTTGCTTTAAACCTACTAAATCCTCGAAAGTCGTGGTGAAAGCAATAGCTCCCTTATCTTTCAAAAAGTTCCTCAATCCAAGTTCGATTCGAGCCGCATCTCGCACCGACTCGTGACGAGAACCTCCTTTTAATAAACTAGGTTCCAGGGTATACTCACTTTGATAGATGGCGCATAGCTCATCTACTTCCTCATCCCGTACATCATTCACAAAAGAGGCCAGTTCCCCTACTCCATATCCATTTACTGAATATCCAAAACGCGATTCCGCAGCTACTTTGTCACCCTCCGTAACAGCCACTTCGCGCATGTTATCGCCGATACGACAAACGTTCGCTCCCTGCAAAGCATGCCACCCCTTGGCTGCTCTAGCCCAATTTCCAAGGCGTTGCTGCACTTCCTCATCTTGCCAATGACCGACAATGACCTTTCGCTCTAAGCGCATTCGCGAACACATAAATCCAAACTCCCGGTCTCCGTGAGCCGATTGATGCAGATTCATGTAATCCATATCGATTTCGCCCCAAGGCAAATCGCGATTAAACTGAGTATGCAAATGGGCAAACGGCTTGCTCAGTATGCTTAGTCCACCAATCCACATCTTTGCCGGTGAGAATGTGTGACACCAAATAACGAGTCCGATGCAAGCCTCCGTATTGTTAGCCAAAGAGCACACTTCGCGAATGGACTCCGGTGACTCTCCAATGCATTTGAAAACAATTTTAACCGGAATATAATCCGAAGCATTCAATCCTTCTGCGATTTCCTTCGAATTGTCTGCCACCTGCTTTAAGGTTTCTTCACCATACAAGCACTGACTTCCCGTAACAAACCAAAGCTCAAGGCTCGACCTATTTTTTACTGAATTATCCATATCTTAAATACCACCTAGACCAACTCAAGTGAGTTCATTCGCACTTTTTCTTTTAGCGACAGGAGATCTTTCATAACTCTCCCCAAGTCACTGACCTCTACTCCGCCAAACGAGTCATGAATTTTTCTATACAAAGAAAAGAGCGACTCATAAATCTCCTGGTTTTCGGGAATTGGCGCGTACGCCTTTTCCTTCAAGTGCGACATCGCTGCCTGAGCTCCTTCAAAATCGTCGAACCCACCTTTCTCACTACTCGCAAGAACAGCTGCAACGATCGCAGAACCTAAGGCGCACGTTTGCTCACTCTGAGAAATTCTTATTTCTCGTCCACACACATCCGCATAAATTTGCATAAGCATTGGGTTCTTTTCAGCGATGCCCCCTGTGCAAACAAGCCGTTCAATAGGCACGCCATGCGACTCGATTCGTTCCATTATCATCCGAGCTCCAAAAGCTGTTGCTTCAATCAAAGCTCTATAGATCTCTGCTTGAGAAGTATGGAGAGTCTGCCCAATCAATGCCCCCGTAAGCAAGGGATCTACCAAAACAGTACGGTTTCCATTGTTCCAATCCAATGCCAACAAGCCGCTCTCACCCGGCTTCATTCGATTCGCCTCTTCAGTCAACTCTGCATGCAGTGCATCGTCTCCTCGACAAACAGATTTAACGAACCAGGCAAAAATGTCGCCTACAGCTGATTGCCCCGCTTCGATTCCAAAATATCCGGGTAAGATTGAACCGTCCACAACGCCACATACACCCGGGATATCAGCTAAATTCGTATCTGATTTAACCACACCACAATCGCAAGTGGAAGTTCCTATCACCTTTACGAATACACCTTCTTCTATCCCCGAACCTATAGATCCATAATGAACATCAAACGCTCCTATCGCGATTGGAATACCCATGGGCAAACCAAGAGCATCGCTCCATTCTCCAGATAGAAATCCAGCTGGTTCGCTAGCGTCGTAAGCTTGATCATACAAACGACCCCGCAACGCAGCCAACTTGGGGTCGAGCATAGCAAGGAATTCTTCGTCCGGCAATCCTCCCCAATCATTTGAATACAAAGCTTTGTGACCCGCTGCGCAGATCCCTCGTTTGACTGCGTGAGGGTCGCGTACCCCTGATAACACAGAGGGAATCCAATCACAAAACTCTACCCAGCTGTAAGCATTATCAAATACTTCTGGAGCCACGTTTAAGCAATGCCATATCTTCGCCCAAAACCACTCGGACGAATATTGGTTTCCACACTTAGCGATGTATTCTGGACGATGCTCGGCACAGAGCGCAGTAATTCGCGCAGCTTCCTTGAAGCTAGTATGATCCTTCCACAACCAACACTCTGCATCCCAATTACCTCTCCATTCTGGCTTCAATGCCAAAGCCATATTATTCGCATCCACTGGAATCGGACTGGAACCTGTCGAATCTACACCAATTCCGACAACTCTATCCGCTGAGAATGACTGATCAGCTTTCGTTGCGAGAAGAACAGCCTCTCGCACTGTTCGCCTGATTCCTTCGAGGTAGTCTCCTGGGTGCTGCCTCGCCAAGTTATGGTCATTCTTGTCGAGCAAAATACCTGCTTCTCCCGAAGGATAGGCATACACCGACACTCCCAACTCTACTCCATCGCAGCATCGCACCACGATGCTCCTCACCGAATTGCTACCATAATCTACGCCAATCGTATATGCCATAATCTCTTACAAGTATCCAAAATAAAGTTTTTTTTCAAAAGCCTGCTCTCCAATTGAGAACAGGCTTTGGTTAAACCAAACCTACATTCCACTACTAAAAAAATTGTCCATACGGGATCATTTACACTAAATAAAACTCCGTGAGTAAGATGCCTCTATTCTGCAGACTCAAAGCGAGACCTTGATTGAATTCGCTCGGGCTAAATTTCCCTAATCGATGATTAGCTATGGTTGAGATCATAATTGTAACTTCTGTGAGTCTAATAGCCAAACAACTGCCGGCCCGGACGTTTTAGTTAAACCAACAATCGCCATTACAGTTATCGTAAAGACCAGCTCTAAAGAGGGGCATTGGCCTGATCCCTAGACCTTCCTACTCAAATCCATTTTCATCAAAAGATTCGGTGATGTACTAGTTCATCAAATCGACTGACCTGCTCGAGAGAACTGAAATATTCAAACATACAATCGAAACGCCCAATAAGGATCCGATAAAACGAGTATCACTCGCAGCGGGTCGCAATATCTGAGAAGCAGGCCCAAATCCGAATCGAGTGAGCTCTCACCCGCTTATCAACGGGCCCACAAAATCAACATTTAGCAACTCAGCACGAGGAAATATCAAGATTCCTCGCCACCATAAAAAACACTCTGCAACAGAGCACGCTCGTCCACATCTGCAATCGTTCTCAGGGAGTTCCCCTCACACCAGTCTACATCCGTATAGGCAACTTTAGGATTACTCGGACAGCCATACTCGTCTCTATTCAACTGAGCATTCAGCATGTCCACAACTGCCGTCCCGACATTATAAGGCATCTGATTTACATGAGCATAATCCATGTATTCGTAAACCGGTGTCGGAAACACGATCCCAACATCTTCGGGAATAGAATACCCACTCTTTTTTAACCAATCCACAACATGTGTGTGTGTTGTTACCAACGCTTCGAAATTGTTTGAACCAAACCAATCGAAGAAACTAGAGGGATCCGAAGGGTCTATTAGAAAAATTTCCGATCGATCTTCTTTCTTAAGTTGAGATTGCATCCATAAATAAGGAACAGAAAGCCCGTAACGCATAATATCCTCATGATCCGGTCGCATCACTACCCCAATTTTTCGATAACCCTTTTCATGCAATTTTTTAAGGCTCAAAGCCATTGCTTGCTGGTTATTTACTTCTACTAAGTTCAACCTCGGCTCTGTCAAAGAATGACCTATCGTAACCGCGGCAAACTTATCCCAATCAAGATCCAAGGTACGGTGCGTAGGCATAGGCGCCACAATAATTCCACGAATACCTCGGCTTCTCAAAATCTGGCTCAATCGCTCACCTCGCATATTCGGCTGTTTTGCCCAAAACGTCTCAACCTCGTAGCCTAAGTTTTTGGCCTGACTGCGAACTCCCTTCACCAGTTCTCGATGATACGGATTGCGTTTCTCAGGATCAGGAATATCAAAGGCGTGCACCAAAGCCACTGTCGCGCGATAGCTGATTTCCTTCGCTAAACGGACTTGACGCAACATCTGCTCATACGCGGCATTTGGCTTATAACCGATGTTTTTTGCTACTTCCTTAATTTTCATCCGAGTTTTCTCTGGAATGCGAGGGTTGTCCTTAAGAGACAACCAGACAGCCGTCTTCGAATAACCACTTTCAATAGCAATATCTCGTAGTGTAATCATGGGTATACAGTTAATAAGGTCAGAATTTTAAACAGATAAGACACGCTCTTGACTGTTCGAGGTTTAGATTTATCTTTCGAGTGATTCCACAGCGAGAGATCACCCCCTATTTATTATTCAAACAAGCATCCTCTGCCGCGAAAAAGGACGAATCAATCACGCAGATTAAAGTCCTACGCCTTAATTCATGATTGCCTAGAATGCCAAGAATAAAGCCTCTTTCGTACCTGTTTCATGTATTCAAACGGTTGAGTGATGCGTTAATTGAAAATCTACTCTTCCGAGCATCCCCTATGAGATGACTTCAAACTATTCATTCCCTCCCGGATTCGTCTGGGGCACAGCTACCGCTGCCGCTCAAATCGAAGGCGCCACTACAGAGGACAATAAAAGTCCATCGATTTGGGATACTTTCGCAGCCAAGCCCGGAACAACCAAAGATGGCCTCAACCCAGAGGTTGCCTGCGATCACTACCATCTCTACAAAGATGACGTCGCTCTCATGGCAAAACTCGGAATCCGCCACTATCGGTTTTCACTAGCCTGGACACGTCTCATTCCAGACGGTACCGGAGAGATCAATCAAGCAGGATTCGATTACTACAATAACCTAATCGACGAACTGATCGCCAACGACATTACGCCTTGGTGCACATTCTATCACTGGGACCTTCCCCAGGTTCTCGAAGACAAAGGCGGATGGCGCGAACGATCTATCCTCGACGCCTTCTCCTCCTATGCAAAAATCGTTGTATCCACTTTTGGAGATCGTGTCAAAAATTGGTTCACCCTCAATGAAATCCCTGGCTTCATCGGCCACGGATATAAGCTAGGACTTCATGCTCCCGGCGCTAAAGAATCCTCTCAGGTAGTCAACCAAGCGTTTCATCACGCCATGGTTTGCCACGGGATCGCAGTAAAAACGGTTCGAGACCTCGGTGGTCCAGATGCACGCGTCGGACTTGTTCACAACCCGGAAATCATCGTTCCGTTCATAGAAACACCAGAGCACATTGAAGCAGCCAAAGCAGTCTTCGCTCAAATCAATGAACACACGCTTGCTCCCATCTACTCGGGTAAGTATCCAGATTCTTATTTGGAACGATGCGGAGCAGACGCTCCTCGTTTTACCGAAGAAGAAATGGAGCTAATTTCCCAACCAATGGATTTCCTTGGACTGAACGTCTACCGAGGGCATTTCGTACGCGTAGGCGCTGACAACAAACCCGAGGTCCTTCCGCTACCGAAAGCCTTCCCGCGAGCGGAAGCAGATTGGCTAAACCACGTTCCACAAGCAATGTATTGGGGACTCCGCTTTTGCCACGAGCTCTACAATCCTAACGAAATGTTAATCGCTGAGAACGGTGTCGGCTACCATGATGCGCCGGGGATGCCTACCACCCAAGAAGTGATTCACGGCTGGACTCACCCAGAACGCGATTACGACAGCGAGATTCTCGACACGCATCGTTGCCAATATTTGAGAACCTACTTACAATCAGTGCATCGCGCAATCGAAGAAGGCATTCCTCTTACAGGATACTTCCTATGGTCACTTATCGACAATTTCGAATGGGCAGATGGATACACCTCGCGCTTTGGAATTGTTCACACCGATTTCAAAACGCAGCGTCGCACACCCAAGCTGAGCGCCTCGTGGTATTCCGAGGTCATTCGCCACAATGCTGTACTTTAACAAATGAAAAAAGCCTCGGCCGCCTAGGCCGAGGTTTTTGATTTCTCGAGCGTCAACTCATGGAGCAATGTTTGCCCACTGACGTAACGCTCGGCTTCATCGACGATCGTTGCTCCCAATCGTTGCCACTCTCGCCCAAGACTTCCAGCAATGTGCGGAGTAATCACCGCATTTGGCAAAGCGAATAAGGGCGACGTGGACCCGGGAGCTTCGCTCTGCAGCACATCCAATACCGCTGTAACATCGGGTCGCTCTTGTAGAGCATCAAATAATTCTCCCTCGTCCAACACCTCACCTCGCGCTGTATTCAAAAAGACAGCCTGAGGCCTCATCGACATAAAATGCTGACGACGGATCACTTTCGATGTCACCGGCAAAAACGGTAAGTGACAGCTAACTACATCCGCTGAGCGAAAAGCATCTTCCATAGAGCAGAGTTGAACCCCTAAATCAGCAGCGACTGACTCTTCAATACAAGAATCGTAGGCCAACACATTTACCGAAAGCGACTTTAGTCGGGAAGCTACCATCTGGCCGATATGGCCTAATCCAAGCAAAGCTACCGTACTGTGAAACGTCCCAGCCGCTGGAGTTGGAGCAGCGACAAACGCTTGCTCCCGACGCGTCAACGCGGCTGCGGACCAAACATTCTTAAGCCCCAAAATAATTTGGGCAAAGGCAAATTCGGCTACCGGCACAGCATTCGCAGCAGCTGCAGTCACAACGCGCACCGGCCTATCCCAAGACTCAGAGGTCACCTTTTCCTTAACGCTACCAGCAGTGTACAATAAGATTTTCAGATCGGGAAAGCGCTTTAGAAAAGCATCATCCATCGGAGGCAGTCCCCATGTACTGACAATCACTTCCACGTCATTGAAAAAACGTTCCGAATTAACAAAATCGATCGGAGCTAGCGGCGATTCAGAAAAATCGAGCATTGAGTTTAAACGGGCCTTGTCCTCCTCTGAAAAAAGATCCTCAAACATCTGAGGTTCCATCAGACACAAAGCCGAAGGCTTATTCATGTTAATGGGATTCTTACTCATACGTATCAACGAGTGAACTCACTTTAAGTGCGTTTCGTAGCGACTTAATCGCTACATCCGGATCATGGGATACGGTGATCGTCTTTGGCTTTCCTGGGTAGAGTTCGAAGTAATTATCCGAGGCCTCAAAGGAAGTCCCCTCAATCTGGAAATTTACGCGATGCAAAAATACGTCTGAATTGAAAGTCAAACTCACTTTGCCTGCACTTAACCGGCGAAGCGCCACTTTAGCGCTTTTCCGCGGCAAAGCCAAAAATCGTGGATGCGTGAAGAATACAGATTCCTCACTCACCACATTCCCGGATACAGAAAGGGCAATTCGAAGGTAAAGATTATCTCGTCCCTCAGACTCTAAGACTCCCGAGAAATCGAGTGTCCGTTGGAGCACGCTTTTTCCATACTCCAAATCTACCTTACGCTTCCCATTTTGGATACATTTCCCATCAAAGCGACAGAGCTCCCAAGACATTTCTCCGACCGCGGGTTCGGGTGCATCATACACAGTGTAAAGATCTACCGTCGATACAGATGTGCTACGATAATTTCCGAGCCCCATTGTCTCTTCGCCTGTAACATGAGCCGACACAAGAGCGGGAGCAAAAAAGCGACGAGCCAAAAAATGTAGAGCCTTCCATTGTCCCGTAAACTCTATCGAACTCCACGAAGCAGCGGGCCAACAATCATTCAATTGCCAATATAAAGCTCCCATACATTGCGGCATATTACGCCGCCAATGTTCCACACCTGTCTGCATACAGTGCGCTTGATTAAGCTGAGACAAAAGAATTAACGCATCCTGATTTTTAGGATACGGATATCGACTCGATACATAATCAAGAATTATCTGATTTCCCGCAGGGTTCTTTTGATGGTTTTCCATCGAAGGCCCAAAGACATTGCTATCTTCAGGTGGACAAAACGTAGCGTTGGTTTCCGGCGAACTATAGCTCTGCATTCCAAACTCGGAACAAAACCTAAACTCCCACTTCTCGTATGCCTTCACTGGCTTACGCGCATGCCACACATCCCAAAAATGCGTATCGCCGCGTCGCTCTCCAGCCTCATGAGAATTATCCCCATCGCCACGCCACGCAGAACTTGGCCAGTAACTCGTTGCGCCATCGAAAGCGGTCACCGCTTCAGGCAAAATCTCGTGAAAAAGCGCATCGTAGGCACGCTTATTACCGGACTTGACCAACTGATCCGACCTCAATTGAAAAATCTCGTTATTGCCACACCACAAAGCGAGGCAAGCTCGGTCATGCAAGCGCTTCACTTGGTACTCAGCCTCAGCCGCTACACTTTTCTGAAACGCCCGGTCACCCGGGTACAGAGAACAGGCAAACATGAAATCCTGCCAAACGAGTAGACCGAGCTCATCGCAAAGATCGTAAAAAGCCTCGTCCTCGTACACGCCTCCGCCCCAAACACGAATCATATTCATGTTAGCTTGAATCGCCGCCCGTAAATCGCGTTCATACGACTCTCGTTTTAGCCCGGCGACAAAACTATGAGCGGGTATCCAGTTAGCGCCTTTGGCGAAAAGCGCTCGCCCATTCACTAAAAACTGAAAGCTCTCGCCCCATTTGTCTTTTTTCCGTTCAAGCTCGATTGTTCGTAGCCCAATTCGTCGGGTCCAATTTCCGATAACCTCTCCGAAAGAATCGCGAGCGACCAATACGATTTCATAAAGCGGCTGTGCCCCATGTCCGTTGGGCCACCAAAGCTCAGGCACATCAACGCGTGCTTCTAAGTTCTCAAATTTAGCAATAAGCTTCCCTTCAAGTAAGAGCTTAGCCTCGTATTCAACCTGAGCATTCGTTCGAGCAAGCTCGGGCTGCAAAATCACGGTAACCGAACCATCCTTCGCATGCCGCTGCAAGCATTGCACATGTTTCAGTCGATTTTCGTTCCAAAGCTCAAGCCGCAATCCCGCCCAGATCCCTGCCGTTACCAAACGCGGGCCCCAGTCCCAACCGAACTGACACTGCTCCTTCCGGATTTTCGTACAGCCTCCAACTGGGTCATTGAATTCGAATACACGGTGCTTCAGCCGTTTCGTCCGCACGTATTCTCCCGCACTGTGAAAACGGATCAACAGCGTATTGCGGCCGGGTCGAAGCAATTCCCCGACATCCCAGCGGTAACCAACAAACATGTTTTCTACTCGAGCGACTTCACTTCCATTGACTGAAATCGTTGCCACCGTATCGAGCCCATCTGCGACCAATTCAATCCGATTCGCCGACAAATCATCTTTGCTCAACGTCAATTCGCCACGGTAATCCCAGTCCGTATCCTCGATCCATCCGAGCTCAAGTTCATTCGTGCCAAAAAACGGATCGTCAATTTGACCTGCTCTCAGCAAGTCCGTATGTACGCAACCAGGCACAATTGCTGGAAGCCAAGGTTTTCTAGGACGCGCTTCACGAAACGTCCAATTCGCTTCACTACTTAAATCAATGTGTTTAGTCATAATCAGACACTCAGTGTTCGGCTGTTTTCCTAACAGCCATTTGAAATACTTAGGAAATTCTTAAATGCGGCCAAATCCAATACACTCATAACATGGATACACAAAAATAGAGAATTTCACTCCGGAGCTTTATAATGCTCATCTCCGCCGAGTAACATAAATTTCCGATACACGACAAAACTCGTCACCAGTGCCAAGACCGCGAAACCGCCTGCAACAAAGTAAGCCAAACGGTAGTCGTGCCCATTTAAATCGAGCAATAATCCAAGAATCGGACTGATCGCCATCATACCAAAGCTGGTAATCAATCCACGGACCGAGTCGTATTGAGCAAATTTTGCCTGAGGAAAGAGACGCATCGTAATCGACGCAGACGCAGTCATCCACAAGCCCGAACTCACGCTTATTGATATTAGCAAAATGCGAAAACTCGCAGCATCATCAACGAGGAACCCTCCAGCAAGGGCTATCACTCCAAACAAGGCCATCGTCGCAATTGACATTCTCAAGGGATGAACGCGATCCACCGCAGCGCCTACAAAATAAGAGAGAACAAACGATATAACGAAGCTCGCAGCGACGCACTTACCATAAGTATCCATATCTAATTCTAACTGCTTAGCGAAAAGGACATTAAACAAATTACACGCCCAAATCGCCATCCATGAAAAAGCGATAGTTACATAAATCCACAAGTAGAGTCCCTGGCTTAAGCACGTTTTCCCGTAGTCCTTTACCGCTGACAAAACACCTTTTCCGGCCTTACGGGGAATCTCTGGTTCAGGATACTCCCCCTCTCGAACTTTCAAGCAAAGCGCTGTAAAACCGACTGCATAAATAATTCCGACCCCAATGAAAATCCAGGCAAAGTGAGTCTCTGCTTTACCAAAAAGCCAATAATTAAAAGCAATTCCGATACCAAGACCGACTGCCCGAAAGAGACCGTAAAAACGTCCGAGTACTTCCTTTGGCACTACATCATTTATCAGAGCGAAAAAGACTGTATTGGCTATAATTGTCGAAACTTCGAAAATTGTCCAAAAAACGCCAAACGTTATCAAAATCGTATTATTCAGCCCAGGTGAATAACTACCCGCCAATGAATGCGCCCAGGTTCCGAGCTCGGGACTAAATGCTAAACCAAAAATCGAAAGAGCGGTAAACGGTGTGGAAATCGCAAGAAACGGAATACGCCTGCCCCATCGCCCTCGGTGATGATCAGAAAGGTAGCTCACAACTGGCATCAGCAAAAGAGTCAAACCATGCGGCAATCCTCCTAAAAATATTCCGATAACCGTGTCTGAGGCCTCGAACTTTTTCAACAAAAGCTGCACGACCCACATGACCGACCGGTCCTTGGTCGACCAAGCAAGGTCTCCCGCCAAAAGCCAGCAAAAGAGCACAACCAACCCAGTAGTTGTGTAAGTGAGAGTACCAATCTTCCAAGACTTGGGGCTCGTTCCTTCGGAAGAATCCGTAGCTAAATTATGATTACTCACAGAAACAACCCTCAGGACTGCTAGAGACGTGTGCCTGTGATAGAAAACCCACTGAAGGTTTGAGGAGAAATGAACGCATTTTTATTCGTTAGGGATTAGGGTAAAGGGAGATTTAATACAAACTTGCTAAATGTGTTTCTAGGTACCGGTCGACTCAAGTTCAACCTGCGATAAAAGCGATGTTTTTCGCCCGCCTTTGATCAAACGCAAATGAGTCGCCTCGCCTAAGCCACGATCGTATCGACGACTCTTTTCGATCACATACTCAACGGCAACAACTCCAGCTTCTGCCGCGCTATCACAAGCGCCTAATGCCATTTGATCTTCAGGATCATGCCAACGATACCAATTTCTTCCTTCTGTGAGCGAATTGTCGAAGATTTTCAACGAAGGATCGTAAGAGATGATTGAATCGGGCCTATACCGTAGCATCCACTCTTGGATACAGTTTTCTTTCCCGTCTTCAGAAGCATCAACAAAACAAACAGGAATCCGCTCATCAGGCGTATATTTACGCTGAAAACGAAGGAGGCAACTATGCACCAAGCCATTTGTTGATTCGTCGAATTCTGGCGTCATTATCATACCGATACGGCCTCCATTTTGTTGCTCTATACGACGGAGAATAGTCGCCGCATTTTGGTAATAATCAGCGCATACTAAATCGAGCCGATCACTCAGGCGATGGTCATTCAAGCCAACCGTAGAAAATTCGCCCCATTCTTCAGATAAAATCGAAAGATCAACCGCTCCATGCACCGGAAAAATCACCCGCTCTATCCCTCGAGCTTTAAGGATCTGAATGATTCGCGATAAACGCATCCCTGGTTCACGCGTCCAAACATCCTCCAAATGGTAGCCTAACTCAGCTGCACGCTGACTCGATGCCTCAAAATAGATCCGCGCGGATGGATCCGTCCGCCAGTGATCACGCTCTTCTTCCTGGTTAATCCAAGCAATCGGAAGCGTCCCACCGCCTTTACGATCTTGCCGCATAAATGCGAGATTCTGGGCCGTCGCATTCGGTCTATAGCCAAGCCTGGCTGCTTCGCGCTGTATTCGTTTGCGAGTTTCAATTGGGATAGAAGGTGAATTTTTCAAAGCCAGACAAATGGTGCTAGCATGCACACTACAAGCTTTGGCAATATCTCGTTGCGTAACTTTATTGGTGATAAACATGGGTTGTTTGGGGTTGTTGACTTTTGAATAATATCCTTTTTAAAGAATAAACTGAATAGGCAAACTGGTATAAAACATGTGTTTTTTGGTACTACTTCAGCCCACAGCCAAATGATTGACCACACAATAAAAACGCGGTTGTTGCTGCGCCCCATCCACTCACCCCTTGGCACGATCCGACTTGCTGGCATCAACCAGGGCGGAATCGGAATCGGCATGCCGCCGGGTAAGGCTCATATTCGTAGCTACTACACATTCAATCTCATCCTCAATGGAAGCGGATTCTACCGAGACATCGAAGAGCAACTCACGCCCGTAAAAGCAGGCGATATCTTTTTCTCTTTCCCGGATAAACCCCATGGCTGCGGTACCGCCGCTGGAGAAGTTTGGGATGAGCTCTGGTTCGAATTCGAAGGCCCAGTCTTCGATCTCATGCAACAAACTAATTTACTCGATCCCTTGCGTCCCGTCCATCATTCCAACGATGCCAACAACTGGTTTCGACGCCTTTTCAGCATCATTCCCCCTGCCCACATGCGTCGCCGCACGCCCCCCCAAGTGATCGTGTCACGCTTTGTTTCTGCGCTAACCGAAATCCTAGCCGATCAAGAAACACCTGAGGAGCTGGACAACGCAACCGACGAGTGGGTCAACCGAGCCTGCGAAATGCTAGGCGACCTCGAAACAACTCCAGAGCTAGACCCACAAACGGTCGCCAAAAAACTAGGCATGTCCCACGAAAACTTCCGCAAACGCTTTCGGGCCAAGGTAGGCCTCTCCCCTGGACAATTTCGACTCGACGCTCGCATCGATCGCTCTGCTGCCCTCCTCCACCAAGGGCGCCTACAAATCAAAGAGATCGCCGCAGCACTTGGCTTTTGCGACGAATTCCACTTCTCACGTACGTTCAAACGACGCTTCGGAACTTCTCCACGCGACTTCCGGCAACGTGTTATCGGTCGCTAAAGTCCTCCCCTCAAACGATTGAATGACAAGCTGATTCACCTTCTCGCCAAAAGTCGAAAAGGGTATTAGCGAATGACTACACCCTCTAATTCAAAAACAGAGCAAACACAGCAAAACGGCCAGCAACGCCCGCTTCACATAACGCCGGCCTGGGACCAACCGACTACGCCTTTCCGACATACTTGGGAAGGCGTGCTAAACGTAGACCAATTTCGATGGATGGTCAGAGGGGATATGCAAGAACAGCTCGAAGTCGCTCAACGCGAACTCGGCGGACGCCACGTGCGAGCAGTCGGTATGTACGACGACGAACTACGAGTTTTCCAGTCAAGCCCAGGATCTTTCATGGGCTACGAATCGACGGACCCGCGTACCAACTGGCAAATTGTCGACTACATCATCGACTCGCTCCAGGACCGACAGTTGATGCCCATGTTCACCACCAGCTTCATCCCCAGCGCGATGACCTCTGGTCCGACAACCGTATTCACTTGTAAATCACGAACCAGCCCACCCGATGATTGGCGGCAATGGGAGCAACTCGTATCCGACAGCGTAAAACACATGGTTGATCGATACGGAATCGAAATTGTACGACAATGGCTTTTCGAAGTCTGGAACGAACCTAACCTCTTCGGCTGGTTCTGGGGCGGAACCAAGGAAGACTTTATGAAGCTCTGGAAAGTGACCCATGGTGCCATAAAATCTGTCGATTCCACCCTACGAGTAGGCGGCCCTTCTTGCGCAAGAGCAGAGTGGATCGACGAACTATTCGAATTCGGAAACGCCAACAATTGTCAGCCTGATTACCTAATAGGTCATATCTACAACAACGACGCTTCGGAAGAACTCGCTCTCGCTCCTTTCGACGGGCCGCAAGAAGATAAAAACAGCAAGTCACCCAACAGCGCGATCGGCGTGATACGTGGCGTGCGCGCAATGGTCGATCGCTATGGATTCAAAGGCGAACTCCATTGGAACGAATGGGGTAGATCCTTTCACGGAGTCGACCGTTCCCGCGAAACTCCTAACGAAGCCGCCTTCATCGTACGCCTCCTCTCAGAAGCCTCACAAGAAGCCGACGCCTTCGCCTATTGGTGTCTAAGCGACATATACGATCAAGTTGGATACGGTCGCGAAGCCTTCTACGGAGGCTACGGAATGCTCAATATGCAAGGCCTGCGAAAGCCGTCCTTCCACGCCTTCCAACTTTTGAAAATGCTCGGAACTGAACGCATTGCCGTAACCGGAGAAGGACTCGACAGCTTCACACACGCCATCGCCACTCGCTCGAGCGAAGGCACCGGCCACATCCTTGTCTACTCCTACGATCACGAGCCAGAGGAAACCACTCGCTCCTTAAAAGTCTCGGTCGACCTACCACCACAGACCCGTCCCGGTAAATTATACCGAGTCGACTCCCAGGAAAACAACGTCGTTACGCTTTGGAGAGACTTGGGCTCACCCGACTATCTCTCGCGTGCTCAAACCGCGGATCTACATAGCGTCAACCCACTCAGCGCATCTAGCTCTGCAATCGAATTTTCTCAGAACGAAGGCAAAACCGTCGCGACCTTCAACATGGAGGCCCCCGGCCTAGCCCTGCTGGAATTCATTCCAGCCTAATTACCTCCAGAATGGTTCAGCCTCGGCAGAGCCAATCTGTTCAAAATAGTGAATACATAAATATTACATCCCAGTAAATACCCAATCATATGAAACTTAGAAACATTTTAACTATCGCAACTATACTTCTTTGCGCCCCGCTGACCTGGGCGCAAATATACGACCATCTTATACCAACGAATACGATTACCTTCGATGCAGCCGCAGAAGGAGTCCTTCCCGGAGATACCGTAGGAATCGAAGCAGGCGAACGCACCTACTTGAAAATCATCAACGTAGCAGGAACCGAAACCGACCCCGTCATTTTCGTCAACGCGGGTGGGAAAGTTCGCATTGGAAATAGCAGCCTAGGCGAGGCAATATTCATCGGCAACAGTTCTCACTTTCAGCTTCGGGGAGATGGTGATCCGAATTTCATATACGGCATAGAAATTTGGGACTCTGGTAACCACGGAATCGAAGCTGCCGACGAGAGCACCAACTACGAAATTTGCTTCATCGAAGTCTCAAATGTGAAATTCGCCGGTATAATGTCTAAGACGGACCCTCAATGCGACGGCACCGCACAGCGAGGAACCTTTACTCAATACGACGTATCCATACATGACAATTATATCCATGACGTCGGAGGCGAGGCCCTGTACATCGGAAACTCCTTTTATTCTGGATACGATAAAGGTTGTGGAACAATTTACCCGCACGATGTTGTAGGCCTCAGAGTTTTTAACAATCGAGTCCTTCGAACAGGTTGGGATGGCATCCAAGTTGGAAGCGGATCATCCGACGTTGAAATCTATAACAATTATATAAACGGAACAGGCGTCGCAAATCGACTCTATCAACAGAACGGAATTCAAATCGGTGAAGGAACAACCGGGAAGTGCAATGGTAATACTATTTTGAATGCGGGAACCATCGGTATCGTAATGCTAGGGCTCGGAAACAACGAAGTTTCCAACAACCTGATCGTAAATGCTGGTGAACACGGAATATTCTGCGACAATCGTGATGATACCCTCGATCCAAGTTTCGTTAGAATTTACAACAATACGATTATAAATCCAGTCGAGACAGGTTTCACCTGCTACAACGAGATCTCCGCAATAGAGTTTAAAAACAATCTCGTGGTCGTCCCTGACACCAATTACGATATGGTGAAAACAAATGGAAGCAACGTCAGCGTTGCCATCGAAGGCAATGCATTCGCTCGCGACACCTCAAGCTTCGACTTCATCAATGAATCGATCGGAGACTACAGAATCGGATCATGCTCTGCAGCGCTGGATGTAGGTGTCGACCTATCAACTATGGGCCTTGTATCCGACAAAGAAGGCAATAGTCGCCCATTCAGAAGATCATCCAAACGTTCGTCAAGACGCTCATCAAGAGGTTCGTGCGCAGCCTCCTACGATGCCGGCGCCTTCGAATATGGTGACCTATCAGTCTGGGTCGACTTCGAGGATGTGACTATATTCGGGAATTCAGATGGCTACATCGATCTTACACCCATAGGCCGCTCGGCGCCCTACTCTTACCTTTGGTCAGATGGAAACACCGATAGAGCTCGCACAGGGCTATCAGCTGGCATCTACTCAGTCACAGTATCTGGAAGGTCGTGCACAAGCACTCAGCGAACAATCTATATCACCGAGCCTACAGAACTTAAAGCAAACGTAACAGCGCGTACCGAGCTAGCAAATTCTGCAGATGGATCAATCATAGTAGAACCGCAAGGAGGAACCAGCCCATACACAATTGCCTGGGATCACGGACCAAGTGATTTTTCACTTACTGGATTGTCCGCAGGTTTATACTACTACACGATCACTGATGCACGCTCAGACCAGGTTTTTGGAGAAGTGTTCGTAAGCGATGGTGGAACGCCAATCTATCGCATCAACTGCGGCGGACCCCTACTAGCGGATACCCACTTAGATTGGGATCAAGACAAGCAAAGCATACCCAGTTCTTACTTAGTAAGTACTTCCTCAAGAACCACAGGAAGCTATTTTTGGAAGGGATCTCAATCGACAACCGCAGCAAACGATGTTTTAGGATGCTATCGCTACGATGCCTCTAACGGAGATACCATGCAGTGGGAATTCCCAGTGTCTAACGGAACGTATGCGGTCAGACTGTATTTCAACGAACGTAGCAGTGCAACAGAAGCGGGAGACCGTGTCTTCGACGTTCGAATTGAGGAAAACATTTTCCTCGACGCCCTCGATTTAGTCGCCAGCACCGGCTACAATACTCCAGTCGAATATGTTACAATAATCGAAGTTTCAGATGGAATAATCGATATTGATTTCGATTCGATCGCCGGAAATCCTCAAATCAATGCGATCGCAATCCATCAACTCGACGCGATTCCCAATGGATCGCCCCTCTACCGAATCAATGCCGGCGGCATCAATGAAACAGATACAGAGGCAGACTGGGAAGAAGATCTCCAACTCACCCCCTCTCCTTTCCTCGTATCAACAAGTCAACTTACAACAGGTAGTTGGTCTTGGAATAGTGCAGGAACCAATATGACTGAAGCTCCCGATAATATCTTCGGAAATTACCGCTACGATGCGTCTTATGGAGAAGAGATGAGCTGGGAACTCCCACTCGAGACAGGAATCTATCGAGTCTCCTTGTTCTTCATCGAACGAAACGCAACCCATACAAGCGGAAGTCGTGTGTTCGACGTCGATATAGAAGGTCAAACCGCATTGCCCAGTTTCGATATATTCGATGAAAATGGGTACCTCGGTCCCCTGCAAAAAGACTTCATCCTAAGTATTTCCGATGGAATGCTCGACCTCGACTTCACCCGTGTGACCGGTGCCGGCGATCCAGCCGTATCCGGAATTCAGGTCGAGCGAATCGAATAGTAGCGATTCGACTTAGATTCAGGAAAAACACTACAAGAGCCGAGGAAAACCCGAGGCTCTTTTCAATTTTCATTTAAGTACACTGAAGTAGCGAAATTCAATCGCTTGAGCAGACAGTTCTTTGTCAAAAGCCTGTTATTCTCCATCAATAAGATTCGCATGGAGGAGATTTCTTATCCTCCTCCCCAAACATAACAACTAATACCCTTATGATACTATCACCATATAAGAACTACAGATATCGTCAGATCGCGGGAATAGCGACTGCCTTAATATCACAGGTAGCCTTTTCCCAAGCGTTAGATACGGTACCAGAAGAAGACGAAGTATTCATCCTTTCGCCTTTTGAAGTTCAAGCGTCGGATGACGATGGATACCGAGCGTCCAACACTGTTAGTGGAACGAGAACAAATGTTAACCTCAAGGACATACCACTCAGCCTTCAGGCTTTCACCAAAGAATTCATAGACGATATCTCCGCGCTTGAGCTCTCCGACATCGTTCAGTATTCTCCTTCTGTAACGCCTGCATCATCAGAATTTACTAACGGAAACACCCGCTACAACATCCGCGGGTTTTACTCCGGCACTCCGTTGCAGAACGGTCTCTCTGGAAATACGTTTGTAGATGCATCGCAAATTGAACGTGTGGAAGTCGCCAAAGGCCCCTCCACTCTTCTCTACGGGCAACTCTCACCGGGTGGAGTCGTAAACTACATCACGAAAAAGCCACTCCCAACGCAACGGTCAGAAATCAAACTCCGTCTAGGAAGTTACGATGCGTATCGTCTTGATTTGGACACTACAGGCCCCCTTATCCAATCCGAAGACAAATCAACCGGACTCAACTACCGAATTACTGCTGCCTACGATAATAAGATGCAGTTCTACGATCGTGGCGAGCGGAACACCACCGTAATCACACCTTCGATAGATTGGCGTCCTAACAAAGATACATCAATTCTCGTTCAATACACAAAGTACGAAGGACGGGAATCGCCACCAGTGATGATGGTTCCTAACGATTGGCCAGGCTGGGGACGTCTGGGTGAGAAATGGGAGCCTTTGCCTCGGACATTTAACTACGCCAGTAATCAAGACTACCGTAATTCCGATTTCGAAACATTGACAATCGATGCCAAAACAAAACTCCCAGGTGAGTGGCATGGACGCTTCGCTTATCAACACGAGAAACGGAAAGTGAATCAGTTCGCTACCGGTGTAGGTTGGGTAACCGATGGCCACACTCAAAACCGTCGTGTCCGGTTCGAACAACAAGCAGGTAGCACAGACCAATTTCAGATGGAAGCTACCCGCGAATTCGAATTTGAGAATTTCGATTGGACAGTTCTTGTCGGCGCTCAACATCAGCAGAGTCTACAGCATAACACACAGCATCAACTCCCAAGCAGCGAACAATTACCCAATTGGGACCTCTTGGATCCTTCAACCTGGAATCTCGATACTCCTTTCACTATAGATGAACTAACGGTCACCACAAATGACGCAGAAGTCGATTCAGAAGCTCAAGGGGTATATCTCGTAAATCAAATTTCTGCCGTAGATAATCGACTTAAAATTCTGGGAGGGCTTCGTTATAGTGAAAGTGAAAATACGATCACTAATTACCGACTAGATGGCGTTGTCACAGGTCCCTACCCAGCAGATGCCTTGTCGCCTCAATTGGGAGTAATGTGGAAGATAAACAACTCGGTATCCTTCTACTCGTCGTATAGTAAATCATTTGTCCCTATCAATGGAGACAAGGAAACACTTCCCGGAGAACCCATCGAGCCTTACGATCCAATGATCGGAAAAGGTATGGATATCGGATTCAAAATCGACGCATTTGATGGGAAAGTATCGTCAACGATTACCAACTTTGAAGTACTCAATACCGGAATTGTAAGACGTATCCTAACTGTGGATCAAAACACAGGAGCAACTGGGTTTGTCAGCTCCCAAACAGGGGAGGAAATAGGTAAAGGGTATGAAGCAGATATCATTTGGTCACCAACTAAGTCTCTTCAACTCTACGCATCTTACAGCTATTTAGATGCCTACGTCTCAAGCAACGATGAAAAACCGGAGCTTGTCGGCAACCGCTTAGAGAACAGCAGTCCTCACCTCGCCAATTTCTGGGTGAAGTATAAAATCAAAGAAGGATCCTTCAAAGGATTTTCCTTTGGAGGCGGTGGCAACTACACTGGGGATAAGCAACAAACAATCCGCACGCCTGACCTCACGTTTGATCCATCTTTAATTATGAACGCCTTCGTTTCATACTATAAGAAAGTCAACGATATCAAATACAACTTCACACTCTCGATCAACAACTTGACTGACGAGTTCTACTTCCCTTCAAATCAAAGTCGCGGCAACCCAAGAACTCTTTCATTCACAACGAAAGTGACATTCTAGTAAGTACATTTTTCTTAGTTACTCTAAGCCTAGCATCCAAGCGATGCTGGGCTTTTTTCTGTATTCTTCATTTAACAATCAATCTACGACGTCCATGCTCCAAATTCTTCGCACTTTCTTTCCTGCAATACTCGCCACCTCCGCTCTCAGCGCTTCAGTTGATCCCCTTGAAGACTCCATTGTTGGACAGTCCACCTATCCATACCGACTATTCGTGCCAGCAAACGGGGAAACCCCGCTGCCTCTCATTGTCTACCTTGCAGGCCTCGGAGAAAAGGGAACAGACAACACGCTTCAGGTTCAACGGCACATTCAGCCGCTACTCGATATAACTCAATCACCAGAGTCTCCCTATGCTGCCATCGTGCTTGCACCTCAGTCTCAATCGGGTTGGTGGGATGGAGACTCTGTAAATGCTCTCGTAGACGAAATCGAAAGGTCCTACGCGATCGACCCGTATCGTACATACATTACAGGCATGTCCGCTGGAGGAGGCGGTTGTTACGTTACTCTCGCAAGTCGCCCAAACCGCTGGGCAGCTGCCCTCCCACTTTCAGCAGTCCGTGACGCAGATGCGATTTCCAAAATAACAAACATCCCCATCTGGATGATACATGGCACAGCCGACGAAATCGTCCCCTCGTCTGCGTCTCAACAAGTCTACGACGAACTTGTCTTACTCGGATCCACTCCACGCCTTACCCTCATAGACAAATGGGACCATAACAACTGGGCGAAGGTCTATGCCGACAACAAATCCTATACTCAAAGTTACGAAGGCGGTACGCCTAAAAACGCCCTAACCGGCATCTACCCATGGCTCTTCTCACATTCAACCGCTCCAAGCACTCGAAATAGCTTAAGCAAAGAAAAGGTAGACTAAGTCCCAAATCCGGACCAATGAAGTCATCTTCACATAACACGAATTTCGCTCGCCAAGGCTAAGCAGATTAGCACCCAAGTGAAACAACTCCAAAAGGAGAAATCGCAACAGAGAGTAAGCATAAATACTGAATTATGAGTTGATAATGTATGATAATCGACCCATTAATCAACCAATGCCAAACATCTCGCCGACTAGCCTCCGCCATGAGCCCATAGCTTCCCCAATCGCTCACCGGACAAAAAGCGAAGTAAATCACTCGAACGAGCCACAAAAGCTTTTCGTGTTATACGAAGTTTAAAGTTATATGATAACACTATTAGCCCAAGAAAAAATAAATGCCCCAAACAACTCTCCAATTCATATATCGTGACGCTTTAGGCTGCGTGACACTTAGAACGATCTCGGACGTTATCCCCTTTGGTGAAGTTTACCTCCAGTGCTACGACGCCGATAAGGATCAGGTTCGTACATTTAGGAAAGACCGAATCCTAGAGATTATCGAAGATTCTTCTATCGCAGATTCACGCCTACAATGGCACGTAGCGAATTCCCCACCGCCAAAAAAACGAAGAAGAGAAAGCCACACTGGAATTCCTCATAAATGGAACTCGGAGCATCTTTCGGAGGTTTGCTTCACTGGGTTCAAGAAAGACGACAAAAGTCGCCTTACTAAATCAGCAGAAGACAGCGGGTTTTACGTCCCGAAGAAGCCGACCAAAAAATTAAAGTTTCTAGGCCGTGTGGACAAAATGTGTAAGTTCTCAAGTAATTGATTTGCAATAGGATGCAAAAGTTATATCAAGTTTTCGATGATAAAGAACAAA
>JAKYXN010000359.1 GCA_022538095.1 Puniceicoccaceae bacterium K14 | reverse complement strand
CCGGCGGAGATCATTCGCGTTCCCATCGCCATGGGAGCCGAAGCGATCGTTCTGGTTCACAACCACCCTTCCGGAGATCCGACGCCGTCGAAGGCGGACCGCGAGTTGACGCGGCGAATCAAGGGTTATTGCGACGACTTGGGAATGACGATTTGCGATCACGTCATCATCGGCGAAGGAAAGTATTTCTCGTTCAACGACGAAGGCTTGCTCAAGAAGAAAAAGAAGTCCTAGCCAATCCCATTGCTTGTGTTCCGGTTCCTTCGGCCCGGTCTTGTCAACTTCGTTTCGGAACTTTAGCG
>JAKYXN010000358.1 GCA_022538095.1 Puniceicoccaceae bacterium K14 | reverse complement strand
CGCTAAAGTTCCGAAACGAAGTTGACAAGACCGGGCCGAAGGAACCGGAACACAAGCAATGGGATTGGCTAGGACTTCTTTTTCTTCTTGAGCAATCCTTCGTCGTTGAAGGAGAAATACTTTCCTTCGCCGATGATGACGTGATCGCAAATCGTCATCCCTAGGTCGTCGCAATAGCCCTTGATTCGCCGCGTCAACTCGCGGTCAGCCTTCGACGGCGTCGGATCTCCGGAAGGGTGGTTGTGAACCAGAACGATCGCTTCGGCTCCCATGGCGATGGGAACGCGAATGATCTCCGCCGG
>JAKYXN010000357.1 GCA_022538095.1 Puniceicoccaceae bacterium K14 | reverse complement strand
ACTGCTTTGATCTTACCGCTTGCGCGATCCTTCACGGAGATCGTAACATTGCGGCTATCGGCTTTGAGTATCCGCGTGTCGGATATGGGGCCTTTACAAACATATCCGCCGAGGTACTTGAAGGCGTTGATTCCGTTTCCAAAATTCTCCACGTCGCAGTGTTATTCTCCGCTTCGCTGCGTTGAGGTGTCGTCATTGCATTCCTCGGTACCATCCGATCTTCCAAAGCGGCGAGAGCTCTTTCGAGGGCAATAATCCTTCGCTGGCGATGTCCTTGAGAAGCAGCGTTCGCAGTCGCGAGGC
>JAKYXN010000356.1 GCA_022538095.1 Puniceicoccaceae bacterium K14 | reverse complement strand
CAAGAAGCTCTTCTCTAATCTTTTCTTTCATGTGTATATGCTTTCTTTGTTAAAGCACATCAGAAGACAGTTACACAAAAATTCTTACAGGCTCATCAAACCGGTACAACACAGACATAGGTAACACTTTCCACAATGACATAGGTTACACTTTTTGTTCGGTTTACGTATTAGGTTTTCCTGACACAGCAGTCAAGGACCCAAGTAGGCCGGAGGCCGGAATGGGTCCTTTCGGTTCTTGTTGCGGATTAGCCGTCCAAGCCTAATATTGGCGTAATAGACCTCTGTCGTTAGTCTGTTTATC
>JAKYXN010000355.1 GCA_022538095.1 Puniceicoccaceae bacterium K14 | reverse complement strand
TAGGAAAGGCTTCTTCTGACGAGACTTTGATTCCGCTTTCAGGAATCGTATTGGGCGGCATCGATGGGAGTCGCACAGTGAGCGTGACGCCTGCAGCTGGCTTGAGCGGTTCAGCTACCGTAACGATCAGCGTAAGCGATGGAGTGAATACAGTTTCCACTGACTTTGTAGTTACAGTGACAGATGTGAATGATGCTCCGACAATTACCTCTATTGATGCTCAGACGATAGCTGAAGACGCTTCGACAGGGGATCTTGCCTTTACAATTGGTGACGCTGAGACTTTGGCCAGTGGCCTTACTTTAGG
>JAKYXN010000354.1 GCA_022538095.1 Puniceicoccaceae bacterium K14 | reverse complement strand
ACGATCGCTCCGTCGCGACCCGAGGACACTCCCCCCGCTCGGTAGCTGCTCCCGCCACTCCAACTCACTTGGGAGTTGTCGCGAACTTCAGTGTCCGCCGTCGACCCCGATATGGACTCGCTGCGCGAAGGCACCGGACTTGGATCCACAGTGATCGGGTCGGAAGCAGGAGCCTCCTCCACAGTCAGCGCGAAGCTCGCGCTCACGCTCGCGCCAGAAGGATCGCTCGCTCGAACGGTGATCGAGTGCGAAGAAGGAGCGCTCGAAGGCGTACCCGTGAAAGTCGATCCATTGAAGGACAGCCAGGA
>JAKYXN010000353.1 GCA_022538095.1 Puniceicoccaceae bacterium K14 | reverse complement strand
GTATTCGCGACTCGTCGTGACTCTCCTGATTGCAGTTGTTTGGTCCGCGACAAAGTTTGGATGCGTTGTTGGGTTGTACTCCACCCAATCGAACAAGTCTATCTGGGTAGTCACAAGAATATTCCCATCTTGCAATTCTTCGACGTCAACGGGGTAATCCAAAAGGCGCGTAGCCCACATCTTGTTGCCAACGCTCTTGTGAACGTCAATACCAAGGAGGCTTTGGTTTTCGTACTTTCGTACTTCATAACTGGATATAGCAGTCGCCCCTGACTCCAAATCGTAGCTGGAACCATTGTAGCCACTTAC
>JAKYXN010000352.1 GCA_022538095.1 Puniceicoccaceae bacterium K14 | reverse complement strand
GTATTCGCGACTCGTCGTGACTCTCCTGATTGCAGTTGTTTGGTCCGCGACAAAGTTTGGATGCGTTGTTGGGTTGTACTCCACCCAATCGAACAGGTCTATCTGGGTAGTCACAAGAATATTCCCATCTTGCAATTCTTCGACGTCAACGGGGTAATCCAAAAGGCGCGTAGCCCACATTTTGTTGCCAACGCTCTTGTGAACGTCAATACCGAGGAGGCTTTGGTTTTCGTACTTTCGTACTTCATAACTGGATATAGCAGTCGCCCCTGACTCCAAATCGTAGCTGGAACCATTGTAGCCACTTAC
>JAKYXN010000351.1 GCA_022538095.1 Puniceicoccaceae bacterium K14 | reverse complement strand
TTCGCGTCGTAACGTCCTCTGCACAGATCCCTAATAGCCTCGTCATCCTCGTTTGGTATGTTAATCGCATCGAGTTCGCCACTACGATGCATCTTGGCGATTTGAGCCGCATCGCGGCGATCGGTCTTCACTCGATCTCCGACTTTCTTGGGAACATGGGAAGCTGACACCGCGATGCAACCTTCTCCCCATTTGCTCAAGCGCCTTTGTAGTACGAAACCGGTGGGTCCAGCTTCGTAAGCGAAGTGAAGTTGGACGTTGGGCTTACGCAATCGCTCTAAAGCAATGCGCATCGATTGCATGCTGCTGGC
>JAKYXN010000350.1 GCA_022538095.1 Puniceicoccaceae bacterium K14 | reverse complement strand
TTGCTCGAACAAGGAGTCAATCTTCGACAGCTTCAACTGTATCTCGGTCACGATGACATACAGACGACCACGCTGTACACTCACCTGACGCCATTGGGCGAGGAAAAGGGAATGCGTCATGTCGAGGCCATCGACCGGCTGACTCGCTCGAAGCTTTAGAAGGTCGTGCCATACGCCTGCCACCGTTATGCGGCAGGGCCTAAGATAAGCGTCGCCGATATTCTAATACGCAATCACAAAGCGTGTTTGAGTCGGCATGGCGACTCAATGCGCTTGGAAGAACGCAAGGCCCTGCAGTCCATTCTGACATGCCG
>JAKYXN010000034.1 GCA_022538095.1 Puniceicoccaceae bacterium K14 | reverse complement strand
GGAGTTCGTGCGACGGATTTGGACAGAAGCTTGGAGTGAATAAATAGGAAAAACTACTTTGAACATTATATTTATGATGAATGCTGTGGTGAAACGGGTAAATCGTGTTGTAATTTTCGTGACCCTCATATGCTTGGTGGCGGTATCCGCGTCTGCCATTGTAGAGAGGGAAGAGTCTTCACGTTCAGGTCTGGATGAGAGGCATTCGAATCCAAATATCGTTTTTGTGCTCTGCGATGACTTAGGTTACGGAGACGTGCAGTGCCTTAATCCAGAACGAGGTAAAATTCAGACTCCAGCCGTAGACCGACTCGCCCGCGAAGGCATGATTTTCACGGATGCTCACTCCGGTTCGTCAGTCTGCACTCCGACTCGTTATGGATTGCTGACTGGGCGGTACAGCTGGCGTACTTGGTTGCAGAGGGGGGTAGTTCAAGGTTTTGCCCCCTGTCTAATTGCAGAGGATCGCCCGACGGTTGCGAGTTTTCTTAAAGGCGAAGGGTATCACACCGCGATTGTCGGAAAATGGCATCTAGATTTTCAATACCTCGATCCAGAAACAGGAGAGTCCTTGAAACGAAAAGGGAAGAAAGTGCTTACTCCGGTTGGTAGTGTTATTCCAGATGGTCCAGTACAGCGTGGCTTCGACTACTATCATGGATTCCATCATGCACGTGAGATGAAGGTTGTGATCGAGAATGATACTGTAATTGAACATGAAGATGAGATTCATATGCTACCGCGTCTAACTCGCAAAGCAGTTGAATATATCGGCGAACGGGCACAGACAGATAAAGATCGCCCCTTCTTCCTCTATGTATCGTACGGCTCGCCGCATTCTCCGATTGTCCCCACCAAGGAATGGCAAGGGAAAAGCGGACTCGGAGCCCACGCCGACTTTGTAATGCAAACCGACGACGGCTTTAAACAGATTCTCGATGCGCTTGACCGAAATGGTTTTGCTGAAAACACTTTGGTGATTTTTAGTAGCGACAACGGCACTTCGAAAAATGCTGGCATTCCAGAGCTTGAGAGTAAGGGACATTATGTGAGTGCGAATATGCGTGGTTCAAAGTCGGACCTATGGGACGGCGGGCACCGGGTCCCATTCGTAGTCCGTTGGCCTGGGATCGTGAATCCGGGCTCGACGTCGGACCAGTTGATTTGTTTGACGGATTTAATGGCAACTTGTTCTGATTTTATGAATACATCTTTGCCCAATGGCACAGCGGAAGACAGTGTTAGTTTTTTGTCAGCTCTAAAGGGGAAGCCGATTATTAGCACTCGCAATGGAGTGATTCACCATTCAATCAGCGGCCATTTCGCTTATCGCCAAGGGAAGTGGAAACTTCTATTGGCTAAAGGATCAGGCGGTTGGACCGCACCGAACGAAGAGGCAGCTGCTGAAGCAGGGGCTCCGGTTGTTCAGCTTTACGATCTCGAGGTGGATCCTGGCGAGACCACGAATTTATACGCCTCTCATCCCAACGTTGTTACGCAGCTGCTCGCTCAGTTAGAGGCCGACGTAAGCCGTGGGCGAAGCACGGACGGAGAAGCGGCTCAAAATGATGTAGCCGAAATCAATCTTTGGAAAAGCGGGAAAAACTAGTCGTAACCGATCATGCACAAGATCGTTGGTGATTGTCTTGTTGGAGATCTTTCAGGTTTGCTGAGCGAGTGAATCGTGGACGTCAAAGTCGGCTCTTGGATTGGTCGACTATTCTAGCAAAAGCCGGGACCGAATCACTGGACAACCGATATCCTGTAGTCTCTCGTTTGCTTAGACTGTGATGGCTTCACTTTTCTGAATTTTTTCTGTCACACCCTATTTCCGAGAATTGTCTAAGTTAGTGCGGGTGGAATTGTCCATTCGTATAACTGAAACAAAAGAAATATTATGCATAAGCGATCGTTACGTTTTGTTCCTGGAATGATACTACTAACCTTGTTGGTTATCGGTCAATTACAGGTAACTTTGGTTGCTAGTGATGAAAGGGAAATGACAATGAATAAGGAAAACCAAGAGGTTCTCGAGGTCGTAAAGGCGATGACGGCTGCCTTTCAAGAAGGTGATATAGACGCAGTGATGGGCTTTTACGAGGATCAGGCAAATGTGCTTTTCGAGCCAGGTAAAGAGTCTGTGATTCGCTCAGATATAGAAGCGAGGTTCTCCGAATTTTCGCAGATCAGCCCTAGATTTGAATATCTGAAGGGCCATGAGGTGTATGTAGCTGGAGACCTTGCGATGCATATCGCTCCATGGTCTATGACAGGGACTGCTCCTGATGGGAGCACGGTTGAGCAAAGCGGCCTTTCGGTAGCTGTTTTGCGAAAGCAAGAAGATGGGAAATGGCTACTTGTATTGGACAATCCTCACGGAAGTTTTTCACTTCAGTAGGCGCCAGTCTTATTTGATCTAATTGAACTCGCGCCTGTTATCAGGCGCGAGTTATGTTAACTTACAGAGAGCGCTCATGAATATTGAAAAACTTGTTACGCAAGCGGTAGGAGGCGATAAGACTGCTTTGGAGGGAGCTATAGCGGCGATTCGGGACGATGTGTATTACCTGGCTCTGAGGATGTTGGCAAATCCAGAGGATGCAGCGGATGCAACGCAGGAAATTTTAGTAAAAGTAGTTACGAAACTTTCGAGCTTCCGTTTTGATAGCTCCTTCAAAACTTGGGTTTATCGTGTGGCTACGAATTGTCTGATCACACAGAAAAAGCGCCTCGAAAAATATGCAGGACTGACATTCGAAATGTATAAGGCGGACTTGGAGAGTGATTTGCAGTCGCCTGATGCATTCAAAGAAAGGCCAGATTATCCTGTGCTGTTAAATGAACTACGAATATCGTGCACGATGGCTATGCTTCTGTGCTTAACGCCACCTTATAGAATAGCCTATATCCTGGGAGATATCTTGGAACTGAGCCAGGGAGAAGCGAGTTCGATTTTGGAAATATCAAAAGAAAACTACCGCAAACGTTTATCGAGGGCACGCAAGGAAGTCGTTGAATTTACTTCGAAAAGTTGTGGGTTGAAAAATGATTGTGCGGCGTGTTCGTGTGACAGAAAATTAACTGGTTCAATTAATCGTCTTCGTATCAAGTTGGGTAATACGCCTCTAGCAGACGGAGCGAGTAAAACTTATGAAGAAGTGAAGCGGGCGGTAGCAGAGACTCAAGAGTCTTTGCGGACTATTGAATTGCAGAGATCGATTGAACACTATCGGTCGCCAATCGAATTGGGTCAAGTGATTGAAGCTATAGCCATCGAAGGGGTTAAAGGGAATTTATCTAATTCGTGACTATCGGAGTCTTTCAAATGTTGTGAAATTAGAATAATCGTAGTCATGCTATTTGAACTTATCGTGTGCTTGGATAGGATGAATTTCGAGAAATGCAAAATTCAAGCAATTCTATTGCTAGTTGTCACGTTTGCCTAACTAACTCTCATTTAGTTTGTAGTTCAATTATCCACAATTATGAAACAAATACGTATATCAAATCTTGCAAAATTTGCTTTTGCATTCGCTTTAGCTTCGATTCTTGGATCAGCATCTTACGCCGCAGAGTATGTGCTTAAAGAGCATCGAATTCATTGGTCTGGAAGTATGCCAGCCTCTACCCATGAAGGCCTTTTAACCCCACTTTCAACAGTGGTTGATATCGACGATGCAGGCGTGATTAATAAACTGGAAGTCGTGCTCGATATGAATTCTATCGATGTAACTGACCTTACCGGGAAGAAGCGCGACAAATTGGCTAAGCATTTGTTGAGTCGTGATTTTTTCTATGTGAAAGAGCACCCAACGGCTAAATTCAAGCTTGATAGACACGAAGACGGAAGCCTCGTAGGGGAAGTAGAAATACGCGGTGTGGTGAAACCCATTACAATACCTGTCGAAGTAACGGGAAGTGTATCCGAAGGCTGGACTCTTGAAGGGGCCTTTGCGTTTAATCGTCAAGATTTTAACGTGAACTATCAGAACGGTGGGATCTTAGGCGCTGCTAAGGATAAGCTCATACGTGATATGATTGACCTCGAGATAGAACTTAAGGTTGGGCCGACGTCTTAAGCTTACTCTCTTTAAGAGCTGTTTGTGTAAATCTGACGATTTTTTCTCCAATATCGTGTGTTTAGTTGTATCTCAGGTAATGGCGTGAGCTTTGCGATTTAGGTATAGTTTCAATGATGCGAGGCTGACTTGTTGGACACTTTTTATTTAAATCAAAATTCGTTCATAGCGCCTTATTTGGCGCATGAACGTTAAAGCCAGTTCTTCCTCATTAGAATTACTGTGATTTGAAATAGGATACGTAGCGATTTTATTGATTTAACAACTTTGGTTGCACTCTTCTCAAAATCCTCTATATTAACAAAATCGACGCGAACCTGCGTCGCTTTTTTATGGATATAGATTATTGGGATAAGATATGTAAAAACTATTGCTCTGAGATCTTAAGCGTATACGATGATGACCTACAGGGAATCGTTAAGCAGAGGATAAAGGAAGCCGGGGCGGCTTTCTCTTCAGCAAGAGTTGCGGATTTGGGATGCGGAGTCGGTCGCTTTACTCCGCTTCTGGCGAATTCATTTGGGGAAGTTGATGCCTGTGATTTCTCCATAGTAGGCTTAGGAAAAGCGAAACGTCGATGCCGAGGATTGGGCAACGTGAATTTTCATCAGGTGGACCTGTCGAGGGATGTATTGCCTTTTGAACCAGTGGACTTCGCTTTTTGTGCCAATGTCTTGATAATGCCTACTTTGGATAAGCGATTGCGAGCATGGCGCTCGGTGTGCAGTCAAGTGGCTCGAGGCGGCTCGCTTCTATTGGTCGTACCTTCGATGGAATCAGCTCAGATGGAATTTTACGACTCAATCGAATCGCATTTAAGCGACGGATATGGTTGTTCTGAAGCGGTTCGACTAAGTATCGAAGAAAAGGCAACGACGGCGGATTTACGCTTAGGCATTTATCAATTGGATGGGGTCAAAACGAAACATTATTTAAGGGAAGAGCTTAAGCAAATGTTGGAAGTTCGAGAGTTTGAGGTAAAGAGTATCGAGAAAGTGAAGTACCCAACAGAAGGATACGGAAATCTGTTTAGATGGGATTGGCTTGTTTCTGCAGTTCGCAAGTGACTGGCTCGGGCTGTTGAGCGTTTGAATTCGTAGAATCGTCGACTCTGTTTCGAAGGATAGAGGGTTCCACTATGCGAAGACTGGGTCGTGGAACTCCGAAGCCGCATCCGAATTAGAGTATCTTTTCTGAGACTTACCTAGAGAGTTGATATGGAAAGTGGAATTGTTGCCGAGAATCTGTTTTGTTGACAAATGAGAAATAACTATACAATAAATCATTAAATAAGGAAAATAAAAGATAGTAAATACTGTTTATGAGGATTTCTCAGGAAAAGAAGGAAGAAACTAGGCGGAAGCTAATTGATACAGCTGTAGAGATGATCATGGAAGAGGGGTATCAAAAAGCGACGATGAAGAAGATCGCCAAAGCTGCGGGAGTGGGGCCAGCCACAATATATAAGTACTTCCCAAGTAAGGAAAAGCTCTTGGTTGGGTTTTATGTTCAGAAGGCGAGGTACGCGATCGAGGACTTGGAAGCCGTAGATGACTTTGCAGAATTTTCATTGAAGGAAAAGGTGCAGGCGCTACTCGAAGGGTACCTAGAGCACTTGCTCGTAGATCGAGAATTTGCGATGAAGAGCTTGGAAATGATTTTGAATTCTGCGTCGCTGGTGTATTCGGATACGGCTCCTATTAAGAAAGAGTTCAAACAGGTAATTACTCGTTTTTTGGATGAGGCGGAAGGAAAAGGCGAAATTGCAGAGATGCCGTTTCGAGACTTAGTGCCTGAGATGCTCTGCCACTTCGTAGTAGGGGTGCTTATTTATTGGAGTAAGGATGAGTCGGAAGAATTTGCTGATACAACCCGAATGATTGATTTGTCATTAGAGTTAGGGTACGAAGTGTTGTCGAGTGGTATCATAAATAAGAGCTTTGATTTGGGATCATTCTTTTTGAAGAGTTATTTCTTTCGTTCGATGGGGAGTAAGGGTAACTTGTTGCAGAAGCTTGTAAAAGCGAAGACAGCATTCATCGCGGGATAACAATTTTTATAATGATGGAAGAAGAACCTATCCCGACAGGTCGCCTAAAAAGGGCGACAGTCACTGGAATGGCGGCCACCAAGCTGGGAGCTAAGCAACTGGCTCACCTGAGCAAAAAAGCTCTTAAGGGCAAGGCATTCAGTGAAGAGGAACAGTCGCAGCATGAAGAAGAGTTGGGAAAGCTTATCATAAAAACATTGGGAATGCTGCGCGGTACTGCTTTGAAAGTTTCTCAAGCATTGAGTCAAGAAGCTGACTTGCTTCCGGAGGCAATGAGGAAGGAGCTCGCGAAGGCCTGTCATAAAATGTCTCCACTTAACCGTGCATTGATTCTGAAGGTCTTCCAAAAGGAATGGGGTATGGGCCCAGGAAAGTTATTCGAGAGTTTCGATTCGGAAGCATTTGCCGCAGCGAGTTTAGGCCAGGTCCATCGAGCAGTATCCAAAAACGGAGAGAATATTGCTGTGAAGGTTCAGTATCCGGGGATTGGAGCGACGATCGGTAGCGATTTACGGATGATGCGCACTATGTTGGTAGACGTCGCTGGCAGATCTGGTGCGTTGCCGCGAAGAGACATGTTGAGCGATTGCTTAGATGAAATTGAGGAGCGCCTGCTTGAGGAAATCGACTATCGAAATGAAGCGGAGAACCTGACGTGGTTTCGCGAAAACGTAGCGATTGAGGGAATACGTATACCAAAAGTGTTTGAAGAAACGTCTGGAGGTCGCGTATTGAGTATGGAGCGTTTAGATGGAATGCATTTCGATGATTGGTTGGGGACGGGTCCAAGCCAGACAGAGAAAGACGCTGTGGGACAGAAGCTTATCGATTTCTTTTCCCATTGTTTCTATAATTTGAAAAGAATTCATGCAGATCCCCATTCCGGAAATTTCATGGTGCTGAGCAATGGTGATTTGGGAGTGTTAGACTTTGGCTGTGTGAAACAAGTGGACAGAGAGTTTCCTGGGAAAATGATGGAGGCATTGAAGGCGATCGTGGCGAATCGCGATGGTGAGCATTTGGAAGAAGTTTTGGAAGCCTACAAGGGGATTGGTCTCTATTCTGAGAACTATACCATAGATTTGTATGAACGGATGTCTCATCCGACGTTTGGCCCATTGCAGGATTGGCTGAGGTTACCGTATTTGGATGCTGTTTACGATTTCGGTCAGCATCCCCGAATGCCCAATGCGAATTTGCGTCAAAGTGCTAAAACAGTTAAAGAGATGGATAGATTGCCCAAAGACTATATCTTCTTTGATAGGGCTTACAATGGCGTAGTTAATTTACTACGACGAATAGGTGCTCGAGTCGAAACAGGTGGCATGCTGTGGGGGTGAACTGTTGACTTCAAATTGCTTCGAATCCGTGTTTGGTAACAGTTAGGTAATAAATGCGTGTTATGGTTGTTAACGAACTACAAAGTTATAGAGTTTGAACTAGCTAGAGTATTTACAATGAACAAGAATGGGAAATCTGAGAGAGAGAATTCTATTGAATTCGTCGGGGCTGGAATTGCGGTTGGAGTGGGTATAGGAGCCGCTTTGGGTGTTAGCCTTGGCAATCTCGCCTTGTGGGTTGGACTCGGGGCAGGTCTAGGAGTGGCTTTAGGCGTCGCAATTGGGTCAAAGAAGCGAAACGTTAAGTAGTAGGCTCGCCTAATTCTATTGACCACGCAAAGGTTGAGTTTTGTGAGGGTCGAGTAGAGCTGTTAGCACATTTTTATGGTAAGCCCGTATTCGCTCTTCGGTGTCGATTGCTTTAGACATTCCTCGAATTCCGTAGATAATCCCATATAGCGAGAGGGCGAGTTGGTCGCTGTTTGTATCTTCTTTTAGCTCATGGGTCCGCTTTGCTTCTTCGATTTGTGCCTTTATCCAGCCTTCACTTTGTTGAACGTAGCTTTGTGTAATGGCAGCTATTTGTTCGTTTTGGTGAGAGAGTTCTAGCATGGCGTTCATGACGAAGCAGCCCTTCCGATCGCATGGTTTAAGTGAGTTTTCTACGATTCCGTTAAAGAGCGCTTCGATCTTGCCTAGGGGTGTCGCGGCTTTTTCTGCTTCTCCCCAAAAACCTTCGGTTTGCTTGGCATAATGATGAATACACTCGATAAACACGCCTTCTTTGCTGCCAAATCGCCCGTAGATACTGCCGGCGAGAACGCCTGTGGCTTTGACGATGTCGCTAATGGAAACACCCCGGTACCCGTTTTCCCAGAAAAGCTCCATTGTCGCTTCTAGAATATCTTCGTTTTTAAACTTTGCGGGTCTCGCCATGATTTTTGAGTTAAAGTGAATTAAATTGAATGAACGTTCAATAATTATTTGACAAGCGCTTCTTGGTTTAGTTTTTGATTGATCATTCATTTATTAACTCAACTCAAAAAAACCAATAAAATAAAATTATGAGCATCAAAATCGAAAATCAGATTGCATTCGTAACAGGCAGCAACCGCGGGATTGGTCGTGGCTTTGTGCAGGAACTCTTGAATCGCGGGGCTTCAAAGGTCTATGCGACGGCTCGCAATACGGAATCACTATCGGAGCTGGCTTCGCAAAATCCGGGTCGCGTTGTTCTTTTGAACCTTGATGTAACCGATGAAAAGCAGGTTGCTGAAGCGGTAGGGGCCGCTCAGGATGTAACGCTTCTAATCAACAATGCTGGAGCGTTAGGAGGTGAAGATCTATTCACTGGAGATATCGCGAAGGCTCGCTTAGAATTCGAAGTAAATTATTGGGGAGTCCTTTACTTGACTCGCGCTTTTGCCCCGATTTTGAAATCGAATGGAGGCGGCGGAATTATCACTCTAAGTAGCGTTGCGGGATTAACGAGCTTTCCATTGATACCAACTTACAGCGATTCGAAGGCGGCGATCCATTCTCTTATTGCTGGAATCCGCTTTTTACTTGCCGAGCAAAATACGTTTGTTGCTGGAGTGTATCCAGGACCTATAGACACCGACATGGCTAAAGGAATGGAGATGGAAAAGGCGACTGTTGAAGCTGCGGTGAACAAAGTATTTGATGACGTAGAAAACGGAGTGGAAGATGTTTTTACCGATGCATTCGCCGATAACTACAAAGAAGCGTACTTTGCGGGTCAAAAGACTCTTGAAAAAATGGTTACAGGAATGCTCCAGCCAGCGTAATCGACGGTTTGTGAAAGCTTAAGTTTGTGCCCGCCATTAAATTGGCGGGCTTTATTTTGTTTCTAGGCTAATGACTTCTCCCGATGCTCTTGTGGGCTGACTCCACGGACGCGCTTGAAGGCGGAGCTCAGGGCGTAGGGGCTGCTGTAGCCGACTTGTTCGGCGACGGTTCCGACTGTGGCTTCGGGGTCGCACAGCAAATCGGCGGCGAGGGCCAAGCGCCAGTGGGTTAGGAAAGTCATAGGTGGTTCTCCGACGGTGTCGTGGAAGCGTCGGGCAAGTGCGGCTCGAGAGACACCGACTTTAGCTGCCAGTGTTGTGAGCGACCAGGGGTGAGCTGGGTTTTGATGAATCATCTTGAGCGTCTTGTTGACCACGCTGTCTCCTTTGGCCTGATACCAGGGCTGTTCCTTCTGATCCTTTTTTTCGAACCATATTCGAAGGATGGCGATGAGTAGCATGTCTAGCAGTCTATCGAGGACGGCTGCTTGGCCGGGGGCATCGCGAGCCATCTCATCGTTGAGCAATTGTATCAAGGGTGAGTCCCATTCTTTGCTTTTTACCCATAGGATTGGCGGTAGTGCTGAGAGAAGGCGCTCGCTCACATCGCTCAGCGATTCATAGCTACCCACTAGCATCAAGTTAGAAGCGTTTGGGTCGTTGCCCCAGGTTCTAACACCTAGGCTGAGTTCGTCGTGCAAGGATCTTCCATCAGGAGCGCGGCAGTCTTGTCCGGGATAAATTGTTATTGTGGGCTCGGCTGTAATGCCATCGCTTACCGTATAGTGGCCAGGCGCGTGGGTGATCGCTACATCACCAGGAGCTAACGAGACGGTTTCTCCATTGTCGTGGGTGATCTTAATCTCTCCTTTAACCATGGCTATGACGGTTAGAGGAGAATCCGCTTCGATTCGCAGTGACCAGGGAGACGAAAGCAATCCACGAAGCGTGAAGGCACCTCTAGCGCGAGGTCCCTCGAGTAGGCCGCTAAATTCATCAATTTCCTTCATTTGAGACGATTAATTTCGGATATTATAAATGCTGTTCGCTTAGAAAATAGCAAGAAATTGATCGGTCTCCCAAATTCAATTCTTCAGATTGTATCTGAAAAGAGAGTACTTCTATGCTTTCAATGAAGCTCAACTCGCCGTTAGAACTGCGAGCGCCGAGAATCCAACCGGAAACAAGTATAGGGCGGAGTGAAGCCTGTTTTTTTGACGGAGATAAACAAGGGTCAGGGGAATTTTTCTTATTTAAGACGATTGCGTATGAGTTTGAGCATCTCGGCTATGGCGGGATTTGAAAGAGTGAGATAAGGTATTGTTGTTATGACAGCAAAATCAAATTCTGTAACTAAAAAAACAATACTTGTGATAGGCGCTAGTGGTAAGACAGGACGCCGTGTTATGCAACGCTTGCGAGTGGCCGACCACCCAGTTAAGGCAGCATCGAGATCCGGGGAGACTCGTTTTGATTGGAATGACCGAGAGACTTGGAATGATGCTATAAAGGGAGTTGATGCGGCTTACTTAACTTTCTACCCAGATCTCTCTTTTCCGGGAGCTGCTGAAATTGTTGAGGACTTTGCAAAACTGGCAGTTAGCAAAGGATTGAAACGTTTGGTACTTCTTTCCGGACGTGGAGAAGCGGGCGCTCAGGATGCCGAAAAACGCATAGAACGATCAGGGGCAGCTTGGACCGTGGTGCGTTGCTCTGTATTCAATCAGAACTTTAGCGAAGCGTTTACCGATTCTATTCGTGCCGGTCACTTATCGATGCCGGTCGCGAATTCGAAGGAACCATTTGTTGATACGGAAGATATCGCAGATGTCGTTTTCGCATCTCTGACAGATGATAAGCATATTGGCAAATTGTACGAGTTGACTGGTCCACGAGTTATGGATCTTGAAGAGGTGGTTACTGAACTGAGCGATGCGATTGGTCGGGAGATACTTTTTCATTCCGTATCCATTGAGGAGTACGCAAAGGAATTAATAAGGCATGGCTATCCAGAAGAGGAATCGCGTCCTATCGCAGAACTAATTGCTGATGTGTTTGATGGTCGTAACGCCTATGTCGTCGATGGTGTTATGCAAGCGCTGGGTCGACCCGCTCGGGATTTCTCTGATTATGCGAAAGAAGCGGCTGCGAGCGGGGTTTGGGATCGGGAGGAAGTTATGTCATGAATAATTGGATTCTAATTGTTGCAGTTTCTGCCGTGCTTGGGTCAGCCTTAGTGGGAGGCATCTTTTATGCATTTTCGACTTTTGTTATGAAGGCTTTAGGTTGTTTGCCTTTCCAGGAAGGCATTCGAGCGATGCAATCGATAAATATTGTGGTTATTAACCCCGCGTTCCTCGGTGTTTTTATGGGTACAGCAGTAGCGTCTTTGGTCTTAGCGAGTGTTTCACTGACGCCACTTGTGGAATCTAATTCTTATTGGTTTTTGATCGGAGGTTTGTGCTATATTGTTGGGACGTTTGGAGTTACTGGAATTTTTAATGTACCTCTAAACAATCAACTCGCTTCGGTCTCGCAATCAGTCGCGGAAGGCGAGGTGCGTTGGTCCCACTATTTAGAACGATGGACCTTTTGGAATCATATAAGAACCACTGCTTCTATGGCCTCAGCTCTATTGATATTGGTAGGGTTGATCAAATTGTAGTCTGTAACACTAAGAAATTAACAACGAAATCTAATCAAAATGACTCAAAAAGAAACAATTCAACTATTGATCGAAGAAGCCTTTAAACGAGGTAACTTGAATGTATTAAAAAATATTATACACCCTGATTACCGCTATCAATCACCGACTGAGAGTATGCGTGGCCTAGATGACTTGATGGGGTTTATCGTTGCTTTGCGAGCGGCGTTCCCTGATTTGCAGATCAAAATCGATGACCAAATCGAAGAAGACGAGTCAGTCGTTACGAAACTCACAATGAATGGGACACAAAAGGGGGAATTTCTCGATTTGCCAGCAACCGGGAAAGCAGTACAGCTTCAAGGGGTCGTTATCAGTCGTTTCGAAGAAGGCCTGATAAAAGAAGAGTGGGAACTTCTCGATCAATTGGCTTTGTTGCAGCAATTGGGGGTCGTTCAAAGCTAAGATGCCTGAGCCGACTTGTTGGGTTTCAACCAACCATCGCGTCGCGATTTGAGCAAAGTCCATGTAAATCATTTTGTAATATCCTGACCACTATCTAAAATTAGTTCACGTTGATGAGACTAATGTGTGGAATCGGCGATAATGGGTTGATGATATTGTCTCGAGGTTTTGGAAAGACTGTAACGTGGAGTCTTGTATGCTTTGTTTAACTGTTTCTGGTAGCGTTAGTTCGATCAGCCTGCGACTTCTAGAGCTTTTTGCTTTATGTTGCTGGCGATGGTTTCGGCAGTTGGGTTGTCTCCCAAAGCTCGAGTTACGGTTAGTCCACCGATGAGGATACTTAGAAAACTCCAAGCCCGAGACAATTTTTCGTCTTGGTTGTTCCCAGTTAGGCCTTTGGCGACAAGGGCGGCGATCTTTTCCATGTACTGAGCGTATAGGGTTTGGGCTTCTTTAGTTTGCCGAGCAATATCGGGTGAAAGAGAGGCCATTGCACACCCGCAAGCAAGGTCTTTGCGATGAGTAGACCCGAGGTAGTAGTCTGCGAATGCCTCTAGCCAGAGTTCATCGTGTTCGTTCTGAAATTTCGGGACGCTTTGCACAACTTCTTGAAGACCGAGCTCTAAGGCGTATAAAAATGCATTCTTTTTTGAGCCAAGGTGAGCGTAGAATGCGCCTGATGTAGCTCCAGCGCCCTTAGCTATGGTATCGACGCCGATCCCCTCGAAACCATGAGATCGAAAGCCTTTGCTGGCTGCTAGCAGCATATTCTGACGGGTCTTTTCACGTCGCTTATCATTTTTGCCGGTTATTTTCATAACGGTCGTTATATTTTAGTTTGACAATGGTCAACCGCAGAAATTTATCTGACATCGAATTAAATATAGCGAACGTTATATTTTTTAAGGAAACAAAACAAGAAATTCAAAAATGAGCAAAGATATCAAAAAAGTACTCCTTTATGGAGAAGTGCAGATCAACGTGGAAGACTTCACTCCTGAGGTTTGGGGCCCAATCAACGAGAAGCTAAAGAAGGTAGAGGGGCTTATCCGTAAGACTTGGTTAACTGGAATCAACACGAACACTTTGGGTGGCTTGTACGAATTCGATTCAGTGGAAAATGCTGTCGCGTTCTCACATAACGAATACATCGACGAAGGCAGAGATTTTGGAGTGACGATCAGCAGCAAGATCTTTGATGGCGATAAGGCCGAGGCTGCAAGCCGAGATATGAATTCGCCTCAATACGATTGAAGGTATTCAAATTTGAGGCTGATCTAACTAGAATTGTACCCATAGTTTTCTCGTTTAGTTGTTCTTCAAATGGGTGCCTTTTTTCGCAATCACGACGAAGCCGTTGTCTTTGTTCGATACTTGGCCTATATCTGTCTCTTGCCCTTTGGAATTCCGGCATGAGATTTGCTCGCTTTGCGGAAGATGTATCATTGCGTAAACAAATTCCTTAGGCCTGCTTTTTTGACGTTTTTCTCGGTGGTCGGTGTGATCTCATCGACCGCTCAGAACGAAAGGAGCGTGCCTTACGAATGGATGGATTTCCTTCCGCCTGACCAGGCTCGTGTTGTTGAGGAGGAAATGCCGGATGCGACCGTAATCGCTGGAGGGATACGCTTTAAGGAAATTCGCTCTGGAGAGGGAAAGTTTATTGAAGTGGGTGATGTCGTGGAGTCCATTTATACAGGTCGCTTGCTAGACGGTACAGTCTTTAATCGCAAAACGGGTCGCTGGCATACCTACACGATCGAAATCGGGGCCAAGCCGCGGCAGGTAATCCAAGGCTGGGAAATGGCGATCCATTTGATGCAGAAAGGCGGCATTTACGAAATCGCGATTCCCTCTCAGTTCGCCTACAAAAGTAAAGGCCGCCCCGGACAAGTGCCCCCGTATGCGACGGTTATTTTTGAGATTGAAATCTTGGATGTGCGATAAAATTGGCGGATTGTGCGTTCTTCAATTTTTCTTTCTGGTCAAACTTTGGGCTTCCAATAAGCATTTTTGGTTATGGGACGAGAAATGTGCTACAAGTGTTACCGACCGCAGCCGCTTTGCTGGTGTATGCGTGTGGTGCCTATGCATACGCGGACGAAGTTTGTCATTCTGATGCACCCTTATGAAAATCGACACATAAAACTGAATACCGGTCGGTTAACTCATCTTTGCCTCGCTGATAGCGAGCTGCATGTGGACGAAAGTTTTGATGAGAATGAGGCCGTTCAATCACTCATAGAGGATCCCAAAAATTATCCAGTTTTGCTTTACCCGGGTAAGGACGCTCGTGATTTGTCCAAGGGCGAATTGCAGGCGTCGGATTTTTTAGACCGTCGCTTGGTGGTGTTTTTGCTTGATGCTACTTGGCGACTAGTTCGTCCTATGCTAAGGAACAGCGAAAGCTTGCAGGGTTTGCCAAAGATTATGTTTTCCAACGCGGCCCCTAGCCGCTACGTTATTAAGCGTCAGCCCGAGCGAGGTTGTTTGTCTACGCTGGAAGCGACGCATGAGTTGCTTCTAGAATTGGACCGTTCCGGTCTGGATCACTATCCAATTCCAGAGCAGATGCTTAACCATTTTATGGATATGCAAGCATTTCAGGTTAAGTGTGAAGCGGATAATTGTAGAGCAGGGGCACGGCCGCGAAAAACGTTGGAGAGGCCTTTGGCTCCCTCGAATAATCGAGTGCCTGCCGTAGGAAAACGTCGTAAAGTTTTCCCGACAAAATCGACTATTTAGATATATCACCCAGGTAGGGAGGTTTAAGGACCTTAACTACTGGTGTGAATTAATTTTGATTTATTGTATCCCTTTGGCGTCATTGTCGCTGATTTTTAGTGAGATCGGACGGTATTTTCAAAAAATCTTTTGGAGGTGATTGGGGGGAATGATCTATTCCTACGCTTTAAACTCTAGGGGGTAAGAGATGTAATTTTGGATTATTGACGAAAAATGGCTCCGCAAAATTGAATTTTTAGCGATGTAGGAGGCTTCAAACGTTGTATGTTTTGAGAAGTCCTTTCCAGAGGTGGCGTCGCAATATATTGAGACGGCAAGCGGAACGGATGATCGCACTGCAATAAGCTTTGTAGAAAAATAACCCCTTTAAAATATAGATATGAATATATTAAAACATCTTTCGATCGCCTACGTGCTATCGTGTCTGGTCTCTGTAATGTGTTTTTCCGAGGCACGGAAACCGAATGTGATCGTCGTCTACACAGATGATCAGGGGTACGGTGATGTCGCTGCGTTAAACCCTGAGGCGAAGTTTGAGACGCCGAATATGGATCGACTGGTGAACGAAGGAATCGCATTTACGCGTGGCCATAGTCCGGATTCGGTTTGCACTCCCTCGCGTTACGCCCTGCTGACTGGGCGCTACGCGTGGCGTACGAATCTGAAACAAGGAGTGATGCTCGCGGAAAAAGAATGTTTGATTGCTGATGGGCGAGCGACTCTGGCCAGTTTGTTCCGAGACAATGGCTATAATACGGCCATGGTAGGCAAATGGCATTTGGGTATGGATTTTCCTGGTACGCCGGAAGATCGCGATTGGTCGAAGCCGGTTAAGGATATGCCTCTTGATAAGGGGTTCGAGTATTTCTATGGAATACCTGCTTCGTTGAACTACGGTATCCTTGCTTGGTTTGAGGGCCGTTATGCGGCTGTCCCACCGACGATGTATTCAAATAAAAAGGAGAATCCCCGGTATGTGGACTACCGTATAATGCCGCCTTATGAAACAGCCCCAGGTATTTCGACGGATCCAACGCGAACTATTAAAGAGAATTTTGAGATCGCGGAGGATTTTATCGATAACCAGTGCCTGACTCGCTTCACCGACAAGGCGATTGAGTGGATGAGTGGGAAAGCGTCTGACTCGAAAGAAGGTAAGCCATTTTTCCTCTATCTCCCTTATACTTCGCCGCACTACCCAGTTTGTCCTTTGCCTGAATTCCATGGCAAAGGGGAGGCGGGCGCCTACGGTGAATTCGTGATCGAGACCGATTACCATCTTGGTCGCATTCTCGATTTTTTAGAGGCGTCAGGTTTAGATGAGAATACACTGGTTGTATTCACGAGTGATAATGGTCCTGAGAATTCCTGGGAACAGCGGATCCAGGATTTTGGACATGATAGTCGTGGTGGGTTGCGTGAAGGCAAGCGGTCGATTTACGAGGGTGGGCACCGCGTACCGTTTCTCGTTCGTTGGCCAGCGGGAATTGCGGAGCCTGGGAGAACTTGGAACCAAATGGTGGGGCAGGTAGATTTGATGGCGACTTTTGCTGAAATTATTGATGCGGAGATCCCGGATAATGCTGGAGAGGATAGCCAGAGTTTTGCATCCGTCTTGTCGAATGCATCGTCAAGCTTTGAGCGCTTGCCACTGATTAATCATGATTTTTACGGGCGCTATTCCATAACTGATGGAGACTGGAAGTGGATTTCCCCGATGGAAGAGAGCGGTGTGGGTGAGCTCTACAATGTGGCAGAAGATCGATTGGAAGCCAATGATCTCGCTGAAAAGCATCCCGAAATGCGCAAGGAACTTGAGGAGAAAATGACCCAAATCGTAGTTCGAGGCCGCACGACTCCGGGAGAGCCTCAGGAAAATGATACAGATTATTGGCCAGACCTTACATGGATGACCGAAGTGGAGTATGATAAAGCAGTGGCGAGGTAATGGCCACTGGTTTGTTTTTTGGGCGGCGGAGGCGGTTACTCTGGCTTAGAGTCTCTCGCTTGTGTCGTGTCCCGACTATCGGAAATGTATCATTTTGTTGGGTATGATAGTGCTAATATTTTTAGTTTGTTTGGGCAAGATAGCTGATGAGCTCGTTTTTGATAAAAAGCCTTGTTTAGAAGTGCTTATGCAGTAAGGTATTAATTCCTTCTGGTTCCGAGAGAGATGCTAAAGAACGAAGTTGAAAATTGGTATGTTGATGAGATTGAGCCCCACGAACCGATATTGAGGTCATGGCTGCAAACTCGCTTTGGACTTGGGTACGAACTAGATGATATTGTCCAAGAATCCCTTTTGAGGACGATAAAGGCCAACGAGCGAGGCCTACGCATGCCGAAGGCTTTTTTATTCAAGGTGGCGAGAAATGTCGCTTTGGATCATTTACGAAAAAAATCGCATCGCAAAACTGAATCTTTAGCGAGTGAGGAGGTTTCAAACGTCGTATCTTTTGAGAAGCCCATTCCAGAGGTGGCTTCTCGTAAGCAGGAGTATGCTATTTTGAATGACGCAATCGCGTCACTGCCTCTTAAATGCCGAGAGATTTTTACGATGAGACGAATTTACGGATTATCTCAAATCGAGATAGCGGAAGCATTGGGAATTTCGCGAAACACAGTGTCGGCCCAACTCACAATTGGGTTGCGGAAATGTGAAGAGTACTTTGCGCTCTACCCGCAACAAGACCCTAAAGCTGATGGACGCCAATAGCGGAAACGATGGCGATAGGAGCCGTATTGATCAGGAAGCTGCCGAGTGGTTTATCAAACTCGACGGTCCTTTGACGGCAGAGGAGTCCAAAGCGTATCATTTGTGGTTGGAGCAAAGTTCTGAACATGCTGAAGCTTACCGAAAGTACGCGAAGACATGGGACCGATTCTCTTTGATTGAAGATTTTGATGGGTCGAGTAAACCTGATGCGCAGGTAGTGTTAGGTGTTCCTGAAAGTCGGAAAATTTCGCGGTGGACGCCCGTCCGGTCACTGGTCGCATTGGCGGCAGTTTTTTTCTTGGGACTTTTTCTGTGGAGTGCTTCGCTTTTGTTTGAGGATGGGGATTCATCTGAGTCTCAGAGTCTTTATGCGGAGGGTGCCTACGAAAATCGGATTCTTGCCGACGGAACAATAATTGAGCTAAATACAGGGGCGCGTTTGAAGATAAGTTATACGGACTCACAGCGCAGGGTGTGGCTTCAGGCTGGAGAGGCTCATTTTCATGTAGCCAAGGATGCTCAAAGACCCTTTCTCGTATACGCGGGCGAAACGGAGGTCAAAGCGATCGGTACGGCGTTCAATGTAAAGCGGGAAACGGATTTTGTGCAGGTGATTGTGACTGAAGGTCGTGTTCTTTTCCAAAAGCGAGAGGAAGGTTTAGATAAGCAATCAGACAGCATTTCTCATTTGCAGCAGTTAGACGCCGGGGAATTTACAAGCATGTCTCTTTCCGAGGAAGCGGACCAGCCTGTGGTTAAGGCATTTACCGAAGAGGAACTGTCGGGCTTGCTTGTTTGGAAGCCGGCTACGCTAGAGTTTGCATCTGCTCCTCTGAGGGATGTCGTTATGGCTTTTAACAAGCGGAACCGGGTTCAAATTATTATTAACGACGAGAAGATTGAGGATATGCTGATCGAAGCGACGTTTCGATCGGACAACGTCATGGCATTTGTGAGACTGCTGGAGCTGACATTTGATTTTCGAGTCGAATATAGTGGGGATGATAAGATTATTATAAGTCGCTCCAAATAGCTTACTCTAAAGGTCTTCTTATTTGTATTATGATAATTTTTAATTAGTCTTTAGCGAACCCCCCGCGATCAAACGTTTAAAAAAGAGTAAGTATCAACTTACTCCTTATGCTTGTAAATGATATCCCTTTTATTGTCCCACGTGTTCTGCTGTGGAAAAGGTCGGTTACGCTTTCTGTTGATCGCTTTAGTAGGAACCTTTTGGTGCTTGTCTGTATTTGCCGATTCTGGCGAAGACGCTCGTTATGTCAATTTGTCAAAAGGCAGTGCAGTAAGCAGTCTCAAGAAGGTAGCTCGTCTGTTTGGAGTGGATATCATTTTCGACCCGCGAGTCGTTCGAGGGGTGAAAACTCCGTCGTTGAATGGGGAGTACACTCCATGCGAAGCGCTCGATTTGCTCTTGGTAGATACCCCATTGGTAGTGATTCAAGATGAGGAATTGGTGGCTTTTGCCGTAAAAAGCAAACGCCGCGATGATACAAGTTCAGGGAGTAAGAACGAACTAAACCTCAAATCAGTAACAGCTAACAAACGAACCAAAAATAATATGGACGAAAATGAATATGGCATTTCTGCGGGAAGACAGAATGGTGATCGCGAAAACGCCAAAAAGAAAAAAAAGTGGTACGGCGCGCTAGCCGTGGCACTGTCTTTCGGAATGGGGGGAGCTTCAGCTCAGGAAAGTAATGATGTTTTCGAATTGGAGGCATTTGTCGTGGACGGGGGGATTGCGGCTAGTCGACAACGTTCATTAGAATTGAAACGCATCTCCTCCAATTTAGTCGACGCGATCTCAGCCGAGGGGCTTGGTCGGTTCCCGGACGAAAACGTTGCTGAGTCCTTGCAACGTATCACCGGAGTTCAGATTAATCGTAATCGTGGCGAGGGTAGCACGGTAAATATCAGAGGGCTTCCTTCTGTATTCACTCACGTCCTTTTTAACGGACGCTCTTTGACGTCGGCCCTCAATGGAGATCCCAACGGTGGCGTGAATCGTAGCTTCGACTTCAGTGCTCTGCCTTCGGAATTTATCAGCACGTTGAGAGTTCACAAGACCTCGACGGCGGACATGGAAGAAGGCGGACTGTCTGGAACGGTTGATGTTGAAACGGCGAGTGCATTTTTCCTAGGCAAAAGATCCGTTGCAGCGTCGGTTCAAGGTGCATGGGAATCAAACTCGGGGGAATTTTCTCCGCGCATGTCGTTTCTGTTTTCCGATGTCTTTGCGGACGGCAAGCTAGGCTTTGCATTGGGCCTTGCCCGCTCTGAGAGGGAACCTGAGACTCACACGAGCAATGGAGGCTATGCCAACCGCACGGAGTCACAAGGGCTACAAAGCTCTGGGGGTCCAGTCGATTTTAATGGAAATGGTGTAATTGATCCCGATTTTAATGTCCGCGTCTCGGGTGGTCACTTTCTAAACATTTTCAAGGAAAAACGGGAACGCAACAGTGCGATCGCAAAATTGGAATTCAGGCCTAATCGCGATGTAGACCTGTTTGTGGAAAGTTTTTACACAGAGCAGAAAATCGAGTCCGAGCGATTTGAAAACCTGCATAGATTTGTGAATGCTCAAGGTATTGACCCAATGGGTACGACCGAAGTTCTAACTATCGACGGTATAAATTATTTGGCAGAAACCGATGGCTTAGGGGTGGACTTGAGAGGGGGCAGTCGCTTTGAAGACCGTAATGGAGATGCTCTGTCAATCACCTTTGGTGGAGAACGTAGATTCGACAGCTGGACTCTTTCTGGGGAGGTTTCGGTTTCTGAATCAACTCAGTTGAGTAACAATTTGAATATAGCCGATATTGCTCGAGGAAGCATCCTCTACGTTTCGGAGCCAGGTACAGATTCTCCACAGATTGAATACCAAGACGGCTTTGAGGAAGGGCGATTGAATCCAAATAATTTTCAGGTGGCTAGTTTGAATGGTTCTTTTCAGAGAAGAAATAACGATGACCAGACCGATGGGCGTGTCGATCTTGAGAGGATTGCTGAATGGGGGCCGTTGAAAAAGCTTAAATTTGGCGTACGATATTCGGAGCGGGAACAAAATAGTTCGAATGGTCGACTCGTTATCGGCGGAGCGGCTTTGAGTGATCTCGTTGGTGGATTAGCTGAGGGCCCTGGAGGTCCTGGTACATTTTCAGCTGCCTCGTTTATGCAGCTGGTAGAGCCTGGGAACGGGTCATTTTTGGACTCATTTAGTGGGCATGACAATTTTCCTCAAACGTGGTTGGGCTCTGATACAAAAGGATTTTTGGAGCAGTATTCGAATGAGGAATTGATCGCTGCTGGGAATTTCACAAACGCGGTGACGGGTATCATCGACGTTGAAGAAGAGGTCACGGCAGGATATGGGATGGTCGAGTTTGGGAGCAAAGATGGTAGGCTTTCAGGAAATTTCGGCATCCGCTTTGTTAATACGAATCAGCTAAGTCGAGGTAATGCGCCTGATTTAACTCGTATTACTCTTGAGCCAGAAGCGGGAGCGGTGACTACAATACCACCTGGAGAAGATGTTGTTGTTGATAGGTCCTATTCGGATGTTTTGCCAAGTGCGAATTTGAAATGGGAAGTAAGTGATGAAGTTGTCATGAGGTTCGCTGCCTCTCGTACAATGGCTCGCCCTAATCTCTCGCAAATATCGCCGATCGCGACGGCAAACGGAAATAACAGCACAATCACCCGCCAGAACCCTCTATTAGACCCGTTTCGCTCTAACAACTTCGACATTAGTACAGAATGGTACATGGGCGATCATGGAGCGCTCACGGTCTCGTTGTTTTATAAGGACGTTATATCTCTCATAAGGAACGAGACATCTGTAGTTGATTTGCCAATAATAATTTTACTATCCGATGGAACTTCCTTCGTCGAAGATCGTGAATTCACTATAAATGAACCTGTCAATGGAGACGGAGTCACGGTGAAGGGCTTTGAGGTGTCATATCAACGGCCTCTGGACTTCTTGCCGATTGAAGGATTTGGATTTTTGGCAAACTATACTTACATCAATAATTCGGACCCTGAACAACTGACTGCGGCTTCGGAAAACAACTTCAACCTGAGCAGTTACTACGAGACTGAGCGCGTTGGGGTGAGGCTTTCCTATACGTGGCGAGATGGTTTTCTAACCAATCCGGGGTCAGCGACAGGCGATGGTACTTTGAGAGATTCTTTCGGAGTTCTCGATGGCAATATCACTTACAATATTAATGAGAATCTATCTCTAGTGCTTGAAGCGATCAATATTCTGGATGAAGCGGTGGTGGAGAGGACCCTAACGGGTCTTCCTACTTCCTATATTGATTCGGGGCGTCGCATTCTGTTCGGAGCGAAAATGCATTTTTGATTCGTTGAATAGCGTGTCAGGATTTGAAGCGCGTTGTTGTCTATTTTTGGTATACAGCCAAAGGTTACTGCTAACGCGACAGTTCTCTCTCTGAAGTCATTTTATAAATGAGAATGACCGGCTCGCATTGCAAGGGTTGGGGCTGCACTCGGTGTAGCCCTTAAATCTTGAGTCTTTCGACCATTTCTACGCCTTACTCGATGTGCTGAGCAAGGCGTTGAATTGGGCCACAGCGCGAATTTTAAAAGCGTATCAAATGATAACGGTCGAATTCATGAAAGATGCATAACCGTTTTATGGATATGTAGGGCTTTCAGGTTAAGTGTTTTAACATCTTTCCGACAAAACTGACTTCTAGAAATAGAAACATTAGCCAGTAATGGGTGTTTAGCTGGGAGTAGGGGAATGACGTGTTTAACCTATTGGTTTACGACAATGGCTTATCTCCTCGCCGAATTTTCGGAGCGGAGCTCGCTTACGAGAGTAGCGACCATCACAGCAAGGTAGAGAGTTCCGAAGGCGCTTTCAAGTGTGGCGACGATTCGAACAAAGGAATTTATTGGAGTAATATCTCCATATCCGAGGGTCGTGAGGTTGACCAAACTGAAGTAAATTAAATCGCCTTCTTTCAAGCCTGTCTGGCTGAATGCCCCAGGGTCGAAAATTTGGAAGAGTATAAAGAAGCGAGACCAGATTAAGCCGAGGAGAAAGTAGCCGCAGATTCCGCAAAGAGTTCTGTCGGTAGCGTCTTCTTCGTTGCTGGAAAGCGAATACTTGAGGACGACATAAAAAGCGCAAATCTGGATACAAATCACTCCAAAATTTTGAAGCGTCTGGATGCCGGCATGTTTACCTATAAAAAATTCGAGTGCAACGCTCAGGAAGACCATTCCGATCATTACCGCGTAAACGAGCATCCACTGAAAGCTTCTTGAAACAGCATAGCCGCCGATTCCGATGCTAGCCGCCCAAAAGATTCCTAAAAGAATGTTGGGCAATCGGCTAACTTCTCCATCTATTAGGGGAGAAGTCAGCAAAACGACTAATATCGCTAGAAAAAGAAAAAGGCTCTTGTATCTAGAAAATAACCTCATTCAGTCGAATCGTCTTCGGCAGCTGGCGTTTCACTTTTATTTTCTATGGATTTGCTTTCTTCCTTCTCGGGGTAGGTCCGGCGAAAAAAGAGGTAGAAAAGAGAGGGACAAAGTAACAGTGTGAGTGCGGTTGCGAAAGCGAGCCCAAAGATCATAGCCCAGGCCATGGATGACCACATGCCGCCGCCGCTGATGGCTAAGGTTAGAAGGCCGACGATTGTGGTGCAAGTGGTCAAGACAATGGGGCGGAGTCGGGATTTGCAGGATGTGATGATGGCTTCTTTTAGTGAATCGATTTCTTTGAGCTGTAAGTCGATCTCGTCTATCAACAGAATGGCATTGTTTACGATAATTCCCAGCAAGGCGATGAGCCCGAGCAAGGTCATGAAACCGAAAGAAGAGCCTGTAAGTAGTAAGCCAGGCACTACGCCAATTAACATAGGCGGAAGAGTGAGGCAAATGATGGCGAAGCGACGTAGGCTATTGAATTGAGCGATGAGGATGAGGGCTAGGATGGACAGAGATAGAGGCATCGCCGATGCCAAGTTCTTTTGGGCATCGCCGCTCTCTGCTTGTTCGCCGCCGTATTCAACCCTATAGCCTGGAGACCATTTTTCGGATGCTTTGAGATCTGCGATAAGGGGTTGGATGTCAGCAAGAGCTTCGCTTGAATAACGTCCGAGAACCTTCGCTTTAATAGTCATCACCCGCTCTGTGTTTTCTCGCAAAATAGAGCCCGGCTGGAATTCGATGGCGACGTCTGCTACCTGTCCTAAGGGGATGCTTCCATAGGAGCTGTCAAAAATTGGAAGATCAGCAAGGCGATCTGGGCTTTCGCGGAAGTCTTCTTGAGAGCGTAAAACCACTGGAATACTACTGTTGTCTTCGCGGTAGTTGGTGGCGGTTTGGCCTGAGAACTGAAGCCCGACGGCACTTGTGATCGTCTGCGTGCTTAAGCCGAGACGAGCAGAACGCACCGGATCGGGCGCGATGGAAACTTGCTTGGTCCAGGCCCCCCAATCGTCGCGTATGTCGTAGCAACCTTCTACGCTTCTGAGTGTAGTTGCAATCTCATCGCGTAGCCTGTACAGAGTGTCCATGTCGCTTCCATAGAGGCGGATTTGGATGGCGTCGCCGACAGGTGGACCGGTTTCGAGCGCAGAAGGGGTTACGCGCGCATCTACCGACTGCATATCACCGTATTGGCGGACCTTCTCGATCAACGCGGCCACGTCATTTGGATCTTCCGTGTGGGTCAATACCGATAGAAATGCGTAATTGGGTTTTGAGGATTCAGTGGAGAGTGAGAGATACCAGCGCGGACCACTGCTGCCGATCCAAGTGGAAACGCTTTTGACTTGGTCTTTATTTTCTTCGATGAGCCATTGTTCAAAATTCCGTACGCTTTTCTCCGTCTCGAGAATATCGGTACCGAGTGGTAATTCGTAGTTAACTATGAATTGTCCGCGCTCATTGGGTGGAAAGAAAATGTTGGGTACGAACTTGAAAGTCCAACCTGTTGCAACCGTGAGGACGAGGATACTGATTGGATAGAGCCAACGTGTCTTGATTATTCCTCGAAGTAGGATTTCATAGGGTTTGTAGAGGCTATTCAAGGCGCGCCCGACCAAGGTGTCTTTTTCGAGTGGCTTGAGAAAGTAGTAGCAGAGCATCGGGATGACGGTGACCGATAGGCCCCAACTAGCCAAAAGAGTGAGTGTGATGACCGCGAACAGGCTATAAGTGAACTCGCTGGTGGCTCCAGGTGAAAGGGCGATGGTGGAGAAGGCTGCGATCGTTGTCCCGCTGGCAGCCAGTAGGGGAATAAGTAGATTGCTAACCGATTCAGTGACGGCTTTGAGTCGATCCATGCCTTGACTCTGGCGGACAAGTATTTGTTCTGTGACTACTACCGCGTTGTCGACAAGAAGGCCAAGAGCAATGATTAGGGCCGCTATGGACATCATCTCTAGCTGCACATCGAATGTCGGCATGAAGACGAATGTTATCAAAATTGCGGAGGGGACAAGGATACCGACGATTAGGGCAATGCGTAGACCGGCGAAGAGAAACATTACGATGACGACAAATGCGAATGCCTGCCCGAGGTTTACGATGAAGTCCTTGATGGACTTACTCACGTATATCGGTTGGTAGAACATCGTTTCAATATCTAAGCCGATTGGGAGGGTCGCTTGTAGCTGCTCCATGCGGGCTTCGATTTCAGCTCCTACTTTGGTAACGTCCTGGCCTTCGACCATGGAAATGGCGATGCAAAGAGCCCGTTCGCCATTGTAGTGGGAAATTGATGATGGCGGATCAATGTAGCTTCGTTTAACATCGACTACGTCCGATACGCGCACGGTGTTAGCCCCTCCGGTGGAAAGTCGGTAATCGGCGATTTCCTGTAGGCTGTCAAATTCTCCCAGCGTAATGAGGTCTAAGCGTTCCTGGCCGGCGAGAACCGTACCACTGGAGGCGACAGTGTTTTGGGCGGAGAGTTGCTGGGAAATCTGGGTCGGCGAGACATTGTAGGCAGCGATCTCGCTACTGGAGAATTCGAGGAAAACGCGTTCTTCAATATCGCCATGAAATTCGACCTTTGCCACTCCGTCGAGTTCGAGAAGTCTGTCGCGGATGTCTTCGGCGTGATCGAGCATTTCCTTGGGAGTAAAACCATCGCTAGTGAGAGCGTAAACGTAGGGAAAGACATCGCCCACTTCGTCATTGATTTGGGGGCTTTTCGCTCCGTCGGGTAGTTCCACGGCGCTGACTTTGTTTCGCATGTCTTGCCAGATAGGATCGAGATCGAAGTAGTCTTCTTCGAGTTCTACCGAGAGAATAGATATGCCAGGCTTCGAGGTTGATGTGATTTCCTTAACCTCTGGCATCTGGCGGATCGCTCGTTCGAGCGGGTCGCTGACTTGTTGTTCGACTTCGACCGATGAGCGCCCGGGGTAGGATGTCATTATTTGGGCGTTACGTATTGTGAATTCTGGATACTCGAGTCGACCAATGCTAAAGTAGGTCGATAGTCCAACTAGAAGCAAGAGGACGTAGATTACCAGAGTCGTCCGGTTGTTTTTGAGAGCGATACTTGCCGGATTCATCCTTCTGTTTTTAGTAGTACGGTTTGACCTTCTTGTATTTTATTGACGCCTCGACTTACGACGTGCTCGCCCGTTTTCAGTCCGGATAAAATGGAAACGTATCCGTTTGCTTCGAGTTGTCCGACCGACACCTCGCGTTTTTCAATTGTTGCGGTATTGTCGCTTTGAGATTGGGCAATCCAAACGAAGCGTTTTTCGTTGGCGCTTGAAAAGACGCAAATGAGAGGGATTTGCAAAGTGCCTCCATTTGCCCTGGCGAGTTCGATAGTGGCCTCGCCGTCCATTCCGCTTCGGAATGCGGGGTCTGCGATATCCATTTGGGCGGTTACGCCATAGGTGGTGTTTTCTTGAATACCAGGCGAAATCTCAGAAATTGTAGCAGGGAAACTGCGACCTTCTAGGTCGCCTATTTCGATGGAGACTGAGTGGCCTTTGGAGATCTTGTTGACGACGTCGGTTGGGATTCCAAATTCAAATTCCATTGGTCCGCTTCCTTCGATGGTCATGGCTGTCTGTCCGGTGGATACGACTTGTTGGGCATCGATTTCGACTGTAGCGATGATGCCGGAGTAGGGCATTGCAAGGGTGGTGTCTTCGACGGCTTTGAGGCTTTGTTCGTAGTTGCCTCGGGCGGATTGTTCGGCAGCGATCGCTTCATCGAGTTGGCTTTGGCTGGAATTGCCGCTTTCGAAAAGGCGTTGTAAGCGTCGTAAGGCTTGTTCGGCTTGGGTAAGGCTTGCTTGAGCTGTGTTTAGGTTATTCTGGTAGTCGCTTGCGTCGAGCGTTGCGAGTGTGTCGCCGGCGTCGTAGCGTTGCCCTTGCTTCGCGTAAATGCTGGTGACGCGACCAGAAACCTCGAATGACAAGGCAGCTGCTTCGGCGGCGTAGATTTGACCTGAGAAGGAACGTTGCAGAGTGGAGCTCGGCTCAGGTACCGTAATTGCGAATACGGGTCGAGGCGCAGAGGCAACTTCTGTCGTTTGCTTGTCGCAGCTAGTGAAAGTGAGCAACAGTGTCAGAGCAGTAGATGGGATTAAGTAGGCCTTCATGATGTTCAAGTTTTTAAGGTAGGCTAGATTCGATGGTTTTAAGCGCGTCTGAGCGTGCTTGCTTGCGGACGGAGTCGGTGTTTTGAGTGGTCTCGCCACTGGAAATAAATTGAGTGAAGAGGTCGGCGAGTTCCTGCTTTTCCTGGGTGTTCTTGTCGAACTCGTACCAAGCAATGGATCGTTGCAGCTGATGAATGCCTTTGAGGTAGTCGTAGATGGCGGTGGCTGCCGCTTGCTTTTGTAAAAGGAGGGATTCTTGGGCATCGAGTAGGTCGAGTATCGAGGCTGCTCCTTGGGAGTATTTTTCTTGAATAGATTGATAGTTCTTTTCGGCAGCTTCCAACGATGCGCGACTGAGGCGCATGTTGGGATGGGCGGCTCTAATGCTGTAGAACGCTGTGAGTGAGCGTTGCTCGATTTGCTGAACAGCTTTTTCGCGTTCTGCTGCTAGACGACGAATGGATGCTTTGTTTTTGAATACCTCCGCTTTGCGTCCACCGCTTTCGAAAAGAGGGAGGGAAAGGGAGATACCGGCGGTGGCCTCGTTTTGCGAATCACTGGAAACAAAATCGTTGCTTTGGAACACTCGGGCGTATTGAAGAGAAGCTACGATATCCGGTCTGAAACGGCGTTCGGAGTGTCTCAGAAGCCCGCCTTGAGCGGCGAGTTGGAGATCGAAGGCGATAAGCTCGGGGGCGTTTTCGACTGAGAATGCTTGTATGAAGCGACCGAAATCTCGGAAGTCTTTAGCGTTTACGATGAGCGGGTTTAATTGTTCGTCGATGAAGTAAAGTTCGTCGTCTTCAATCTCGATGTCTTCGAGTGTCCAGAGGGCTTCTCGCGGGGCGCCTATCTGGCGATTGAATTCGATGAGAGCATTGGCTCGATCGCTTTCTCGTTGGATAAGGGTGGACCGGTCACTGGCTGCGCTTTGTTCCCAACGATAGGATTCCGACGGCTCGGCAGCCCCAATTTCGATACGGAGTTTTGCGAGTTGAAAATTGTTTTCAGTGAGACTGAGATTCTCGCGTTCGATCTCGGCGAGGCGTTTTGCTGTGAGGTAGTTGAAGTAAGCGTCAACGGTTGAATCGATGGCATCGAGTTCGGAGGATTGGGTTAGGAAACGGGAGGCTTCAGCGGTTTTTTGCTGAGCTCGTAATCCACTCCAAGCTTCGCCACTAAAGAGAATTTGTGTGAGCTGGAGGCCGAGGCTATGATTGCGGGCAATCGTCGGTGTAGAAGAAGTGTTGATACGGTCGGATGTTCGGACTCCCGCAAGGCTCCCTTCACCGCTTAGGTTTGGTCGGAGCTGGCCGCGGGTAATGTCAATATCGTATTCAGTGGCGGCTTGATCCTCGCGACTGATGACGACGTCGATATTTTTTTCCGCTGCGGCTTTCATCGCCTGAACGAGCGTCATGGATTCGCTAGCTAACTGGGACTGTTGCCCAAGGAATTCGGCAGAGAGCGAGGTATCGTAATCGGGTGACCAATCGATTGCGAATGCGGTTTCGTTGTTTATTAGGAGGCGATCAAAAACTGGCAAGTAAACTGGAAGAGATTCTGTATTCACTCCTTGAAGCATTTGATGAATATTGAGAGCAGTGCGTCGCGCAATGGATTGGCTTGAATCGGTGGCGAGACCTGCGAGAGCCCCGAGTTTTACATCGATATGGCCGTTCATGGTTACGGTTAGGATGCCTTTTTCGGTGAGTCCCTGATAGAGAAGTCGTCGTTCGGTGACACTCATGCGTGGCATTAGGGTTACGTATAAGGCGGTGACGTCTTGTGGAATTTGAGCGATTGTTTCTGCGGCTTTGTTTGTCGCGGAGAGAAATTTGATAGTTTTTCCGAGAGCGGCTTCGACCTCTGCTTTGGCTTGGGGCATATCACGCAATTCAGGAATGAGTCGCTCGTCAATGAGCACCGAAAGCGTGGGCTTGTCCGAGAGCTGAGCCAGTAGATTCATATCTGCGGAAACACGACGGGGACTTGTGATAAATGTGTAGTTGCTTAGGCGGGAAGTTCCGTCTGGGGAGATCGCATTTCCTCGAATGTTGCTGAATTGTAGGGCCCCGCCTAGGATGGGCTTGCTTCGCTGATCTTCTTCGAGGTTGGCAGCGCGTTCGGTCGCTATGACTCCGGCGGCATAGACGAGATCTATGGATGGGTCGCCAAGGGCTTCTTCGAGGTAGGCGCTTACCTGCTCTGGGTCGTAGTTTGCGTTGTAATTTTTTTGCTCGATAGTGTAATTCCCTTCGGCGAGAGCCTGTAACTCTTGGAACGATGCTTTGGCTGCTTCGTCGAAATACTGGGAATCGCCGTCTTTGATGATCGCGATGGTATGAGTGGCATCCTCTGCCTTATTCGTTTGGGCGACCAAGTGTGTAACGAGGCTTGATAACGCGATGAGAGTGGTGGAGAGCGAGCGTATTTTCATGAAGAAAGGGTCCTTCGATTGTTATGAGATCGGGTGGGCGGTTAACCTACCCACACGTAGATCGTCTTTGCTTATCCCTATATAGAGATATTAGTGATGTCGAGCTTTCCGAGTTCTAAATATCTTGGCTGACGGGTTGTGAAAGAGGGGCGAGTTAATTTGACTTTAAAGTAATTATCGCGACTTCCGATGGCGTGCCGAAGCGGATTGGGACTCCCCAAAAACCTGTCCCCGGATGTATGTAAAGTTTGGATTCTTCTCGTTTGTGGAAACCCATAGCGAGCTCGAGAAAAGGAGATGCTAAGCTCCAGCCAAACCACGGGAGGGCGAATTGTCCGTAGTGAGTGTGTCCGCTCAAAGTGAGATCTACTTGGCGTTTAACGAGATCCGGCCAAAGTGCAGGATTATGCGCAAGGGCAATAACGGGTTCGTTGCTCGGAACATCTTCGAGAGTTCGCTGTATATCGGGGGCGTCAGGGGCTTGCGATGGCTCTTTCGAGCTTGCTGCGGGATCGCCTGTTCCTGCTATCCATAGGCGCTTCCCATTCTTCTTGATTGAAATTGATTGGTTAAGGAGGACGCGTATGCCTGCTTGCTCGAGACCTCTTTTGACTGGATGCCAGTCCGCGTAGATGTCATGATTTCCTAGTACAGCGTATACGCCGTGTTTTGCTTCTAGTTCCGCGAAGGCGTCGTTGAAATGCTCGACATCTTGGGAGAAGTCGTCGACTTGATCGCCGGTGATTGCGACTAGATCCGGCTCTTGCTGCATGACCGCTTTTTTGATCCTAGTCATATGTGACTGCGATGTATGCGGGCCGACGTGCAGGTCTGAAATTTGAGCTATCTTAAGCCCGTCAAATTCGTTTGGTAACCGAGGAAGCGCTACGTCAAATTGATTGAGGACAAGTTTGCGAGAATGATGCCAGCCTATAATGGCGATGATTAGAAGTCCTGGAAGCGTGAGAGCCACACTCCATCGAGCGAATAATGAGCTCTCGCCAAAAGGAAGTCCTATGGTTGCTCCTGCGAGAGTTCCGATGGCTATGATGGGGAGGAAAAGCATAGCATACCAGAAGGGACGTTGTATAAAGAGTCGTGCCCTTGCATTGGGATAACTTTCTCCGGAAAACCCACTTAGTAGGCTCTTTAATGGGATGGAAACGAGTGCAAGTGAAGCTGCGAAAGCCAGCCACCCTCCAGGGACATATGGATGAAACCAAACCCCAACAGTGAACCAAGAGGCTCCAATCCAAGTAAGGATGAATAGTGCAATCGGTAAGATTGGAAAATCTGTAGTCGGTTTTTCGTTACTTTGGGTGGCGGCATTCATGATTTTTTAAATTCTCAGCTTTGTTACAAATTTACAAAAAATGTAATATGTAAATCAACTTGACGAGTTTACAAAATTCGTCAACTGTAAATTCAGATGAGCTCAGAAAGACGGCAAAAAATCATAGACACCACTTTTGAGCTATTCCTCCAATATGGATTTCAGAAGGTTACTTTAAGCGATATTGCTAAAGAGGTAGGCGTGTCGCGGCCCACGCTTTATCAAGAGTTCGCAAATAAAGAAGAGATTTTCATTTCTATAATCGATCTTTGGCAAAAGGATGCATTATGCAGGATCAAGGAGGGGATGAATCCGAAGGAAGGGGCTGACGTTCAATTGCGGAAGGCGATTGATGTTTGGGTAATCGAGCCTTTTCAAATGATCCACAATTCACCGAAATCAGCTGAGTTTTCTGAGACCCATTTTTGTTTTGCCAATGAGGTCTTCGCCATTGGCTTAAAGGAATTTGAAAAACTTATTGTGGGAATCCTGGGGAAGCGCCCATTGGCTGGAGGGATTTCTGCGAATGATGTCGCTCACCTTATTGCTTATTCGACGAAAGGCTTCAAAAGTCTGGCAAATTCAGAGAAAGAATTGCGGAGTTTGATCGATAATCTGATCGTAGTCGTTTTGGGGTAGTTTAATCGCGTGAATTTACGTTCTTATGCTAATAGAAAATTAGTATAAGAAAGCCCTTCTCGTCTATTGAGCATACAGATATCTGGATACTCTATTGCGATGTTTGGGAACTGAGATTCCTACTAGCTGGCCGCTTTCTATGAAGCGGCCATGTCTTTCAATTACAGGTCTTGAGTGACTGTACGAAGGCTTTCACCATAAGGTGACGTGGTCTGGCGTATCCAGTTTACTTTTGCTCGTCGAGCCAGAGGATGTTGGTGACAATACGTGGATAGTAGAGGGAGCCTTTGGCGATACCGGAGTGAAACTGGTCTGAGCAAGCGGAGAGTTTGGAGCCTTCGCGTTCCCAGCGCGCATGGGCTGTATCAGCTTTAAGCTGATCTTCGCCAAATTCGAAGCCGAGTACCTCGCGAGCGACGAATTGGCAGAGGCCAATCTTTGACATCCACGAGTTGTCTGCTGATGAAGAGAGTTTCCAACCGCCGTCCTCGTAGAGGCACATGCGTGTATCGATCACATGCTTAAAGTGTTTCTTGAGTGTCTTGATGTATTCGCCGTAGGGGCCGTCTGAATCTGTCGCGGCTGTGAGGCCGATGACGTGTGGATAGGCGAGTGCCTCGATTGCTGGGATAATGGCGCTTTCGTTACCTTCCTCCAGAACCGCGGGAATGAAGCCAAGCGTGTCGTCGTATCCAGCGGTGAGTGTATCGGCTGCGAGTTTAGCGGCAGCTTGGGCTTCGCTTGAAAGGTCATCGAGTCCGCTTTGTTGGAAGAGGTCTTCAAGGATGACGTAGGAAGCCCACATCTTTCCACCGAGATAGATGTTTCGACGAGATTGCCCGAGTGAATGGTCGAGAGAATCGTAGGTCGTGATTTCGCCTCCTCCTTCTGTGCGAGAGGATTCGAAGCTCATTATTCCGTCGCGTTTAGCGGGATCCGGATTGTCTCGATTTTGTAGTGAGCGGAAGCATTCGATCAAGGTTTGGCGGTAGCGACGGAGGAAATCCTCATCGTTGGTGTAAGCGAGATAGACTCCAGCGCAGAGGACCCAGTTGGTGAGCTGTTCGCAGGTCATGTGCGAGAAGCAAGCCCGATCAAGTCCACCCACTTCGTAGGAGCTGCGGCCGGCTGGGCTCCAATGATTCATGACGCCCATGTCGTGCGTGAAAGAAATGCCACCTGGGTAAAGTGTATCCGGATCTTTGGGGTCGAATACTTTGTCGTAGAAAGAGTAGCGGTCGACGAATTGCTCGAGTTCGTTGCGAACTGTCCACGGATTGAAGCGCATTTCGAAGAATAGCATGTCGACTGTGAGATCGAAGGTATTCATCATGAGATACTCGCCCTCGTTTACGACCCAAACGGACTTTGTGCCGTCCCAAAGCCATTGCGTCGAGCCATAGTAACTGCGGGTTGCGTGGGCAATTAGGAATTTTTGCTCGTCGTTGAGGTTGGCGGCCGCGAGTTCTTTGTCGCGAAATTGCACGAGTTCCATGAAGTCTTCTCTGCTTGCAATTCCGTATTCGAGTACTTGGGACAGATTCGTGAAATGCTGCGTGTAGTAGTACGACATGGAGCGGTTGTAGGTCGCAGAACCCGCTTTGAAGAAGCCGAGAGTGATTTCAATCGTCTTTTCTTCTCCGGGAAGTACTTCTATCTCAAGGCCAGCGGTTGGTCCGAGGAGGAACTCTGGAGTAGAGTGTTTGCGATTCATCGCTGAGATCGGATCGAAATCCATCCAACAACTAGCTCCTTCTGTATCGGTCGCAAAGCCAACTTGATCTTGGCTCATCGCTCCTACAATAGTTTCGTTAGTCCGGTCTCCAAGGCTGCTCCAGCGATGATCGATGCCGAGGGCGAAAATACCACGGATTGGAGCGTCAGTCGTATTTTTGAAAGTGACGGACGCATGAACCACTGGGCAGCTAGCAAATGCCAACTCGGTAGGCGTTGCTGTTTCCGGATTGGGGATAGAAAAGGTTGGGGTGAAAATTTCAAAGGTCACACCCGGTCCTGAAATACGATCAGTTGCCCAAAGGTATTCGCGTTTGATATCTTGCAAGACGCGCATCTTACCGGTGGTACCCTCAGCACCTTCGACATAACGCTCTGCTTCGGAGCCTTGGGCGTCTCCGAAAAGAGGGAGTAAATTAAGCGTATTCTCACCATCTAGGTAACCGATGGACACATCGCCAGGATAGGCGGCGGATAGTTCGAGGCCCATTCCTCCTTTGGCCCCGTGGGCTCCACAAGTGAAAGAGGCTAGGGCCCCCATTGGCGAGTGATGAGAATGAAAAGAAGGGTTTTCTGGAAACATATTGTATCTGGGTGAAAGTTATCTTTGATAACGGTCCTAAATCTGAACTGGAAGAAAAGAAGGGATAGCTTATGTCAATAGTGGCTCAATCCCAATCTTAAGGATTTAACGAGAGTTTTTCTTTCCCTGGTGCGTTAACGCCAATTCTGAGTATTCTCTTTTATCTGAGGTAGTGATTAATTTCTTAACCACGGATTGCTCGGAATTCACAGAATGGGTGAGCAATTTGCTAATTGGATACGCGTTTTATACCGAGTTTAGCATGTTTGAAATTTTAAGGAGGGAGGTCTCCGAAACTGTTGGCGAGTTGAGTGAGCGTCTCGGTGGTATCGTTGTACAGTGCGATGGAATGGTCGCCATGCCTGCAAAGTACGAGGTCCCCATCGGGTGAAAAGGCTAGGCCATTCGCTCCCGGCGAGCCTCGCCCTTCACTTCGGGGTGTCCGCTTGGTTTCAAAAAGATCGCAATGCCAATGGTTTCGTCCCAAGAGTAGGCTGTATTTTGAGGAACATCGGTAAAGAGGAGACGGTTGTTCTTTGAATCCCAGACTGGACCTTCGGACCAATCGAAACCGTCTGCGAGCTTTTCTATTTCTGCTTTAGGTCCTAAAAATTGATCTAGCCCGGGATCGTATCGTTCGATCCTTCCGGTAATCTCGTAAGGAATATTGGATGTTTGTATAAATATTACGAATACGATGTAGTTAAAAGCGGCGACGATTTTGTATTTCATGGTAAGACTTGGGTTTTGGAGAAACAGTGCGTGTGCCCGAGTGATGGATTCGGCACGCCGTAGGTGTTTGTGTGTATATAGCTGATTAGCGTTTGAATTTTTGCGTGCGTATCAGTGGCTTTGTTAGTATCGATAGGGTCATGAAAAAGCACATTTGCATAACTGGTTGTACCAAAGGGTTGGGTAGAGCGTTGGCGACTTGGTTCTTAGAGAAAAAGTGGGTTGTCTCTGGTTTTGGTCGAACGGAGCAGGCGGTCGAAGACCTGCAGAAAAGCTTTCCTGAGGAACGCTCCTTTTTTAGAGTTGTTGATGTGGCGGATGATGAATCAGTGGCCACGTTTTCTAAGGGCGTCGTGGATGCATTAGGATGCCCTGACGTTTTGCTTAACAATGCGGCTCTGATAAATGCGAATGCTCCGTTGTGGGAAGTGCGCGTCGAAGAGTTTTCTCGTGTAGTAGATGTAAATATCAAGGGAGTTGCGAATTGCATACGTCATTTTGCTCCGGTGATGATTAAACGGGGTAACGGAATAATGCTCAATCTAAGCTCGGGTTGGGGTCGCTCGACGTCGCCTGACGTAGCTCCCTATTGCGCGACGAAGTGGGCGATCGAAGGCTTAAGCCAAGCGATGTCTCAGGAGTTACCTCGGGGAGTATCAGTTGCAGCTCTTAATCCTGGAATAATAAATACAGAGATGCTGCAAGGGTGCTTTGGTAGCGGCGCTTCGGCCTATCCCACAGCGGAAGAATGGGCGGAACGAGCAGGGCCGTATATCGTGGGACTGGATCCCCAGTGCAATGGTAGGCCGTTGACGGTACCTAGTTAAGGGGTGAAAATTAATTTTCAGAGTATAGGTCCTTTATTGCCTGGTAGGCGAGTCGTGGGTTTCGATCGATGTCAACTATGCCCCACCATTCTTCGTTGAATTCAAGATCTGGGTACGGTCCACCCCCGGGAGCGATGCCGCCAATGTCATGTACGTCGGGATCGCCATTTTTATCTTTCCACCATTCGTCCGCGAATTCGAATAGGGCCGCACCGAGCAACTGGCCTTTTCCGTTTGAGGAGTATTGAGCCATAATTTGCTGAGTCAGTACTTTGACGGCGTGGGCTTGTGCCTCAGGAGAATAGCGTCCGTCACCGTTTGCATTGTCGATAGCGTCGGCTCCGTATTCACCCAGGTAAATGGGTTTGCCGCTAAGCGCTTTCCAATCTTTGAAAAGATCGCGGAAATTATCAGAGCGATAAATGTTGAGTCCCCAGATATCTACATCGAGTGCTTCTACTGTCTCTTTTGACGGTAGTTCGCCGTAGTTGGTTGAGATCGGGAGCCGATTTTCAGTGGAGCGAATTAACGATATGGTCTCTTGGATACGTTCTAGGCTTTTATCGAATTCTCCTTTTGGGTTGTAGAAGTTATTGTAGTTCCATTCGTTGCCTATTTCCCAAAGCAGCGTTGTTGGGTGATTGGCGAGGCGTTTTACTAACAAACGTATTCTGAAGTCGGTGACTTCGTGAAAATTCAGAACTGGAACGATAACCATTAGTTCATATTTTTCGATTAATTCTAGCACAGCCTGGTCTGTGATGGGTGAGTAGGGTCGAAGAGTGTTGAAACCTGCATTGGCAATTAGTTTTAGATCTCTTTCTATAAATTCTAGATCGTAGGCGGGGCTTCCTGTCCGAAATGCCAATCCTTCGCGTTGGTCGAATCCCTTTATTACAGGATTCCAACAAATGCCTTTGATATTGAAGGCCTTACTGTCGATTTTTAGGATGCAATCTTCCAATTCTATTTCTGTGATGGCTGGGATTGTGAGGACCGATAGAAATATGGTGGTAATGGATAGGCTTCGAAAAAACATCACTAGTAAATTGCATTAAATTGCACTTAAATCAAGTTGGTTTTTCCATAAACCGAGGTGTTAACAGTAGCCACTGGTTGAGCCAACAATTTCCAGTCACCCTGCTAGGGAGGTTGTTTTTTCCGAGTTGGCTGCAACATTTTTAGAAGCGCAAGGGTTTGATCACCTGCGGATACCGATTGATGAGATCGAACTGTGGAATGAGGAAGGAGCTCGAATCGAAGAGAACTTTGATGAGGCGCTTTATGGAGACAATGAAGGACTATAATTCCGACAAAGAGTGGTCCATCGAAGTGATTGAAGAAGATTTTGTCGAAGCGCTGCGAGTAGCAGAGTCCCTCGGTCTTACAGTCTGTTGCGGTGAATGGGGTTGCCTCTCAACTGTGGGTGATGAACTTCGAATGCGTTACTACCGAGAATTAGGGACTTTATTTAAGAAGCACGATATCGCTTGGGTTGTTTGGGACTACAAGGGCAGTTTCGGAATGATCGATTTCGAGACTCAAGAAATTGATTGGGAGTAGTTAAAAGTTCTCATGCGGTAGTTGAATTTCCGAAATTACTTTTTGCTTTGTTAAGGGAATTTTTCAGGGGGCTTGATCGAACTCGAAAAATTTGTAGTGGAAATGTTGGGAAATCAATTCTCCGGCTGATTCGGAAAAGAGCTCCTAAGCCTAATCAATAATTTGATTAAAGTCGTCCTGGGCTAGGTGAGCTCCAATACAAATTTAAAACCTGCCAATCAATGTTAGGATTTGTCAGGATGGGGTCTTCTCTGCTTTACACTGCGGTTATGTTGGCAATGCAGGTGTTATTTCCATATTCATTGCTCCATCGCGTGACGACAGATTTTGTTTCTAATTCAAATTGATGGAATTGAATGTGATTTTGCTAAGTGCGGTTAGTTGAAGGTGTTAGTAATTAGAGTCACCTAAGGGAACAATGAGTTTTGATTCTTTTCTTAGATTGGGCGTTTAATCGTTAACATTCAACTCTTAGTATAATTATGATAATAGAAGTAGAAAATTTTAGTGCCGCAGAAATGATAGATGGCAGCACTTTATCAAATGGGGATATCGTCCTTGTTAATGGGCATACAAATCGAATGGATGGAGGAGAGGGGTCCTTTCAATGGGTTGCGGGCAATACCGATGTTGAAGACAGTGGGACTGTTATAAAGCTGAATGATGGAACCTCGGGAAGTCTGAAAAGAGAATACTCAGGGAAATTGAGTGTAGCTTTTTTTGGGGCATCTGGCGATGGCTCAGAATGTACAAGCGCGATTCAAGCAGCTTTGGACTGTTGTTCTAACCAATCAATCTCGAGCTTGTTTATACCCGCTGGTGACTATATTGTGAATACAACTTTAACAGTTACCTCTGATCGGTTAGCAATTCAAAATGAAGGTACCTTGATTTTTGATGACGGATTTGATGCTAATTATGGAGTTAATACTGCTGTTAGTAGTTATTTTTCATTTTCCGGTGGTAAGCTTGTTGATAACGCTGATCTAAATTCGCGAAATGCTTTGCATAGGGCTTTGCGAGCTGAAGGGTGTGATTTCTTTGTTGTAGAAAATGTTAGCCTTGATGGGTGGTATACAAATATACATGCAAATCTTTGCGAAACTTTTGTTTTTAACAACATTCAGATGAGCCGTACTTTAGGTGTTGATGCTCAGTATGGCTACGGGATCAATTCCTCAGCAAAAAGAAACTTTGGCAGCCAGCTGTACTGGGACAACTCAAGCCATGCATCGCATGGTAGGCACATGCTTTACTTAAATGGTACAGCGTCGTTTGCCAGTATTATTGGTCTCTATGGAAAAGGTTGTGTTCGCAATCCTGTGAATATTTCTTTGGATACAGCTAATGAGGGATCTATATCGCTCCGGGATCTTTTTGTGGAGGATGTTTTAACGGATCCGGGGTCTACTACTGGCGTTGTTAATATTTCTTCGGGCAATAATCCTCCACCTGACGGCGTCGAAGTATTGATAGATGGTTTGTGCGTAGACGGCTATGATGGAAGGGTTGTTTCAATGCCTTCAGGAGGTTACAAGCATTCGAAGTTGCTAAATATCACTGCTAAAAATCATCTTGGTGATGGGACTAGGCCGTTTGATGGAATACAAGCTGAGGGAGTTGATAGTGTTACGATACGAAATGTTTTTATTGATAAGTTGGCCAGTTCGTCTTCCAAGGGAGTAGAACTAGAGGAAGGCTCTAAGGCTCTTGTGGAGCGGATTATAGTGCCATTTAATCAGGGGCAGTCAGTCGTTAGGTTGGATGATCAGGAAGATTCAGTAGTGCGAGATATAACTTCGGGGATTACCGAAAAAGTTTCATTCAATGATGCTGATACATGTCTCTACGAACGTCCTATAAAGGAAGGCTTTGTGCAGTTAAGTGGAAGTTCACCTGATGTCGAAAACCTGAAGAAAGTGTTTTTTAGCGAGGGGTCTTCACTTTTGGTGCAAAATTTCTTAAATGGTTTTGACGGACAAGAGCTTTATGTGACGAGTATGCAGGGCAATGTTACAATTGAGGACAATTCTGATATTTATACAATTGGACATATAAATATTGCTATGTCTTCTAACCAAACAATTTTGCTTGTTAAAAGAGGTTCTCGCTGGATTCAAGTTTCTTGATTCAGCTTATTTTGTATTCGCTATGCTGGGCTTGGATTCAATTGTGTCCAAGCCCTAGTTGACTAAGGCAAATGTACGATGAAGTCCTTAAGCTTGTTATTGGTTATATTAAATTTAGTGACTTGAAGGCTTGTTCGCTAAGGTCGCGTTGGCGGTCGGCTAGGTCCGATTTAGTGAGATCTTCGTCGTAGGACGGGATCATCTCTTTCATGTTGGCATGGCCTTGCTCAGTGGCGAGAACGTCTGAGAAACTTTTCTTGATGACTTCGAGTATAATATTTGTTGATACGGAAGCCCCAGGAGAGGCTCCGAGGAGGGCTGACATTGATTTGTCGGCTGAGGTCAATACCTCTGTACCGAAGTGGACGATCCCGGCGTCGCCGTCTTCCTTTTTGATCGCTTGTACGCGGATACCGGCGTCGATGAGCCTCCAGTCGGATTCTTTGGCGTCAGGGAAGAAATTGAGAAGTTCTCCCATGCGTGTTGTCATGCTTTGGGTACCTTGTTGAACAAGGTAGCGTACGAGTGGAATGTTGTGCAGCCCGACCTTTATGAGGGATCCAATGTTATCTAATTTAATGGAACCTGGGAGGTCTGTCATCTTGCCTTCGATGTGAAGGAACTTTGTTGTCCACGCTGCGTAGGGGCCGAAGAGGAGTGATTTCTTTCCATCGATGATGCGAGTGTCTAAGTGAGGAACGGCCATCGTTGGGGCAGCTCCGGGTGACATGCCGTAAACTTTGGCTACGTGTTGCTCAACGATTTCTGGCTTGTCGCATATGAGCCATTGTCCACCGATTGGGAATCCGCCGAAGCCTTTAGCTTCGTCGATCCCTGCTTTCTGTAGAAGTGGAAGGGATCCGCCACCGGCTCCTATGAATACAAACTTGGCGGTGGTGCTAAATTTTTCGTTGGTCTTGAGGTCTTTGACGGCTACTTTCCAGCGGCCGTCGGATTGTTTTGTCAGGTCTGTGATTCTGTGGCTGGTTGCGTACCCACAGCCTTCTTGCTCGCCGAGCCACTTGATGAGTTTGCCGGCGAGGGCTCCGAAGTTTACATCGCTTCCACGGTCCATTTTAGTGACGGCGACTGGAGTGTCGTCTCGCCCTGTAAGGAGGAGCGGTGCCCATTTTTTAATGACTTCGCGGTCTTCGGTGAATTCCATTTCTTCAAAGAAATGGTGAGCTTGCATGCCTTTGTGGCGTGAGCGAAGGAAGTCGACTTGTTCTTGCCCGTAGACGAAGCTGATATGAGGGACGGGGTTGATAAACTCGTCAGTATTCTCGATCATGCCCGAGCGAGCGGCGTATCCCCAGAACTGTTTGGAGTGCTCGAATTGGTGGAATATCTCAATTGCTTTGGCGACATCTACTTCCCCGTCTGGTCCATAGTCTGGGGTATAACTAAGTTCGCAGATGCCGGCGTGTCCGGTTCCTGCGTTGTGCCAACCGTTGGAGGCTTCTTGAGCAAACTCCTCTGTCATCTCGTAAAGTTGGATACGCAGGTTTGGATCCAATTTTTTGAGCATGGCGCCGAGCGTGGATGACATGATGCCACTGCCGATTAGAATAACGTCTGGGTCTTGAATTTGGTTTGGACTTTTCACTGTGTTGAAAACAGGGGATTATGCTTAACGAATAATTGGATAAGGTCTATCCGGCGGAAATAAGGCGAACGCCTTTGTTTTGTAAATTGTCGAGAATGGGGTGGTTAACGTCTTTGCAGGTAACCAAGGTATTTATTTGCTCGCATTGAGCGAAGTAGTAAGTGGAAGAAACGCCAAGTTTGGTGGGGTCTGCAAGGAGGATTGCTTTTCCGCAGCGTGGGATGACGAATTCCTTAATATGAGCTTGGGCGTCATTGACTTCGCTGATGCCGCTCATTTCGTCGATCCCGTTTCCAGAGAAGAAGGCTTTGTCTATTCTATAGCGGCGCAGCGTTCCGATTGCGGCGGGACCGATGTAGGATTGGGATTGCCTGTCTAGGAGCCCACCGGCGATGATGAGTTCGATGGCGTCGTTTTTGGCGAGCTCAGTGGCTACCAATGCGGAATTCGTAAGCACGACGATATCACTCATCGTTCTAATAAAAGTAGTGAGCTGGAGTGCGGTGGAGCTGGCGTCGAGAAAAATGCGGTCGCCAGGTTTGATGAGTGCCGCAGCGGCTTCGGCAATGACGCGTTTGGCGTCGATGTTTTGAATGCTCCGTTCTTCGAAGGATCGATCCTTGTTTAGGTGCTGTTTCGTAACGGCGCCGCCGTGAGTGCGTTGCAGGAGACTGTCTTGCTCAAGTTTTTCGAGGTCGCGGCGGATGGTTTCGTCGGTGACGTTTAACTTATCCGCAAGGTCGACTGTGCGCACGCTGCCCTGTGATTCAATGAGGTCTAGGATAATCTGATGTCGGTTAGCAGCGATCATAATATGTTGTTAAAATTGGGAATATCTTTGGATTTATTGGTTTTTATGGTTGATTAGTCAAAGAAAAATTGAGAAACCCAAAATAAACCACATGGTCTTAATACCTCGATAAGTATGCAAAATACTCAAAATTCTTCTTCGATCGAGCAGCTTGTTCGCCAAAGCGTGTATCGTCAGTTGGGTCTGCTCGACGCTAAATCCGAGTCGGCTCCCAACAAGTTGTTGGTTAATATCAGCGCTCGGCATTGTCATATAACACAAGAAGCGGTTGATGCGCTTTTTGGCAAGGGGCACCAACTCACTCCGGTGAAGTGGCTTTACCAAGAAGGTCAATATGCTGCTAAGGAAACGGTAACTTTGATAGGTCCTCGAAGTCGTGTGATTTCAAATCTACGAATTCTCGGGCCTTGTCGCGATATCAACCAAATTGAATTGGCGTATACGGATGCTCGTGCTTTGGGCTTCGATGTTCCTGTTCGTCAGTCGGGTGATATCGCTGGTACGCCTGGTTGCATGTTGATGGGGCCGAAGGGCTATTTCAAGATGGACCAAGGAGTAATCCGGGCGGCAATCCACGTTCACATGTCTCCGGAAGACGCGGCTCATTACGGAGTGAAGGACAAGGATTTCATGAAGCTGAAAGTCTTCGGCGAATGTGGGCTTACCTTTGATCGTATTTACGTGCGTGTGAAGCCTGAGTTCAAACTCGAAGTTCATTTGGACACGGATGAGGGCAACGCATGCGGTTTGAGCGGAGATTCTATCTTTGAACTCACCAAGTAAGGTGACACAGAGAGTAACTAATTTTTAACTACTAAATTTCTAAAATAAAAAATATCATGAGTGAATCAATCGGTACAATAGAAACCAAGGGATTCGTTGGCAGCGTAGAGGCTAGCGATGCAATGACCAAGGCAGCAGGTGTAGAACTGGTAAAGCAAGTTCAGATCGGCGCTGGCTTTGTGACCGTCATCGTTACAGGTGACGTTGGCAGTGTTAAGGCTGCTGTTGAGGCAGGAGCGGAAGCCGCTTCTCGAGTAGGCGAGCTAATTAGCTCAAACGTGATCGCGCGTCCGCATGCTGACTTGTTGAAGCAGTTTGGATTCTAAGCGGTTTTCGCATCAATAATTTAATTACAGAAAAGGAAATTACTAAAATGGCTTCACAAGCATTAGGAATGATTGAAACGAAAGGTCTTGTGACCTTGATCGAAGCGAGCGACGCAGCTCTTAAGGCTGCGGACGTAGAGATGACTGGTTGGCAAAAAGTTGGCAGTGGTCTTGCATGTGGGTTCTTCGTTGGTGACGTAGCCTCTATCAAGGCAGCGGTTGACGCTGGCGCGGAAGCAGCAAGCCGTATCGGCGAAGTTGCAGCGATCCAAGTGATTGCCCGTCCACACGACGACCTTTCTAACGTCGGAGACTTCTTGAAGTAGTCTTTTGTTCGTATTCGAAACCTCTTATTAAGTTTCTCCAAAACGTCTCGTAATGAAAATACTCGTCGCAAATTTGGGTTCGACCTCTTTCAAGTACTGCTTGTTCGAGGGGGATGAATCTAGTCTCAAGCCCATGACGCGCGGTGGCTACGAGCGTGTCACTGATTATGCGGAAGTAATTCGCGATGCTCTTTCCAAAATGAAGGAAGGGGAATTCATCGAGTCCGCAGATGAAATCGACGCGGTTGGTTTCAAGACTGTACTTGGCTTGGACAAGACAGGTTGCGTTGCAGCGGATGAGTCGGTGATTGCGGATTTACGCGCTTCGGCAGATTTGGCTCCGGCTCACAACCCGGCCTATGCGAACGGAATCGAACAATTCTCTCAAGTGCTTCCGAAGGCTCGCTTGGTAGCATTGTACGAAACTGCGTTCTACCAATGGGCAGCTCCGGCAAGTCGCCGTTACGCAGTGCCTCAGTCGTGGTTCGATGCAGGTGTTCGCCGCAACGGTTTTCATGGAGCGAGCCATAAGTTTATCGCAGAACGCTCTGCTGAACTTCTAGGTCGTGATGATATTGCAGATCGTGTGCGTGGTCTTTATCAGGAAGATCGTTCACAAGCGTTTGAGCCCGAAAAACCACTACGCATTGTTTCTTGCCACTTAGGCGGAAGCAGTTCTGTGACTGGTATTTTGAATGGGGCAGCAATGGATTCCAGCATGGGATTGAGTCCTCAAAGCGGTTTGCCTCAAAACAACCGTGTGGGTGATCTTGATTCAATGGCGATTGGCTATGCGATGCGAAAGCTAGGTTTGAGCCTTGAGGAAGTGGAGCGTCAACTCACCAAAGAATCGGGCCTCTTAGGTCTTTCTGGTGAAAGCAACGATATTCGCGATATCTGGAAGGCGATCGAAGGCGGCAATGAAAATGCTGCTCTAGCGATTGATTCATTGGTGTATAGTATTCGTCACTACGTTGGGGCTTACATGTTGGAAATGGGAGGGCTGGACGCTCTCGTGTTTACTGCAGGCATAGGAGAGAACGATACGGAAATTAGAAAACGCGTTTGTAGCGGTTTGGAAGGGCTCGGCTTAAAGCTGGATCTGGAGCAAAACACAATTCGCGGAAAAGAAAATACGATCAGCGCGGAAGACAGCGCGATCAAAGTCTTTGTAATCCCGGCAAATGAAGAACTTGTGGTCGCCCGCGAGACAGGCCGTTTTTTAGCTCACGCGGTGAACGCGTAATCTTAGCAAAATTTAAAAAATAAAAATCGAATAGTTATTATGAAACAAGCAATTGGAATTCTTGAAACTAAGGGCCTCACAACTCTTATCACTGGAACAGACGCGATGCTAAAGTCAGCGGATGTACAAATCACAGGTCCGTTGAAGAACGTTGGTAGCGCTATTGTTAGCGTAACAGTTGAAGGCAATGTAGCAGCAGTTAAGGCAGCTATTGAGTCTGGTGTTGAAGCAGCTCAGTCTGTAGGCGAAGTTTTGAGCGCTCACGTTATCGCTCGCCCAAGCGACGGATTGGCGACAGTTCTTCCTTCAGCTCCTGCAAAGACAGCACGCAAAACTGCAAAATAGCCCGCCATGTTTTTAGCTAAGGTCATAGGCCAAGTTGTATCTACCAAAAAAGAGGAAGCTCTTGTGGGTAGTCGACTTGTGATGCTTCGTCCTTTGCTTGCGGATCCTAAAAATCCAAGCAAGTTCTTGGAGGGAGGCAACACGATTGTCGCGGTGGATACGCTCGGCGCGGGAGTGGGAGAGGTGATCCTCTTCGCTCAAGGAAGTTCAGCCAGACAGGTGACCGGCCTCAAGAGCATGCCAATCGATGCATCAGTCATCGGTATTGTGGATTCTGTACAGGTCCTAGGCGAGAAAGCATATAATAGCGGAGATAAATCATGAATCAGCAGTTAATTTCAGCAGTTGTTAGCGAGGTTCTTGCGAAGATCAAGGAAGGCCAACCAAATGGCTCATCTGGTCCCGCGATCCTCTCACGCCCAACAAAACGTATGGGTGTATTTGATACGGCAGAAGAAGCGGCAAAGGCAGCTCAAAAGGGACACTTTCAACTTCTCGAAAAAGGTATCGAAACGCGCGTTCAGATCGTTGACTTGATCAAACAGATTTGTACGGAGAAAGCCGATGAGTGGGGCAAGCTAGAATTTGCCGAAACGAAGATCGGCCGATTGGAGCACAAAATTGCGAAGCTTCAGGGAATTAAGAATGTCCCAGGCATCGAATGGCTTACACCGTATGGTCTCAGTGGAGACAACGGTATCATGCTCGAAGAGTATGCCCCGTTTGGCGTTGTGGCGGCGATTACCCCAGTGACGCACTCGGTGCCAACAATCGCGGGTAACATCGTTTCTATGGTGTCTGCGGGGAACGGTATCGTTTTCAATGCTCACCCAGGTGGTGCAAAGTGCGCTGCTGATGCAGTGGCTTACTTCAATGAAGCGATTCACAAGGCGACAGGTATCGAAAACTTGGTTTGTATCGTTGAGCAGCCGAGCCTCGATTCCTTCAATGACCTTTGTAAGTCTAGCGACATCGATTTGATGTGTGTGACTGGCGGACCTGCGGTTGTGAATGCAGCGATGCAGAGCGGCAAGCGCGCTATTTGCGCGGGTCCAGGAAACCCTCCAGTTGTAGTCGACGAGACTGCGGACTTAGACAAAGCTGCGGAAGCAATTATCCTCGGTGGTGGGTTCGACAATAACCTGCTTTGTATTGGTGAAAAGCAAGTGTTCGTTGTGGACGCAGTCCATTCAGCGTTCATGGAGGCATTTAAGCGTGCCGGGGCTCATATGCTCTCTGGCTCCCAGGTTAAGAAATTGTCCGGTGAAGTCTTTACTTACAAGGAAGACGGCGGAGGATGCTCACATCCTGTATTGAATCGCGACTACGTTGGAGCGGATGCTTCTGTTCTCGCTCGTGTTGCCGGTACAAGTTGTCCTGACAGCACTATGGTGTTGTTCAGTGATGGAAATGCAGATTGCCCATTTGTTCAAGAAGAGCAAATGATGCCAGTGATTCCAGTTGTGCGAACGCGCGATGTAGACGAAGCAATCGATTTGGCGTTCCAGTCAGAGCATGGCTTCCGTCACTCAGCGATCATGCACTCCAAGAATTTGGACAACTTGACTAAGATGGGTCAGAAGATGGATTGTACTTTGTTCGTAAAGAACGGGGCAAGCATCGCCGGACTTGGAATTGGCGGTCAAGGCTACTCAAACTTCTCAATTGCAACGACAACCGGTGAGGGAATTGTCACTACGCAAACATTCACGCGTAAGCGTCGCTGCGTAATGGTCAATAACTTGAATATTATTCGATGATCATCGGGCGTATAGTCGGTAACATAGTTCCAGCGGTGTGCCATCCAGGCTTGGATGGCGTACGGCTCCTCTTGTGCGAAGTCTTGGACGACCAAGGCAATGGCACGGGGAAGGTGATTGGGACTGCCGACTGGCTCGGAGCTGGCGCAGGTAACACCGTGTTAGTGGTATCGGATGGCGATGCGGCTGAAGCGAATACGAACGATCCGAAGATTCCTTTGCGCAATGTCGTAATGGGGATCATCGATGATGTGGAGGTTGACGAAGCATGAGGTTTGGGAAGGTAGTCGGTAATGTTGTACTCAATCATGCGCTTTCCGAGTTAGAGGGAAGTCGTTGGATTTTGGTAAAGCCGATGAGCAAGGCCCAGTTTGCGGATACGAATAGCGACGAGCAATCGAATGATCCGAGCCTTGTGGTCTACGACCGCTTGGGCGCGAAGAATGGCGATGTTGTCGGTTTTACAGAAGGCGGAGAGGCGATGTTGCCTTTCGAAGAGAGAATTCCAATCGACGCGTACAATGCGATAATCGTCGAACGAGTGAATTATTTTGGCGATTAGATTTAGAACTCAAAGAATTTCAAATAAACGAATTTTACTATGAAAAAGGTGATCACAGCAAGTGACATAGACGCCCTGGCAAGCCAGGGAAAAGGAGCGGAGGCAATCCCCGCAGGCTCGATTCTTACCCCATCGGCTAAGGATCGATTGAACGAGCTAGCCAAGTCTTCTGGCAAGCGTGCAGCGGCTCCATCCAAGGGCAATGTGAATGCGACTATGGGAGACGATAAACTTTTTGGCGAGCCAGTGATTCCGGATCATGAATACAAATGGACTCCGGGTAGCGATCCAAAGACCAAGGACGAAATCCGAGCTTTCTATTTCTCACCTGAAGTCACACGCGTTCGTGAGAACATGGCCCTAATGGGTAAGCGTATGTGGGAACGTGAGTTTACTGACGGTAACGGCGGCAACCTAACGGTTCGCGTAGGAGACAACCTCGTTTTGTGTACGCCGACTTTGATCAGCAAAGGTTTCATGAAGGCGGACGACATGGCTCTCATCGATCTTGATGGAAACCAAATCGCAGGACCGCTAAAGCGTACAAGTGAAGCCATGACGCACTTGGCTATCATGAAGCGTCAGCCAAAGGCGAAGGCCTGTTGCCACGCTCACCCACCGCACGCGACGGCTTATGCAGTTGCAAAGGTTCAGCCACCTACATGTTTGATTCCAGAAGCAGAAGTTTTCTTGGGAGAAGTGGGTATGGCAAAGTACTGCACGCCAGGTTCTCCAGAAAACGCGACAGAAGTCGGTACGGTTGCGATCGATCACATGTCTGTTCTCATGCTTAACCACGGTGTAATTTGCTGGGGTAAGGATATTGAGGATGCTTACTGGAAGATGGAAAACACCGAGGCGTATTGTAAGACTGTTTGGGTCGCGTCGATGCTCGGCAAGCCACTTGAGCCAATCAAGGGATCGGAAGCTAAGGAACTTATCGAGCTTCGTAAGACTCTTGGAATGGATGATAAGCGTTCCGAGTGGAAGGAGTGCGAGTTGTGCGACAATTCAGAATTCCGTCCAGGTTTCTACAGCGCGGAATCTTGTTCAATGAGTGGCGATGACTGCTCTTGCAAGCACCAGCCTTCGGCAAGCGTTGACGATGCGGAGGCCGTCGTTAAACAAATAACAGCAGAAATTCAAAAACAACTAGGAGCTTAACTGTTACGATCATGAATTCGTTTTCTTCCAAAAAATCACCCATCCGCGTTGCGGTGACTGGGGCGGCTGGAAATATTGGATACGCATTGCTTTTCCGTATCGCTTCTGGAGCCATGTTTGGTCCAGATCAGCCAGTTGCCTTGAACCTTATCGAAATCGAACCAGGCATGAAGGCTCTCAAGGGAGTTGCCATGGAGCTCGATGATTGCGCGTTTCCTCTTTTGACGGAAATCGTGCAAACAGACGATTTGAGCGTCGGTTTCAAGGATGTTGATTGGGCTTTGCTCGTTGGTTCAGTGCCACGTAAGGCGGGAATGGAACGTTCAGATCTTCTCGGTATCAATGGCAAGGTTTTCGTTGGTCAAGGAAAGGCGATTAACGACAATGCGAAGCCAAGCGTACGCGTATTGGTTGTTGGAAACCCATGTAATACAAATGCTCTTATCGCGATGAAGAGCGCTCCGAGTATTCCAAACGATCAATTCTTTGCCATGACTCGTCTGGATGAGAATCGTGCGAAGACACAACTTGCTCAAAAGGCGGGTGTCGCAGTTAAAGAAGTGACAGGACTTTGCATCTGGGGGAATCACAGCCCAACAATGTATCCGGATTTCGAAAACGCTAAAATCAGCCGTAAGAAAGTTATGGACGTGATTCAAGACGAAGCGTGGTTGCGCGATACCTTTGTTCCTGTTGTGGGACAACGTGGTAAGGCAATTATCGAGGCCCGTGGAGCGTCTTCAGCGGCCTCTGCTGCGAATGCTGTTGTAGACAGCGTGCGTGATCTTTGCAGCCCGAGTCGTGGAGAAATTCACAGCGTTTGTGTCGTCTCCAATGGCGAGTACGGTACTCCAGCGGGCATCATTACTTCACTTCCAATCCGTGTGGACGGAGCAGGTAAGTGGCGTGTTGTCGAAGGGGTTAAGCTTTCTGAGTATGCGAAGGAGCAGATTGCTGCTTCTAATAAGGAGTTGCTTGAAGAGCGTGAAGTTGCGTTTGGACAACTTGGTTTGAGTATTTAAAGTATTGGATTGCCGCTTACAATGGGATCGAGAAAAGTATTTTTAGCTGCAGATATTGGCGCTGGGAGTGGCCGGGTCATTGCTGGCGTTTTACAAGATGGCAAGATTTCGCTCGAAGAGGTAAATCGCTTTGACAACCCATCCATTGACTTAGATGGAAGTCTGCATTGGCAATCTATCGGCATCCTGTCCTCGATCAAAGAAGGCCTCGCTCTTGCAATAAAAAAATACGGCGACGATGTTCGTAGTATTGGCGTTGATACTTGGGGGGTTGATTACGGGTTCTTGGACAAGCGGAAGCGTTTGTTGGGAGTGCCTTATTGCTACCGTGACAGCCGCACGGAAGGTATGATCGAAGAGGCGAATCAAACGATAAGCGCTTCAGAGCGTTATGCGGCTACCGGTATTCAACCAGCTCCTTACAATACGCTTTATCAGTTGTTGGCTGAGCAAAAGGGGGGAGATAGTTGGTTAGAGCTAGCGGGTGATCTATTATTCATGCCTGACTTGATCAACTTTTGGTTGAGTGGGGTGGCGTGCAACGAAGTTACCATCGCGAGTACGAGTGAAATGCTCGATGCGAAGACGGGTGAATGGGCGCGGGAGCTATTGTTCGAGTTCGGCTTTCCTAAAGGTATTTTTGAGTCTTTGGTGGAACCAGGCGTTGTCTTGGGACCTTTGACGAAGAGTATTCAATCTGAGATAGGAGCAAGTGACTTGAAGGTGGTGACGGTTCCATCACATGATACGGCTGCCGCAGTGGCGTCTTGTCCGTTTTCTTCGGATAAATCGATTTTCATAAGTTCAGGTACATGGTCTTTGATGGGGATCGAAAGCGACGAACCATTTTTGACTGAAAGCGCGAGTGAGTCTGGATTGACCAATGAGCGTGGTGTTGAAGGAACAACTCGTCTGCTAAAGAACATCAGTGGGTTCTGGATATTTCAGGAGTGCAAGCGAGATTGGGATTCGAAAGGCGTGAACTTGAGTTATGCCGAACTGACCGATTTGGCGGAGAATGCTGAGCCCTTTAAGTTGTTCATCAATCCGAATGACCGACGTTTCATGAAGCCTGGCAAAATGCTAGAGCGCATTGGAGCGTATCTCAAGGAGACTGGGCAGGAAGTGACAGAAGATCCAGCTGCGATTTCACGAGCTATTTTTGAAGGTCTTGTATTCAGCTATCGCGAAGCGATTGCTGGGCTGGAGAAGGTTACAGGAACTCAATACGATACGATAAACATTATCGGAGGCGGCTCGCAGAATTTGATTATTAATCAATTTGTGGCGGACGCGACTGGCTGTCGTGTGATTGCCGGCCCGATTGAAGGAAGTAGCCTTGGAAATATTTTGGCCCAGATAAAAGCGGAAGGCGATATTGATAGCATCCGAGCTGGGAGAACGATCATTAACGACTCTTTCGAGCTACCTGTGTTCGAACCAAACGACTCGAATGCTTGGATTGAAGCAGAGAAGAAATTCAAGGAAATTTTGGGAGTCGAATAAAAATTTGTCTATGTTTGAATGTCAAAAGGAGCGTATTTGTGATGATATTCATGGTACGCTCCTTTTTTGTATCTAGAAGTTAATTAGAGAATATGAATATGAAATTAAAATACATCCACCCGCGTGATCAGCTACTTAGTATCATGGACCGTATCTACACGCACGGGATGACTACAACTTCTGGCGGCAATTTGTCTATAAGAGAAGAAGACGGTACTATCTGGATAACTCCAGCAGGCGTAGACAAGGGTTCCCTTACCTGGGAAGATATCGTGAAGGTGAACCCAGATGGGAGCGTTGAAGGCAGAAATCGCCCTTCGTCGGAATTTCCGTTTCATAAAGCGATCTACGAAGCGCGTCCTGATCTATCATCTATCGTACATGCCCACCCGAATGCACTCGTCTCTTATAGCATTGTGCGAAAAGTGCCGCCAATCATGGCAATTCCGCAGGCTTACGATGTTTGCCGTAATGTTGGTTTTGCACCCTATGCCTTGCCAGGTAGTGAACTGCTAGGGGAGAATATCGCGAGGGCGTTTGCGGAAGGAAATGAATCAGTGATTTTGGAAAATCACGGTGTTGTTTGCGGCGGTAGTGATTTGTTGGATGCCTTTAGCCGATTTGAGACACTAGAGTTTTGCGGACGACTTGCGATCAATGCACAGCGATTGGGCAGTGTTCGCGAATTAACTGAAGGCCAAGTTGAGTTGCGTAAGCAAAACAAACATTTGTTGCCAGAGTTTACACCCACTTCGATTTCGAGTGCGGAAAAGACGCGGCGTCGGTTTATGTGTGATATCATGAAACGCGCGTATTCACACTTTCTCGTATCTAGTCTAGAGGGTGTTGTTTCGACTCGGTTGGATGACGATCGTTTCCTAATTAGCCCGACTGGGACTGACCGTCATTTGCTTGAGCCAAGCGATATCGTTTTGATCGAGGATGGCAAACGCGAAGCCGGGAAGCTCCCAAGTCGCTCCGTGAAAATGCACGAGAAGATCTACCGCGACCATCCCTGGGTGAATGCGATTATGACAGCTCAACCCGTTTGCGCGACTGCATTTTGCATAGCGGACAAACCGTTTGCGACCCGTACAATTCCAGAAAGCTACATTTTGTTGCGAGACGTTCCTAAGCTGTCCTTTGGTTGCCAATACGTGGATGAAGAAAAGGTTTCGCAAACAATCAGCAAAGACAGTCCTGTGGTGATGATTGAGAATGAAGCTATCATATCTCTGGGCAGCAGCCTCCTAGAAGCCTTTGACCGCCTGGAAGTGGCTGAATTTACGGCGTCTTCATTGATAGATGCTGCCACTCTCGGCGGAATGGTTGAAATGGGTGACGACGCAATAGATGAATTGGAAGAGGCGTTTGGGTTGAAGTAGAGGTTATGTCTCGCCAGGTGATTTGGTGTGGATTGCTCCGGTAGGGATGAAATCGTGTCCGAGATCTTTTAGTATTGGTACGGATTCTATAGATTATTTTTCCGTAGTCCTGGATCTTTGGACTTATCTAGCATTCACGAAGATTATCTCACCTCGGCAAGGAGTTTCTTGTGTGATCTCCTTAGGTTGTTATGAGAGAGCTGCTCTAATTTAGGCACGCTAATTGAATACCTACGGGTAACAAAATGAGCACCTAGGTTTAGTAAGGCATTATAATAATTACGTCCCGTGGTAATATATATAGTTATATAAAACTCTTTTGTAGTGTTTAAGACTATTTTTGTATAGTGTAAAACATTAGATTTTTAATCTAGCCAAAAAACCTAAGTAAATTCTGTAAGTGGCATGCTTGCAGCTTAAGTACTATTGAGCGTTATATAGTTAATATTTACTCAATAAAAAGCATGTCCTACCCAAAATTGACTTTGATGACGTCAGTGGCGTCTTTCATCAAACTCGCTAAGAGTTTTTTTGTTATTATTGTATCCATTTTGTTATACTTACCTGTTTTTTCTCAGGAGGTAGGAATTAGGGAAAAATATGAATTCGTGGATATTGTCGCTGCGGATTTGGAGAAAGATTATGGCGTCTTTGCGAAAGACGCTGCCTTGTTGCTTAATAGTAAAGCCGCAAAGGGAAGTAATAGTAAGGAAGATAGTGATACGGTTGATAAGACCTTGAGGAAGCTTCTTGAGCTCGAGGCCAAAGGCAAAGACAAGCAGTATGCCAAAGCATTGGCAAAAGCTATTGGTCTGGCGGCTCAAAGAAAGTCAAACCTAGGTGGCGACACTCCGGATGTCCTGTCGGCGTACGAAGCAGCTACGGTCTTAGATCCTGATGATGAGGAGATCAAGCGGGAATATGAATACAGGCTGGCAAAACAACAAATGTTGGAGAGTCGACGTTTGAAACGAGACTATAAGGAGGAATTTCTTCTAGAATTAGGAAATCAGAAAGGGGCTGAATAATGAATACATTAAGTAGATTTCATTTTCGACTCTTTGTAGTCGTAATTAGTTGGTTCGCATTTCTTTCCTCATCTTCGGGACAAATTATGGATAACCCAGTTACTGTCCCTGTAAAAATTGAGGCTCAATTTACTACTCGTAATTTTGATCCTAACCAGTCTTATAGCGACACTGTGTCGATAACGTTTTATGGCGATGATGGAGCGAGTACTACGAGCGTGACCTTCAATGATGAAGATTACACAATGTCAAAAACGGTTTATATGAAACCGGGAAAAACCTACGAGATAGACACCGATGGCGACGTTGATTGGCTGACTTTAGATGCTCCTAATGCAGATAGTATTCAAATCTCCTCGGGTAGTGACCTAATAGAGAGAACTAAGGTTTACAGTGGCGGTTCTCGAGACATTCGGATAACAGTTAATTCAGAAATAATGTCGCAACCCGTTGGAGTATCCTCTTCTTTACATCCGCACAAGATTCTGTGGTCAGTAGGCTTAGGTAGGCAAATGGGAGCAGGTAGCGCTGGGAATATTTGGCTGAGGGACGAAGATTTCGATGACCTTTCAGTGACACCTGACGATTTGTATTATGGAGGCGATAGCGCTGAGGTCACCGAAATAATGGATTCCGGGACGCTGAGACAAGTTCTGGCTCCGGAAGCGTTTGTGGACATTGTCAGTGCGGGAAGTGCTTCTTATGAAATTCGTTTCTACGAACCGAGTGATATGGGATCCTGGAACAGCGGAAACGAAGTGTATAACGTTAGTGGAACTCCTTTCATAACCTATGCAATCTCTAATGACGGGACCAATGCAGATTCTCTCAAAATCACCCGAACCCAAGACAGTGTTTCGCACACAACCGTTGTCAGCAGAAACTCGGGAGAAACTGAATGGATTCTCTATGATTGGGCTTCCGGAACTACTTCTTCAAATGTAATCAGAAAAATAACTACATCGATTTCAGGTAACAATTATACCCTCACAGAAGTGGGTAAAAATGGTGGAAGCAGCTTTGTTACTTCAACTAAAGTAAGAAAGACTTTTGCGAATTATTCTTGGGGAGATGAGCTGTTAACAAAAATTGTTGGATATGGAGGCAGTAACGCCCAAACGACCAGCTACGAATATTACACCAGTTCTTCAAATGGGGCGGGTACCTACAAGCGCCTTAAGAAAGTAACGCGCCCTGACGGGGGGTATACTCGCTATACCTATTACAATGACACTGATAACAAAGGAAAGTATAACAAAGTATATTCACCCTTCGAAGACACTCAAGAAGGAACCCGCGTTGAGTACACTTATGGAGATGACGGCTCTAGCGAGCGAACCAAAGTCACAGACAAGAAAACCTACGTAAACGGAACCCAGGTAGGCAGAGAAGTGATGACTTATTCGGGGGGCTCGATTACGACAGTTACAACCAAAAGCTATTCTGCCAGCGGTAGCTATATAGAAAATGAATACAAGTACTACCGCGAAGACCACAGTTCCTTTTATAAGAGAGGGAGGCCCTACTCCGTCACTCGAGCGGATGGTACGCGCAGTAGTTATGCTTACTTTTACTCGAACCTAGGGGGTATTTACCCAACCTACCTATTAGCGTACGAAATTCGTGGATTGAAAAGCAATCCAGGCGGGGCAAGCAGTCTGACATATTACTTGGGAGATGATATAGAAGACTTGTATTTGGTAAACTCTCATTCAACTGCTCAATACCAATCTGTAAACGATTTAGGTCAAGTGACGTTCGAAGGCGAACTTATAAACCACAGTGGGAGCTCGTTACAGTCAGCGATAGGAACATCCCATACGTTTGACGAAGCTGGAAGAAACACCCTCTCAACTCGCAAAAGCTATTCAAACGGTTCTTCAACTATCTCTCAAACTATTTATGAAGCCACTTACGACGGACCGTTTCTTGAATGGAGCAAAGACGCGGAAGGAAAGGAAACGGAGTTTATCACTGACTCTTTGGGCCGCATTACCCATTTTAAGTCAAAAGCGAAGAATGCCGGTTCAGCTGTTGGATCTATTGATCAACTAGATACATTTTTCGTCTACGACGGAGCCAGTCGTATCCTAGAAAAAACGGATAAAGGGACCTACGTTGACAATGGTAATACTCTCACAGAGGAAATTGTATCTGAATGGACTTACGACACAGCGGGGCGAATGACGACGCACACTCCCGATACTGGGTCTGATATAAATGTAAACAACAACGACATTACGATAAACTATACTTACTATGCCTCTCAAGACAAGGTTACGGTCGCTAATCCTGATGGGGGTGATATCGAAGAAGTGTTTTACATGGATGGCACCCTCAACTACAGAAAGGGAACAGCCACTACACCACTGTATCGAAAAAGTAGAGTTACAAGTAATCAATTAGAGACGTGGACTGCCTTAGAGTCGTTCTCCATTGGCTCGTATAAAGATGGTTGGAATATAACACGCTTTGATTGGCTCGGAAGGACCGTCTGGACAAGAGAGCCGACAGACACGTCTTACAGCCGCTATAACTTGTTTTCCTACAACTCCAAAGGACAGTTGGACAAAAGGCGTGTTACCCGATATTCGAGTAGTAGCGATATTATCGCTCCCTATCGTTATACTTACGATGATTTTGGCCGAGTAAAACTTGAAGGCTACGATACGGACAACGATGGATTGCAGGAAACGTCTGGTTCTTCGTCAGACAGAATCAACAAATATGCCTATCTTTACTACAAGGATGGAAGTGGCTATTGGTGGCATAAAACACTCCAGTATGCATTCCCAGAGGCTGGCCAGGCTGGGGTGTTAGCGGGTCAAGTCCATCGAAAGATTGGTTTGGGAAGCAACCAATTCGGCTATGAAATCCAATATGACTACAATTTAAATTTAGTTAAGACCACAGTTACGGTTGATCGATCAGTTGCCAAGCTTACAGAAACTATTCAGCAAAAGTCTATTTCCGACTCTAGCTTCATGACGGCCAACAACAATTATTATGTGAATGGCTTCCTTGTTAAATCCACAAGTCAAAGCGGAGTGGAGCGTAAGGTTGAGTACGATCACCTCAGACGAACGAAATACCAGATTGGGCGAAATGAAGTTAAAAACAGGCTGGACTATCATTCTGGATCTAATCGAGTTTCCGGGCTAAATGAGCGTTACGATGCTGTCAATGAGTCATACCTACCCGCAAAAGCGTTTACCTACGATACTTCGGGACGTCTCAAGAGTGAAACAAAGCATAATGTAAAGACTTTGACACAATACACCGACCCTGCCTACGTGGCTGAGGTACTAAACTATGAATACAACGGGCGAAATCAGCTTACAAAGCAAAGCGGTGGTGGAACTTTTCCTATCGAATATGATTATAACGACTACGGATGGATGGTGGAGCAAATCCAGTACCGTAATGATGCTGGTAGTAACGTTTCAACTGTTGGATGGGAATACGATGGGATAACAGGTTTGTTAGACAAAAAACGCCACTTTGGAACTGCGACTACTAGCGAAGACACTACTTATACCTACAACGAGCTAGATGCGATTAAGCGTCGCACCTGGTCACGAGGTGTGTATACGGATTACACCTACTTTCTATACAATGATGGTCCTGCTACCGGACAGCTAAAGAAAGAAAATCATAGCGATACCACTACGGACGTATCATACACCTACGATCGTATGGCTCGTTATAATACTATATCCGATTATACAGGTACGCGTACCTTCGAGTATAATCAAGATGGCGGGTTGAAATTGAGCAAAGAAGACTTGCCGTCTTATTACAGTTCCGATCTCAATTATCTATACGAAGCAAGTGCTTCCAACAAGATGCCCGGTCGCTATCGTGGGGTGAGCTATTCATCAGGAAACTGGACGCGTACCTATGATTATAGCAGCGGTCGCATTTCCAGTATCGAGGCGGGCTACTCGGGCGGAAGCAAGAGTTTCACTTATGGCTATATTGCGAATAGCGACCATGTGGCAAGCGTCAGTCACGGTTCTTGGAAGCAGGAACGTAATTACGAAAGTTGGCGTGAAAATCGCGTTTACTCAAACGTTAAGTGGTCCAGTACCAATCGAGCTCGATTCGAAGCCAACGTGATTACTTGGCAACACCAGGTCGAATCCTACTATGTCCGAAGCGATGGCACGAACTCATTGGCGGACAAGTATGGCTCTAGCTCTGACTACATACAACATACGCGAATAGATGATAGAGGCCAAGTATTTGATTGGTGGCAAAGCAACACTTCAGGAACCACTTACCCGGGAGGTGCTGGTTCAAGCTCGGGCGGTTATATGGGGAGTTCCACTTATGATTGGAGCTTTGACTCAGCGGGTAATCGGACGAGTAAAGACGATGCTTCAGGTGCGAAATCTTATTCTGTGAATCGCCTTAACGAAATCGAGCCGACAGGAGGCACAACGTCTGATTTCGATTACGATGCCGATGGTAACTTGACCGGAGATGGTGATTGGACTTATCAATACGATGCGAACAATCGCATAAGGACGATGTACGATGGCTCCAATTATTATATGACTTTTCGATACGATTACATGGGCCGTCGCGTGCGTAAGCTTGTCGAAGATTACGATGATAATCAGTTAGCTAGCATCAAGTTCCTCTACAACGGTATGGAGCTCTTGGCCGAGCTCAACTCATCAGGCTCGGTTACCAAGTCTTTCCACTGGGGGCCTGATATATCCGATGTGCAAGGAGGAGCCGGCGGAGCTGAGGGCCTCATTTACCAGAGAGATTGGGGCAATAGTAAAGGCTACTTTCCAGCTTATGACCTAAGTGGCAATCTAGTCGGCTTGCTCAACGATTTTGGAACAGGCGATTGGGCAGCTTGGTACGCCTATGATGCGTTTGGAAACATTGTTGATACGGGTCCGGGAGGAACATATCAAGAGGACAACCCCATACGTTACTCCACCCAATACACCGATAAGGAGAGTGGATTGGTCTACTATGGATTCCGCTTCTACGACCCAACTAAGGGACGTTTCCTTACTCGTGACCCCATCGGCGAAGCCGGTGGAGCGAATCTCTACCGTTTCGTAGGCAATGATTCAGTTAATAGGGTGGATCGCTGGGGATTGGCTACGAGTGATAACGACGGAGATAATAAGGTTGCTAGTTCAGAAGCTGGAACTCCAAGTGAGCCAGATGCTTCGACTGGGGATGCTTCGACTGGGGATGCTTCGACTGGGGATGAATCTAGCGACTATGTTCAGCATGGCCTAGGGCTTATTCAGGATGATGGATCTGTGATATTCACATTTGGACCAGTATTAGGAGGAGAACGTGAAATCGCGAAAGTCAATCTAGATGGAATCCCATCTAATCCAATAGTTCAAAATTTTGGTTCAGGTAGCCCGACTGAAAGTTATTCTGAGGACCAGCAAAGTAACCAGCAAGATAGTAGCCAGTACCAAAAGGTACTAGATATAATAGGGGATAGAGTATCACCCACACTTGAAGGGAGTGCAAGTTTTGGTAAAGTTCCAGTTCAAGTTGTAGGAAAGCTTAGTGTCGATTTGAATGAAGAAACGATCAAAGGAGATATAGGTCTGTCTCCAGCTTTGGGTATCGCTTTGGTTACAGGTGTAGATATCGTTGTTCTGCCATCTCATGGTAATCCTAATGGCTACGCTTTCGGTTTTAAAGCTGGCATTCCTAGCACAGGTGTTTGGGGAGTTAATGTGGATTTTAGTAATGACAAAATTTTATTCGATCTTTTGCCTGGCATCGATCAGGTATCTATCTTCATAGGCGAAGGTTGGGCTGGTAAAATTGAGTTTCCAAAATTTGGAGACGTTTCTAAGAAAATAGTGGAAGGCGAAATCCCTATTGATAGCGTTATTCCGGGGGAATAGTATTTATAGGAGGTAATCATGTGGATTAAAATTATGGGAAAAGAGATCTTAGACCCTACAATGCAATTGCTGACTGGAGTCATGTTTGTTCTGTGCTTCGCCTCAATTGCACTTTTAGTTTTGTGTCAGCGTTGTATTGATAAAGAAAAGTTAAAGGTTGAAGCGGATCGTGAAAGTTCCCTCTTTTTGCTGTATGTTCCAAATCGAATATTAAGTGAGAAGGGAAAAAAAATAAGGTTCTGGGGTTATGTTTTACTAGGTATAGGTTTTTTGGGGTTATGTTTTATCTATAATATGACACCGCCTCCATTACAGGAAGGTTAAGCCCTGCTACTCGAAGTTGAATCTCTCTCTGAAATCCAACTACTCAATTTGTGTTCTCTTGCACTGTGGCATGACGCTTACTTCCTTTCGGTCCGTTTCCTCGTTTCGGCTTTGGGAGTCTTCCTAGTAGGAAGTCGGTTGTTGTCTCCAAGGCATCGGCAATAGCAAGCTCATCATGCCTGCACAACGCACATACTCGAAGCTGGGGCCGACATCCGTAAGCGTGATGCCAAGCGCCGTCTGATTTTGCTTGATTGATCGGAGCGATTCGCTGGTCCGAAACAAATCATAAGTATCATAAACGTCGTAGC
>JAKYXN010000349.1 GCA_022538095.1 Puniceicoccaceae bacterium K14 | reverse complement strand
AAACCGGTGGGTCCAGCTTCGTAAGCGAAGTGAAGTTGGACGTTGGGCTTACGCAATCGCTCTAAAGCAATGCGCATCGATTGCATGCTGCTGGCATAGGTTCCAAAGTCTTCTATTTTGCCGTTTCGTCCACCGTGAGCTAAAGCTATAACGGTAGTTTCCTTATGGACATCCATGCCCACGTATATATGTTTCTTCCTCATGTGTTTGTCTCCTTGGTTTAAGTTTTACTATCACGTAACTTATTATGGCTCTGTGAAGCGAAAGCTTGATAACCCACGAAAGCCATGGGGGCAAACACTCCTCCTAGCAGA
>JAKYXN010000348.1 GCA_022538095.1 Puniceicoccaceae bacterium K14 | reverse complement strand
TATTGCCTACACTAGATAGTCAGCTTCCCACCCGTCAGAGCGGCATCTAGCCCGCCAGCCGTTCCGCCTGTCATGCTAGTTGCGATACGCTCTTCCTCCCCGGGACCCGGCCGCTGATCTTTCGCCGCAAGCGGCGACGCGGCCACCCGATCCCTGTCCTCCACACACAGTGTGGCGGCTCCGAGTCGCGGGCCCACGCTGTCGCCGCGAGTCGTCTGACTCGTCCGCTCCGGTCGCCGGTCGCGTATCCACCTACGCCAGCAAACTCCCCTTCGACAAGCTCAGGGTCAGACAAGTGCTGTCGCTTTACGGCG
>JAKYXN010000347.1 GCA_022538095.1 Puniceicoccaceae bacterium K14 | reverse complement strand
CGGCATGTCAGAATGGACTGCAGGGCCTTGCGTTCTTCCAAGCGCATTGAGTCGCCATGCCGACTCAAACACGCTTTGTGATTGCGTATTAGAATGTCGGCGACGCTTATCTTAGGCTCTGCCGCATAACGGTGGCAGGCGTATGGCACGACGCTCTAGCGCTTTGCCCGGGTCAATTTGTCGATGGCTTCGACATGTTTCATTCCCTGTTCCTCGCCGAATGGCGTCAGGTGAGTGTACAGCGTGGTCGTCTGTATGTCATCGTGACCGAGATACAGTTGAAGCTGTCGAAGATTGACTCCTTGTTCGAGCAA
>JAKYXN010000346.1 GCA_022538095.1 Puniceicoccaceae bacterium K14 | reverse complement strand
ATCACTTGCCGCTCTATCGTCTGGAAAAAATCTTTCGTGAACGATTCGGCGTGGTCGTTTCCCGCCAACGCATGTGCGACTGGATTGGATACGCCACCGAAAATTGGCTTTCGATAATCTACCGCTTCATTCGCAACGGTTTGATTACAGGAGACTATCTTCAAATCGACGAGACTCCGATCCGCTACTTGGATTCGGATCGCAAAGGCAAAAGCCATCGAGGCTACTATTGGGTTTTCGGACGTCCGCAAGGAGACGTGTGCTTCGACTGGCGTCTTGGCCGCGGCAAGAACGCAGCCGAGGCGATTCTCGCCG
>JAKYXN010000345.1 GCA_022538095.1 Puniceicoccaceae bacterium K14 | reverse complement strand
ACCGACGTCCCCATTTTCTGGTGTTCCTGAGAGTTCGCCTGTTTCGGAATCTATCGTGAGCCAGTCTGGGAGTGGAGCACCGTTTTCGAGGGTAGCTGAGTAGGTGAGTGTGTCACCGATGTCTTCGTCTGTGAAACTACTAGATACGTCCAAACTGAATGCGTCGTCTTCGTCGATGTTTCGATCTGTCAAGCCTACGGCGGTTCCATTTAGTTGGAGGTTGTCGATCGTGAAGGCTTCGGCAGTGTTGGTCGTTTTTGCCTCGAATGAAATGACGAGTTCGTCCCCTTGTGGAATATCTGACAAGGTGATGCT
>JAKYXN010000344.1 GCA_022538095.1 Puniceicoccaceae bacterium K14 | reverse complement strand
ATCACTTGCCGCTCTATCGTCTGGAAAAAATCTTTCGTGAACGATTCGGCGTGGTCGTTTCCCGCCAACGCATGTGCGACTGGATTGGATACGCCGCCGAAAATTGGCTTTCGATAATCTACCGCTTCATTCGCAACGGTTTGATTACAGGAGACTATCTTCAAACCGACGAGACTCCGATCCGCTACTTGGATTCGGATCGCAAAGGCAAAAGCCATCAAGGCTACTATTGGGTTTTCGGACGTCCGCAAGGAGACGTGTGCTTCGACTGGCGTCTTGGCCGCGGCAAGAACGCAGCCGAGGCGATTCTCGCCG
>JAKYXN010000343.1 GCA_022538095.1 Puniceicoccaceae bacterium K14 | reverse complement strand
GGAGTGCACACGACATCGTCTGATTTTTCTTCTGCGTTTGCCGCGTATGTAAATGCTCAGTACGCGAATGGAGCTACGCAGGGCGATTACATTTTCATTCGCTTGAGTCCGAGTGTGAACGAAGGCGATCGCGTGTATTGGGTGATCGATTCCTCTAGAGGAAGCGTTGCTCCATCGCTTGTCTTGGAAATGGGGGTATCCAATTCTGCACCCGAGTTGGTAGGTTCGGGCTTGTTGGATGATACTGTTACCGTTGGTGAGTCTTGGCAGTACGATGTGTCATCTGTCTTTTCCGATCCCGATGGCGACGCTTTGGT
>JAKYXN010000342.1 GCA_022538095.1 Puniceicoccaceae bacterium K14 | reverse complement strand
AGTTTCGGCGAAGCGCAGCTGTTTGCTTCCGCTTGTTGGCGCGCGCGGAGCGCGTGCCGGCAAGCGGATGGGAATCCGCCCATCCGTTGGCCGCGAGCGCGGCCAACGTCCACATGAGTCGGCGCGGCTTGTCCGCGTTGACTCAATGCGATGGTTGAACTAAGCCGCTGTGCGGCAGTTTGGGATTAGCTTCTTTCATTTTGAGTTGGAGTGCCGGCAGTCCCTTACGAAACTACCGGCTATGCAAAAAAAATCGTGATTACAAAAAGGACCAAAATCCTCTAAGCTACAACCATAAATTCGATTCGCTAAAGGCGTTCG
>JAKYXN010000341.1 GCA_022538095.1 Puniceicoccaceae bacterium K14 | reverse complement strand
GAGGCATTCTTTCCTCGAATTCAATGGTAAATCGATTCAGAGCTCCAGTCCAATTATGGATCGGCATCGTCCATTTTTTGGATATGTTTTGAAGCGCCAAATAGAATAGCTTGAAAAGGGACTCGGTTGTGGGAAACAGATTTCGTCTTCTGCTGATCTTGCGAAAAGAGCTGTTTAGCGATTCGATCGCATTGGTCGTATAGATCGCCTTGCGGATGTCTTCTGGATAGTCGAAAAAGGGTCTTGCTTGTTCCCAACGACTCTCCCAGCTCTTGCCGATCGCTGGAAAACGATCGTCGTAGCGCTCTCGAAACAAGGACA
>JAKYXN010000340.1 GCA_022538095.1 Puniceicoccaceae bacterium K14 | reverse complement strand
CGGAAAAAGGATCGGCTCCGCCACAATTCGCATCTCCGCACTCTTCTATATCATCGCAAATGACGTTGTCAGAACCATTGTCAGTTACAGGCCCGACGCTGATGATTGTATTTCCAGTAGCCGTCGATTCAAGAATGATTGGATACTCCGTTTCATTCCTGATCGTAGAATTACTTCCCGTCACAACGATCGGACGAAGATTCTCATCAATGGGCCCTTCCGTACGATGGAATACGATAGTGTGACCATTTCCTAGGACATCACACAAATTGTGCGGACCGACTGCATGGGGTGACGGAATGATAGTCCATTCAATATCCAT